>CAYVPI010000105.1:0-18505 GCA_964453495.1 uncultured Pseudomonas sp. | reverse complement strand
ATGGCCGCGCTGACCTACATCATCAAGTACACCAAGCTCGGCCGCATGTGCCGTGCAACCCAGCAAGACCGCAAGATGGCTTCGATCCTGGGGATCAACACCGACCGGGTGATTTCCTATGTGTTCATCATCGGTGCAGCGATGGCGGCCCTGGCCGGCGTGCTGATCACCATGAACTACGGCACGTTCGACTTCTATGCCGGCTTCATCATCGGCATCAAGGCGTTCACCGCCGCGGTATTGGGGGGTATCGGCTCGCTGCCCGGCGCCATGCTGGGCGGGATCATCCTGGGCATTGCCGAGTCCCAGTTCTCTGGTCTGGTCAATTCTGACTACAAAGACGTGTTCAGTTTCTCGCTGCTGGTGCTGATTCTGATCTTCCGTCCCCAAGGCCTGTTGGGTCGCCCACACGTGGCGAAGGTGTAAGTATGTCTGCTGCCAATAACAACACTATCGATATCAAAAAGAGCTTCATCGACGCCATCCTTGCCGGCCTGATTTCGCTGATCGTCTTCGGCCCCATCGTCGGCGTGGTCCTCCAGGGCTACAGCTTCAACATGGAGCCCACCCGGGTGGCATGGCTGGTCGGCATTGTCATGGTCGGGCGTTTCTTCCTCAGCCTGTTCCTGCAGACCCCCAAGGGCTTGAACGTGCTGCAAGGCTTCGAGAGCGTCGGCTCCGGCGTGCACGTGTTGCCACCAGGCTATAAATCGCGGCTGCGCTGGATCATCCCGCTGCTGATCGTGATGGCCATCGTGTTCCCCTTCTTCGCCAACAAATACGTGCTGACCGTGGTCATCCTCGGGCTTATCTACGTACTGCTGGGGCTGGGGTTGAACATCGTGGTCGGCCTGGCCGGCCTGCTCGACCTGGGCTACGTCGCTTTCTACGCGATCGGCGCCTACGGCATGGCCCTCGGTTATCAATACCTGGGGCTGGGCTTCTGGACGGTGTTGCCGCTGGCCGCCGTGGCTGCGGCGCTCGCCGGTTGTCTATTGGGATTCCCCGTGTTGCGAATGCATGGTGACTACCTGGCGATCGTGACCTTGGGTTTCGGTGAAATCATCCGCCTGATCCTCAACAACTGGCTGTCCTTCACCGGCGGGCCGAATGGTATGCCGGTACCGTCGCCAACCTTTATGGGCCTGGAGTTCGGGCGTCGGGCCAAGGAGGGTGGGGTGCCCTTCCATGAATTCTTTGGCATCGACTACAACCCGAACCTGAAATTTTTGTTCATCTACATCGTCCTGTTCCTGGTGGTGCTGGCAGTGCTCTACATCAAGCACCGCCTGACCCGCATGCCGGTCGGCCGCGCCTGGGAAGCGTTGCGTGAAGACGAAATCGCGTGCCGGGCCATGGGCCTGAACCATGTACTGGTCAAGCTTTCGGCCTTTACCCTGGGTGCCTCCACCGCAGGCTTGGCGGGCGTGTTCTTCGCCAGCTACCAGGGGTTCGTCAACCCATCTTCGTTCACCTTCTTCGAGTCGGCGCTGATCCTGGCCATCGTGGTGCTGGGGGGCATGGGTTCGACGGTCGGGGTGGTGATCGCAGCGTTCGTCCTGACCGTGGCACCGGAACTGTTGCGCAGCTTCTCGGAGTACCGGGTTCTATTGTTCGGCGTCCTGATGGTGTTGATGATGATCTGGCGACCTCGTGGCCTGATCCGTATCAGCCGCGCCGGTGTGACCCCACGTAAAGGAGTGGCGCCATGAGCGATGAAGTCATTCTCTCGGTCGACAATCTGATGATGCACTTCGGTGGCATCAAGGCGCTCAATGACGTCAGCCTGAAGGTCAAGCGCAATTCGATCTTTGCCCTGATCGGCCCCAACGGTGCCGGCAAAACCACGGTATTCAACTGCCTGACCGGCTTCTACAAGGCCACCGGCGGGCATATCGAAATGAACGTGCGCGGTACCAGCACTAACGTGATCAAGATGCTGGGCGAGCCCTTTCGCGCGAGTGACTTCTTCTCGCCCAAGCGCTTTGGCAGCCGCCTGTACTACAAGATGTTCGGCGGCACCCACTTGATCAACCGCGCAGGCCTTGCGCGTACCTTCCAGAATATTCGACTGTTCCGGGAAATGTCGGTGGTGGAGAACCTGCTGGTGGCCCAGCATATGTGGGTAAACCGCAACCTGTTCGCCGGCGTTCTCAATACCAAGGGTTACCGCAAGGCTGAAAGCGATGCCCTGGACCATGCCTTCTACTGGCTCGAAGTGGTCGACCTGGTGGACTGCGCCAACCGGTTGGCCGGCGAATTGTCCTACGGGCAGCAGCGGCGCCTGGAGATCGCCCGGGCCATGTGCACACGGCCCAAGATCATCTGCCTGGACGAGCCCGCAGCGGGTCTCAACCCGCAGGAAACCGAAGCCCTGAGCGCGATGATCCGTCACCTGCGCGACGACCACGACATTACCGTGGTGCTGATCGAACATGACATGGGCATGGTGATGAGTATTTCCGACCATATCGTGGTTTTGGACCACGGCACCGTGATCGCCGAGGGCGGCCCTGAGCAGATCCGCCATGACCCGAAAGTGATTGCCGCCTACCTGGGCGCGGATGAAGAGGAGTTGGTATGAGCGAACCGATCCTCGAACTGAAAGAGATCGATGTGTTTTACGGGCCGATCCAGGCCCTGAAGAAAGTTTCTCTGCACATCAATGAGGGCGAGACCGTTGCGCTGATTGGCTCCAACGGCGCGGGCAAGTCCACGTTGCTGATGTCGATCTTCGGCCAGCCACGGGTCAGCAGCGGCAAGATCATCTACCGTGGCACCGACATCGCCCACAAATCGTCCCACTACATCGCGTCCAACGGCATTGCCCAGTCACCGGAAGGGCGGCGGGTGTTCCCCGACATGTCGGTGGAAGAGAACCTGTTGATGGGCACCATCCCCATCGGCGACCAGTACGCCAGCGAAGACATGCAGCGTATGTTCGAGCTGTTTCCCAGGCTCAAGGAGCGGCGCAATCAACGGGCCATGACCATGTCCGGGGGCGAGCAACAAATGCTGGCCATCGCCCGCGCGCTGATGAGCCGACCCAAGCTGCTGCTACTCGACGAGCCGAGCCTTGGTCTGGCGCCAATCGTGGTCAAGCAGATCTTCAGCACCCTGCGTGAGCTGGCCAAGACCGGCATGACCATCTTCCTGGTCGAGCAGAACGCCAACCATGCCCTGAAGCTATCGGACCGGGCTTATGTGATGGTTAACGGGCAGATCCGCCTGACCGGCACTGGCCAGGAGCTGCTGGTCAACGAGGAGGTGCGTAACGCCTACCTGGGCGGGCATTAACGAGTGGGGCGACGCCGGTCCGGGTCGCCCTGGCGTCACGCACTGAACAGTTTCTGCCTGGCGCTCGCGAGTTGCTGCCTATGCAGTTCGTCAGCATTGGCCAGGTAGGACACCTGCCCGGTTAACAGAACTGCCGGGTTGGTGTCCGGGCGCGTGTCGCCCCAGCAAATGACACGACCATCTCGGGCCAATGCAGTGAAGCCGTTGGGGTTGCCGTAAACGGCGCAGATGTCGTTGAGCTGACTGCGAATGTTCACCTTATCCGAGCAATGACTTTCTCTGCCCCAACTCACAACTTTTCCGTCGTTGCATAGAGCAGCGAAGGCAAATTGGCTGCTGGTGACCTGGACGATATTGTTCAGCCTGGCGATGTCCTCTGGCACCTTACCGCCGTCAGTGCTTTCACCCCAAGCGATCACGCGGCCCTTGTCGGTAACACCGGCAAATGCCGTATGGTTGCCAACAGTGTTGATGATTTTGCCATCTGAAGGTGCCAGTGTTGGCGCAAGCCCACCCAGCTTCGGATTGCCCCACGCAAGGATCTGCCCATCTCGGCGTTGCACTGCAAATGCATTGGCGTTCCCAGTAACGCTGACAATGTCCGAAAGTTGCTGGATGTGATCTGGCACCAAGCCACCCTTCTGCGGGTAACCCCAGGCATGGACTTTCCCGTTGTCGCGCAAGGCCGCGAAAGTATGGGTGCCATACGCCAGGGAGATGACATCATCCAATTGGCTAACGGTATTGGAGAGACTGCCTCCATAAGTAGTCTCTCCCCAGCAGGCTATCTGGCCAGTACTGCGCAGTACTGCAAAGGCAAATTCGTTGGCGAACAACTGAATTGCGTCCTGGATGGCGTTTATCACGCTGGGCACTAACCCGCCGTAATTATCCAGGCCCCAGGCGGTAACCTGGCCTGTTCTGCGCAGTGCCGCAATCGCATAGGCATTGGAAACTATCTCGATGCAGTCGTTTACATCGATCACAGGGCGAGCCAGGTTTTTAAAATTAGCGGTTGGCCAGTATGTTATCCGTCCGCATGTGTGCAGCAAGGCGTTGGCGATGATATTTGTATGAAGCGCCAGCCCGTCAGTCGCCTGACGAGCTTCAATGGGCCGCAGGTCATCACTGCCCCAGGAAACCACCGCCCCGCGATTGTTCAGGGCGACCGTGGGTGTACTGCCGAATTTGGAAGTGGCAAATTTGCACGGCAGCAAAGTGTCCGATTGATACTCCGTGCTCACCTTCAACAGCCTCCATGGCTCAGAGTCGCGGAACTGATGCGCATAGACCTCATGTGCATCACCTTCGTAGCGCCAATGGACGGATACAGGCTCACGGGTAGTTTCACTGATACACGTCAGTCGGCTCCGGTTCTGCTCTGCAAAGCCGTGAGTCTGTCCGCGAGCGCCCAGTATCAACCATTTGCTGTCGTTGGCGGGGCCCAGCTTGGAAGTTTCCCGATGGCTGAAGCGCAACCTCAACCACGGGGAATGCAGTTGTTGGGGGCTCTTGATCACTGTGTAGCTGACATCGGCCTGTGCATCCACGCTCAAGCGCACTATCTCATTGGGGATGGTAAACAACAGGGGGCGATTGAGTTTGGAAACCCGTTTTACCAGCCTTAACTCATGACGTTCTTTTGGGGCTGGATAACTCAGCCAGTCCAGTTGGATGACGTCATTGAGTGAAACAACTTGCCCATCGACGAAAACGCCAAGGGTCGCATCGGCTTGGCCAAGTCGGGACAGATCTACATGGTCATTCTCGTCAGCTTCCTCGAGATAGGGTGGGCTCAGTTGAAACGGCTTACATCCAGACGGTTCTTGCTTTGACATGATTATTCCTTGGTAAGGAGGTACCCAATTGAGTTCGGATACCGGGCATTACCTTGATTCAATGCATTCCCGGCAAGCGTCGATAGCACCTCGATCCAATCCGGTAGTCAGCCTGGGCGTTTAAACCCGTCAGAGATGACTGAAGGCCTTTTCATGCTTGTGGAAAAGCATTCGGCCTATCCGCTAAACCACAGCAAATTGCCGTTCCAAGTAACTGGATTGTCGAACTTTTGAGTTGTCCACGGTTGCTGTGGAGGTGCCTGTGGGTAACATGGGTGCATGTGGCTGAAGCCCTTTAAAAACGCGGCCTTCAGGGGTGTGGTTGTTTTTTGATCAGCGACTTTTTGTTATCTTGTTGCAGGGTTTGTCAACTCCTTTATCCGCTGTAAAAACGCCTGAAACAGGGGTTCCAATCCTGTGGATAACTCTGTGGGCAACCCTTGGAAACAAGCCCGCAGCCAGCGCCGTTGCTGGCCTGCCGCCATCGCCCTGGTAGCACTTGGTTGCACCAAATCGGGGCGGGTGCATGAGGACGACGCAATGGTCAAGCAAAAAACTTCTCTATCATCGCTGTAAGCCTTGTGGATAGCGGCCTGAGGGCAAAACGAGTTGCCCCCAAAGTCTGTGGAGCGGACTGTGGATAACATGAGCAGAAGGTGCTACAGCCCTTGTAAATCAGGGCTTTCGAGGGGTTGGTTGTTTTTTGAACAGCTGTGCGTGCACTTGCTGGCGCCCGGCAGGCCGGGCATGCTTGAGGTTTACCTAGCCAGGCTCGCTTTCGGGTGAGTCAATCAAGGAGAGCATCATGACTTCTACCCTATTCATCACCGGGGCCACCTCGGGATTTGGCGAAGCCTGTGCCCGCCGTTTCGCCCAGGCGGGCTGGTCGCTGGTGCTGACCGGGCGCCGTGAAGAGCGCTTGAATGCCCTGTGTGCCGAACTCTCGCAGCAGACCCGGGTACACGGCCTGGTGCTGGACGTGCGTGATCGCAAGGCCATGGAAAAGGCCATTGCAGGTTTGCCGGTAGAGTTCGACCAGCTCACCGGCCTTATCAACAATGCCGGCCTGGCTCTGGGCGCTGACCCGGCACCCAACTGCGACCTGGACGACTGGGACACCATGGTCGACACCAATATCAAGGGCCTGATGTACAGCACCCGGCTGCTGCTGCCGCGGCTGATCGCCCATGGGCGTGGCGCGAGCATTCTCAATGTGGGGTCGGTGGCGGGTACTTATCCTTACCCTGGCAGCCATGTGTATGGCGGTACCAAGGCCTTTGTCGGCCAGTTTTCGTTGAGCCTGCGCTGTGACCTGCAAGGTACGGGCGTGCGCGTGACCAACATTGAGCCGGGCTTGTGCGAGAGCGAGTTCTCGCTGGTGCGTTTTGGGGGCGACCAGGCCCGTTATGATGCGACCTATAAAGGCGCCGAGCCGTTACAGCCAGAAGATATCGCCGAGACGATCTTCTGGGTCATGACCCAACCGCCCCATGTGAATATCAACAGCCTGGAGTTGATGCCGGTGAGCCAGGCCTGGAGCGGCTTCTCGATCCACCGCAAGTAAAAGCGGCCTTTATATCGCCGCTTGCAGGCCTATGTAGCAGGTCGCCAAGTGATAGGGCGTGGTCGACGGCATGTCTTGGCGGCTGACCGCGCCCTGGGTATCACGGCACTCATACCAGCCCCCGTTGTGCAAAAAGTAGCGTTGCAGGGTGCGCAATTGCTGCAGCACCTGGACTTGGCTATCGGAGCGCAGCGCCAGGGCGCGCAGGTATTCGGCCTGGGCCCAGATACGTTGGGTGGCATCGCGCACGCTGCCGTCGGTATTAAGCATGGCCAATACCCGGTGGTCGCTGATGCCGCAACGCTCGGCATAGTCGAATGCGCTGTTCAGCGACTGGTGCAGCGGGCTGTTCTTGAGCAGCGCAGAGGTTTCGAGCAGGTAGAACCATTCAAACTGATGCCCTGGCTCGAACCAGTTATCCACAGCCCCACGGGGTTTTTCCAGCATGACGCCGTGTTCTGGGTCGATGAAGTGCGCCTGCATGGCATCAGTCAACGACAGCAGTGCTTGTTCGACCTTGTCGTCTTCGCGAACTGCCAGGGTTGCCAGAAAGGCCTCGGCCAGATGCATCAACGGGTTCTGCAGTGGCCCGCTGCCAAGCAGGGACCAGTCTTCGTCGAGGGTGGCTTCGTACAGCCCACCGTCAATGGCGAAACGCTCGGCAACCACGCTCAGTGCGGCATTGAGTGCCGACTCCACCAGCGGCTCGCGCACCTTGTCCCAGTAATGGGCGCAGGCGAAAACGATGAAGGCGTGGGTGTACAGGTCCTTGCGCCGGTCCAGCGGCTTGCCCTGGGCGTCGATACTGTAAAACCAGCCGCCATGTTCGGCATCATGGAAGTGCCGCTGCAACGAGCGAAACAAGGCGCCAGCATGCTCGCGGGCGCCGGGTTGCTCGATGCGGCTGGAAAACAGGAAGAGCTGACGGGCGCAGGCCATGGCGCGGTAGCGCTGTACCGGCAGTGGCTTGCTGTCGGGGCCCAGGGCCTCGAAGGGCAGGGCCATTTCCACATTCCAGCCCGGGCCTTGCCAGAGCGGCACGATCGCTTGCGTGAAATGCTGCTGCACGGCCGTGAACACGGCGGTCAATTCATGCTGCTGGGCGGAGCTGGAAACGTCGGGCATTGGCAAGTGTCGTCACGGCTGGGGCGTTTGTGCGACATGTTATCAGGACTTGATGAGTGCGAGTGCTTTGCACTCGATCGCGGGCAAGTCGGATCGCCGCACCGCAGCTCCTACAGGGGATCACGCTGTCCTTGTAGGAGCGGGCTTGCCCGCGATGAGGCCCTTCAGCCAGCCAACAACCAAATCCCAATAGCCGCCGAAGCCACCCCAGCCACTCGCACTGCCACCTGCGGCACCCAGCGCACCACCGCATATCCAGCTCCATGCAACACAGCCGTCGCCATCACAAACCCAACCGCATACGCCCACGGGCTAGTCATCTCCGGCAACTCAAGCCCATGCGCCACACCGTGGAACACAGCGAACAACGCTGTTGCAACCACCGCCAGGACAAGCGGCGGCCGCGCCGCCAGCGCCACGGCCAGCCCCAGTGCCAGCACAGAGGCTGCGATACCGCTTTCCAATGCCGGCAGCTCAAGCCCGGCAAAGCCCAGCAAACCACCCAGCAGCATGGTCCCGACAAAGGTGCACGGCAGGGCCCAATGTGCTGCACCTTGCTGCTGAGCTGCCCACAAGCCAACGGCAAGCATGGCCAGCAGGTGGTCAAGGCCGCCGAGCGGGTGGCCAATGCCGGCCAGCAAACCATTGTCGCCATGGCCGGGATGGGCAAAGGCGATGGCCGGGCACAGCAGCAGGGTGAAGGCGGCGAGCGCTTTATTCAGAGTCATGTAGAGCTTCCTTGAAGGTGAAGTGGATCAAGCCGCGTTGAGCAGGCCCTGGCGTTCGATAAAGGCAATGATCGCGTCCAGGCCCAGCCCGGTTTTCTGGTTGCTGAAGACGAACGGCTTGTCGCCGCGCATGCGCCGGGTATCACCGTCCATCATTTCCAGGGAGGCGCCCACCAACGGTGCCAGGTCGATCTTGTTGATCACCAGCAAGTCGGATTTGCAGATGCCCGGCCCACCTTTGCGCGGCAGCTTGTCACCGGCCGACACGTCGATCACGTAAATGGTCAGGTCCGAGAGCTCGGGGCTGAAGGTCGCCGACAGGTTGTCGCCGCCGGACTCGACCAGGATCAGGTCCAGGCCGGGAAAACGGCGGTTCAACTGGTCTACAGCCTCCAGGTTGATCGAGGCATCTTCGCGGATTGCCGTATGCGGGCAGCCACCGGTTTCCACGCCGATGATGCGTTCGGGCGCCAGTGCCTGGTTGCGTACCAGAAAATCGGCGTCTTCACGGGTGTAGATGTCGTTAGTGACCACGGCCAGGTTGTAGCGCTCGCGCAGCGCCAGGCACAGGGCCAGGGTCAGGGCCGTCTTGCCGGACCCGACCGGGCCGCCGATACCGACACGCAATGGCTGAGTATTCATCGAGTTTCTCCTAGGAACGGAACAGGCGGCTGTATTGGCGTTCGTGGGCCATGCTCGCCAGGGACAGGCCGAAAGCGGCGCTGCCCACGTGTTGAGAGGGAAGGTGAGTGGCGATCTGCTGGGCCTGTTGCAGCAATGGCAGCAGTTCGCTGGTCATGCGCTGGGCGGCTTGCTGACCCAAAGGCAGAGTTTTCATGAGCACGGCGAGCTGGTTTTCCAGCCAGCTCCACAGCCAGGCAGCCAGCGCATCGCCGGGGCTGATCTGCCAGGCCCGGGCGCCGAGGGCCCAGCCCAGGGCCAGGTGCGGCTCAGGTGTTTGCGCGAGAAAGCGCCGGGCCGGCTCGTCGAGTTCAGGCAGGCCTTCGAGCAATTGCTTGAGCGAATAACCCATCTGCCGGCTTTCCTGGTACAGCTCGCGGGTTTCGCGGCTGGCCCTGTGCTCCTGACACAACTGCATGAGCTGCCCCCAGTCCTGCTCGGCGGCCGCTCGGCAATGGGCCAGCAGCAGGGGCGCTTCAAAGCGTGCGAGGTTGAGCAGCAGTTGGTCGCCGATCCAGCGGGCAGCGCTTGCCGAGTCAGTGATGCGGTCCTGCTCCACGGCCATTTCCAGGCCTTGGGAATAGCTGTAGCCGCCAATCGGCAACTGTGGGCTGGCCAGGCGCAACAAGGCCCACGCAGGATTCATAAACGCACGCCGAACTGATGCAGGCGTGGCGGGTAGTTGAAATCTTCATCGCCGTGGCGGGAGTGGTGGTGGCCGCCACCATAGGCGCCGTGTTCGGGTTGGAAAGGCGCTTCAATGGTTTGGGTATGAGCACCCAACTGCTCGAGCATGGCCTTGAGCACATAGTCATCAAGCAGGCGCAACCAGCCATCGCCAACCTGCAGGGCAACATGACGATTGCCCAGGTGATAGGCAGCGCGGGTCAGTTCGAATGGGCTGGCGCAGGTCACATGCAGTAACTGCTCAGGGCGGGCGCAAACCCGGACGATGCGACCATCCTCGGCCTGGAGAAACTCGCCGTCATGCAACGGCGGCTGGCCGCGCTCCAGGAACAGCCCGACATCCTCCCCCTCGGCACTGAAACAGCGCAGGCGGCTTTTGCTGCGAGCCTCGAAGTTCAGGTGGAGTTCGGCCGACCAGTCAGGTTTTGGTGCGGTTCGATGGTGTATGACCAGCATGGCAAGGCTTCCGGCGAATTGCGATGCCTTAGCAGAGCAAGTGCCTTGCCAATCGAGGTGACAATCGGAAATGCCCTACAAAAGAGCTCTCTGCAGCTGTCAGAAAGGCAGGATTGGCTATTTTTTGGTGCGCAAGGCGATTGCGCCGCGCCAGGTTGGTGCGCGGTGCTAGTCCAGGCTGCTCAAACCTTGCCAATGTTTGGCACCGACGAAGATGAACCGCAGTTGTTGGGTGATTTTGGCTTGTGGGCTCAAGTGAGCAGGCAAGGATTCTACGGGTGGGTCGATCAATTCCGGCAAGGTGGCAAACACCGTCTTGACCACCAGGTCGGCCATGACCTCCAACGCTGCGGCATCCAGGTGTTGCCACTTGGGCATCAGGGCAAGGTCAGCCGCAAGGTCCGAGCTGATGCCCTCACGCAACGCGGCCAACGCCTTGCGCACGGGCAGCGAGCCACCATATTGCTCACGGGCAAGAAACAGAAACTGGGTACGGTTGGCGGCAACCACATCGAGGAAGATGCGCACAGAAGCATCGGTGATACCGCCAAGTTCGAGTTCATTGCGTCGCACCAGGCGAATGGTTTCGCGGAAGGTCTCGCCTACTTCGCTGACCAGGGCCAGGCCCAGTTGGTCCATATCGGCAAAATGACGGTAGAAACCGGTAGGGACGATGCCGGCGGTGCGGGCGACCTCGCGCAAACTGATGCTGCCAAAGCCGCGACCGCTCTCCATCAATTGACGGGCTGCATCGAGCAAGGCATGACGGGTTTGTTGTTTTTGTTCGGCGCGGGCAAGCATGGGAGGTAATTCTGATCGGGACAGCGGTGCACTCTAGCAAATCGACTTTGCAGGCGTCGAACGCATCAGCCGACCAATTTCAGGCTTGAAACAATAAAGCCCGGTTCAGGGCACCGGGCTTTTTCGAAGGGGCGCAAGGGCTTAGCTCATACGTTGATTTTGTTCGATCAGGCGGTCGGAGCCACCTTCGGCGAAACGGTCGCGTTGCAGGGTACGGTCAGAACCGCCTTCGGCCAGGTTACCCAGTGGTTGCGAGACTTCAGTGCTCGGCTTGGCTTCGGCAGAAATGTTCTGCTCGGTAGCGGGAATAGCGAAAGCGTTGGCGGCCAGCAGGGACAGGGTCAGGCTCAGTAGCATTTGGCGTTTCATGGTGGGTGCTCCGTAAAGGGCTGAAAAGTGACTACGGAGTCAATGCTACGCTTGGACCTCAGATATAGAAGTTCATAAGGGTAATGGTAAAAATCGATGGAAATGATGGTTGTCCGCGAGGCCTCTAAATCAAAGGTTATGGCCTGAATGAAGGCCGTTTTCGTGAGTGCTGCCGTCTGTTTTTACCAGGTATTTCCACAGAAATTAAACCCGTAGACCATTCGTCAGTCTCAGTGAAATAGCCGCTTTTTTCGCTGCCGTGGTTTTTTCGGCCAGCGTGCTCAGGAGTATCGTGCATGACGCGCACATCGAAAGCCCTCGTCTCACTGTTTGCCAGCCTTCTTTTATTGTTGGCGGTCGCGGTGTTCATCATCGTTACGTTCGACTGGAACCGGATCAAGCCCACCCTTAACGAAAAAGTCTCCGAAACCTTGCACCGGCCATTTGCTATCAATGGCAACCTGGCCGTGCTATGGCGCCGGGAGCCCGACCAGGGCGGCTGGCGGGCCTGGGTGCCCTGGCCGCGCTTCGTCGCTGAAGACCTGTCGCTGGGTAACCCGGATTGGGCCAAGGAAAAACAGATGGCGACGCTCAAGCGCGTCGAGTTCCGCCTGGCCCCGCTGCCGTTGCTGTTGCAGCAAGTGGTGATACCCCGCGTCGACCTGATCGAACCCAATGCCGACTTGCAGCGCCTGGCCGATGGCCGCGCCAACTGGACCTTTGACCTGGCGACCAAGGACGAAAAGGCCGAACCGTCGAAATGGGTGCTGGATATCGGCGCGGTTGGCTTCGACAAGGGCAACGTGAAATTTGATGACCAGACTCTCAAGACCCGTCTGAACATACAGATAAATCCCTTGGGCAAGCCGATCCCGTTCAGCGATATCGTTGGCAGCGGTGCTGCAAAAAAGGCCGGTGATCCGGGCCGCGTGCCCCAGGATTATGCTTTCGCTCTCAAGGTTGATGGCCGATACAAGGGCCAGGCAGTATCCGGCACCGGCAAGATTGGCGGGCTGCTGGCGCTGCAGGATGCTTCGGTGCCATTCCCGTTGCAGGCGGACATGCGCGCCGGCGATACCACCATCGCCGTGGCCGGCACCCTGACTGACCTGCGTAACCTCGGCGCCCTGGATCTGCGTTTGCGTCTGGCCGGCACCAGCCTGGGCAACCTCTACCCGCTGACCGGTATCACCTTGCCCGACACCCCGGCCTATAACACCGACGGTCATCTGGTCGCCAAGCTCAATGAGCCCGGCGGTGCCGAGTTCCATTACCAGGACTTCAACGGCAAGATCGGCAACAGCGACATCCACGGCAACCTGGCCTATGTGGCCAGCCAGCCTCGGCCCAAACTCACCGGCGCACTGGTGTCCAACCAACTGCTGTTCGAGGACCTGGCCCCCTTGATCGGTGCCGACTCCAATGCCAAGCAGAAGGCCCGGGGCGGCGACAGCAAGCAACCGGCCGACAAGGTCTTGCCGGTGGAAGAGTTCCGCACCGAGCGCTGGCGCACCATGGATGCCGACGTCGAATTCACCGGCAAGCGCATCGTGCAAAGCAAGGACCTGCCCTTTACCGACCTGTACACCCATCTGCTGCTCGACGATGGCCAACTCAGCCTGACCCCCCTGCGCTTTGGCGTGGCCGGCGGCAAGCTTGAGTCACAGATCCGCCTCGATGGTCGCGCCACGCCGTTGCGCGGGCAAGCGAAGCTCAATGCCCGTGGCTTCAAGCTCAAGCAGTTGTTCCCGACTTTCGAGCCGATGAAAACCAGCTTTGGCGAACTCAACGGCGATGCCGACCTCACCGGGCGAGGCAACTCGGTTGCTGCATTGCTGGGCAGTGCCGATGGCGAATTGAAGATGCTGATCAACGACGGCGCCATCAGCCGCGGGTTGATGGAAATTGCCGGACTCAACGTTGGCAATTACGTGGTGGGGCAACTGTTTGGCGACAAGGATGTGAAGATCAACTGTGCAGCGGCCGACTTCGACTTCAAGAGCGGCCTGGCGACCACCCGTTTGTTTGTCTTTGATACCGAGAACGCCATTGTCTATATCGATGGCACGGCGAACTTTGCCACCGAACAGCTCAACTTGAACATCAACCCCGAGTCCAAGGGCATTCGGCTGCTGTCACTGCGCTCGCCGCTTTATGTTCGCGGTTCATTCAAGAAGCCTGATGCGGGGGTCAAGGCGGTGCCGTTGATGTTGCGCGGGGCAGGTCTATTGGCTTTGGGCGCGGTTGTGGCGCCCGCGGCTGGGTTGTTGGCGCTGGTGGCGCCTAGTGCGGGGAATGAGCCGAACCAGTGCAAGCCGTTGTTGGAA
Organism: uncultured Pseudomonas sp.; assembly: GCA_964453495.1. GTDB lineage: Bacteria > Pseudomonadota > Gammaproteobacteria > Pseudomonadales > Pseudomonadaceae > Aquipseudomonas. The sequence continues at coordinate 4,632 of CAYVPI010000105.1, read as the reverse complement.
CAGATCAAGTTGGGGAAGGTGCCTAAGGCGGGGTGACCTTGAGGGCCTCATCGCTGGCAAGCCCGCTCCTACAAGGGAGCGCGGCGCCTGTGTAGGAGCGGGCTTGCCGGATCGCCGGACCGCCGCGATGAGGCTATTACAGACAAATCAAAACTTCAAAGATCTTCCAGCAAATCCGCCATATCATCGGCATGCTCTTCTTCCTGAGCCAGGATGTCCTCGAAGATGCGCCGCGTGGTCGGGTCCTTCTCGCCAACAAATGCAATGATCTCCCGGTAGCTGTCGATGGCAATGCGCTCGGCCACCAGGTCCTCGTAGACCATCTCCTTCAGCGTATCGCCTTCCACATATTGGGCATGGGATTTTTGCGAGAGGTGATCCGGGTCGAAATCCGGTTCGCCGCCCAGCTGCACGATACGCTCGGCCAGCCGATCGGCATGGGACTGCTCCTGGTTGGCATGCTCGAGAAACTCGGTGGCCGCGACACTCGCCTTGACACCCTGGGCCATGAAGTAATGGCGCTTGTAGCGCAGCACGCAAACAAGCTCGGTAGCCAGCGACTCATTGAGCAACCGCAAAATCTCCTGGCGGTCGGCGTTGTAGCCTTCGGTAACCGCGCCTTGCTCGACATTCTTGCGCGCACGTTCGCGCAGGGTTTTCACATCCGACAACTGTACGTTGCTCATCACAATCTCCAGGCTATTGGGTGGTTAGTCGCGCTATCAGGAAGTTTTATTGTTCTGGTATTGCTCGCAGGTCATGAAGCCCTTGCTGGCGACATGGCCGCTTTCATCGAAGAACACGTAATAGGCCTGCTGGTGCCCATCGCGGTTGAGAATGTAGTTATTGCAGATCCCGCCCTTTGGCATATCGATCATGGCCGACGGCGTGCCGCCAATGGCGATGACGCGTTGCATGGTCATGCCGTCTTCGACTTGCTTGACCAACGGTTCCTCGCGGTAGGTAACGAAGTCGACGGGGTTTTGCGGCTTGCTTGAACAGCCCGCCAGCAAGGTGAACACGCAAAGCACTGCCAGGGTTTGTTTGTGCATGGTCTCGCTCCTGCGATGAGCCTTGACGGCCCGATATAGCTTGGAACCGCGAACCGGCGCAGGAGTTCGATCATTGCTTGCGCTTGTGTGCAGGCAGGGCGGCCACTAGTGTTCAGTCAACGTACGAATCAGGGAAGGCACGACATGACCCAGGCGCTCTCGACTCGCTACCCGCTGGTGCTGGTGCCCGGCATGCTCGGGTTTGTTCGCCTGCTGCTTTATCCCTACTGGTTCGGCATTCCTCGGGCCTTGCGGCGTGGTGGTGCCCAGGTCTTCGCGGTGCAGGTCTCGCCGCTCAACTCCAGCGAAGTGCGCGGCGAACAGTTGCTGGCGATCATCGAGCGCATCCGCCGGGAAACCGGAGCCGACAAGGTCAACCTGATTGGCCATAGCCAGGGTGCGTTATCGGCCCGTTATGTGGCAGCCAAGCGCCCTGACTGGGTAGGCTCGGTGACTTCGGTGGCCGGGCCCAATCGCGGCTCTGAACTGGCGGATTATCAAGCTCGCCACTACCCGGCCGACTCCGTGTGCGGCCGGTTGCTGGCCTTTGGCTTGCGCTTGCTGGCCATGGCCATGTGGTTGTTGGAGACCGGGCAGCGCGGGCCGTTGTTGCCCATCGATGTGCAGGCTGCGCACCAATCGCTGACGTTCGATGGCGCGGCGCTGTTCAATCGTCAGTATCCTCAAGGCGTACCGACTTTTTGGGGTGGGCCGGGTGCCGAGGAGGTCGATGGCGTGCGGTACTACTCCTGGTCCGGCATTGTCCAGGACGAGCGCAGCAAACGTGGTGCCAACCGCTTCGATGCAGGCCATTACTTCTGCCGGCTGTATGCCCGCAGTTTCATTCGGGAGAAAGAGTGCGACGGCATGGTCGGGCGGATCAGTTCACACCTGGGTCAGGTGATTGGTGATGACTACCCGCTCGATCACCTGGATATCGTCAACCATTCCCTCGGGTTGGTGGGCGAGGGCGCCGAGCCCGTGCGATTGTTCACCGAGCATGCGGCGCGCCTGAAGGCGGCTGGGCTATAGAGCGTTTTGCGGGCGAGGCTTGCGCGCTTTGCCCAGTGGCATTTTCCAGCGTTCGGCCAGCACCACGCCAGCCAGGGTCAAGGCGCCGCCGTACAGGTGGAAGGGGGCCAACTCTTCGTCCAGTACCAGCGCAGCGATCCCCGCCGTCACAACCGGCAGCAGGTTGAAAAACAGTGTCGTGCGGCTGGGGCCCAGGCGGCTGACCGCCTGCATCCAGGCCAGGGGCGCAAGCATCGAGGCCAGCAGGCAGGCGTACAGGACCAGGCCAATATTGCCGGTGTTCAAGCCCGTCTTCGGTGAAAACCAATACAACGGCAACAGCACGACAATGGCTACCAGCACCTGCAAATACAGCAGTTGCAAGGGCGGAAGGCGCAGCTGCCATTTCTTCAGCAAGGTGCTGTACACCGCATAGGCCAGGGTGGCGATCAACATCATCGCATCGCCACGGTTCAAGCCGTGTTCAAGCAATGCCGCGGGGCTGCCGGCCGACACCACCACCAGCACACCGAACAGCGATACCAACGCGCCGAACAACGCACCGGCGGTGAGGCGCTGACCCAGGCTGATGATCGCCAGGGCCAATGCCATCAACGGCATCAGGGAGAGGATGATGCCCATGTTGGTGGCCGACGTTATCTGGGCCGCGAAGTACGCCAGGCTCTGGTAAACCGCCATGCCCAGAACGCCGAGGATAAACACCTTGCCCAGGTTGGGTTTGATGGCGGACCAATTGGCCATTACTGGTTTGAGCATGAACGGAGTGAACAGCAAACCCGCCAGTAGCCAGCGGTAGAAGCCGATTTCAGCCGGGAAGATGGCATCCACGGCCATTTTGTTGACAACGGTATTGCCCGCCCAGATGAGGATGGCCAATAACGGAAACGCATATTGCATGTGCACAACTCTGGAGAAAATAAGGCGCCATTATCCGCTGCTATGTCTGTGTGGGTATACAACGCAGGCATATCGGCCGGCCCGAGCGCTGGCAAACGGGCAAAAAATCTTGTCTACACTCAGTCCGAGGCTGCGCGGGCCAGCGCGGCGAACGAGGAGAAAACTCCATGGATATGCTGCGTGTACCGCTGCTGGTGCTGGGCCTGCTGGTTTGTACTCCGGGGTTCGCTGCCACGGCGCAACAAGAAAAAATGACCAGCTGCAACAAGGAAGCCAGCACCAAGGCGCTCAAGGGTGACGAACGCAACGCGTTCATGAGCACCTGCCTGAAGGCCACCCCCGCAGCACCGGTGACGCAGCAGGAAAAGATGACGCTGTGCAATAAGGAGGCGAGCAGCAAGGCGCTCAAGGGTGACGAACGCAACGCGTTCATGAGCACCTGCCTGAAGGCCACCCCCGCAGCACCGGTGACGCAGCAGGAAAAGATGACGCTGTGCAACAAGGAAGCGAGCAGCAAGGCCCTCAAGGGTGATGAACGCAACGCATTCATGAGCACGTGCCTGAAGAAAAAGGAGTAGCGTTTTTACGCGGCGGCCAGAGGTTAAATGCCTCTGGCCGTACCCACGGAACGCTGGCAGACTGCCGATCCTTTCACGTAGTTCGTCGTTGAGGCTGTATGCCCATCTTTACTGCGCGCCAAGTCATGTTGGCCAGTTGGATCATTGTTTTTTTGGCGCTGTTGCTGGTCTTGCCGCTCAAATTGCTGCCAAGCCTGTTGGCCGGCCTGCTGGTGTACGAGCTGGTGAACATGCTGACGCCCAAGCTGCAGCATTTGATTGCCGGACGGCGCGCACGCTGGCTGGCGGTGGCCTTGCTCGGCACCTTGGTGGTCAGCACCTTGTCGTTACTGTTCGCCAGCGCCATCAGCTTTTTGTTGCATGAAGCGGAGAACCCCGGCGCCTCGTTGGATAAGTTCATGCTGCTGGTGGACCAGGCGCGGGCGCAGTTGCCGCCGTTTATCGACGCCTATTTGCCGGCCAGTGCGGCGGAATTTCGCGTTGCCATTGGCGAATGGCTGAAATCGCACCTGGGTGAGTTGCAACTGCTGGGCAAGGGTGCGGCGCATATGTTCGTCACCTTACTGATCGGCATGATCCTGGGCGCGATCATCGCCCTGCAGCAGATTCCCGACCCCAAGTTGCGCAAACCGCTGGCCGCGGCACTGTTCGAGCGGTTGTCGTTGCTGGTGAAGGCATTTCGCAACATCGTTTTTGCGCAGATCAAGATCTCCCTGCTCAACACGTTTTTCACCGGGGTGTTCCTGGCGGTGGTGTTGCCGATGTTCGGCATCAAGCTGCCACTGACCAAGACCCTGATCATGCTGACCTTCCTGCTCGGCTTGCTGCCGGTCATCGGCAACCTGATCTCCAACACCCTGATCACCATTGTCGGCCTGTCGATATCGGTCTGGGTCGCGGTGGCAGCGTTGGGCTACCTGATTGTTATCCACAAGGTCGAGTACTTCCTCAACGCCCGGATCGTCGGTGGGCAAATCAGCGCCAAGTCCTGGGAGTTGCTGCTGGCGATGCTGATATTCGAGGCGGCATTCGGCCTGCCGGGGGTGGTGGCGGGGCCGATTTATTATGCGTAT
>CAYVPI010000104.1:0-18610 GCA_964453495.1 uncultured Pseudomonas sp. | reverse complement strand
GCAGCGACAGCAACCAGACAAAGTCGTCCGGCAACGGCGATTCCCAGCTCATGCGCTTACCGGTCGTCGGATGGTCCAACTCCAGGAAACGCGCGTGCAGGGCCTGGCGCGGGAACGTCTTGAGTGCGTCGACCATGGTGGCACTGGCAGCCGGCGGAATACGGAAGCGCCCGCCATAGGCCTGGTCCCCAACCAACGGGAAGTTGATGTGGGACATGTGCACACGAATCTGGTGGGTGCGGCCGGTTTCCAGCTTGACCCGCACGTGGGTGTGCGAACGGAAACGCTCCAGCACGCGGTAATGGCTGACCGCCTGCTTGCCGCCTTCCATCACCGCCATGCGCTGGCGCTGCTGGCCGTGACGACCGATGGGGGCGTTGATCTTGCCACCGGCGGTGACGACCCCGATCACGATACATTCATAGATGCGGCTGACGCTGCGGCTTTGCAGCTGTGTGACCAGCTGTGTCTGCGCCTGGATGGTCTTGGCCACCACCATCAGACCGGTGGTGTCCTTGTCCAGGCGATGGACGATGCCGGCACGCGGCACATTGATAATGTCCGGTACGTGGTGCAGCAAGGCATTGAGCAAGGTGCCATCAGCATGGCCGGCAGCCGGGTGCACCACCAGGCCCGCAGGCTTGTTGATCACCAGGATGTCGTCGTCTTCATAGACGATGTCCAGCTCGATGTCTTGAGCGATCCATTCGCCCTGAGCTTCCTGCTCGGCAGTCAGTTCAAGAATGGCGCCACCATGAACGATGTCTCGCGGGCGGATAACCGCCCCATCCACAGTCAGGCGGCCGTCTTTGATCCAGGCGGAAAGGCGCGAGCGCGAGTGCTCAGCGAATAATTGTGCGGCGACTTGATCGAGGCGTTGGCCGCCCAATTCGGACGGCACCTCTGCGCGAAGTTCAATTTTATCGGACATGCTCAGACTAGGCGTCGGCACAGCCTTTGGTTTCGGCTGCGCGCTTGTGGTTAAATACGGCGTCTTTTGCCCCGAGGCTATTCAACGGGGCGCTCATCATAACAGGACGGCCACGCCCAAGACAGCGGCCGTCATAGGGACGCAAGCCGCCATGCAAGTGAAACACCTGCTGCTGATCGCCATCCTCGGACTCACTGCTGCCTGTTCGTCGAAGGAAGTTGTCGACGAAAACCTGAGCGAGGCCGAGCTGTACCAGCAGGCGCAGGCCGACCTGGACAACAATAGCTATACCGCCGCCACTAGCAAGCTCAAGGCACTGGAGTCGCGTTACCCGTTCGGTCGCTATGCCGACCAGGCGCAGCTCGAACTGATCTACGCCAACTACAAGAACGCCGAGCCAGAGGCTGCCAAGTCTGCTGCCGAGCGTTTCATCCGCCTGCACCCGCAGCACCCGAACGTCGACTACGCCTATTATCTGAAAGGCTTGACGTCTTTCGACCAGGACCGTGGCCTACTGGCACGCTTCCTGCCGCTGGACATGACCAAGCGTGACCCGGGCGCTGCCCGCGACTCCTACAACGAGTTCGCCCAGCTGACCAGTCGCTACCCCAACAGCCGTTACGCTCCCGACGCCAAGCAGCGCATGATTTACCTGCGTAACCTGCTGGCATCGTACGAAATTCACGTAGCTGACTATTACCTGACCCGTCAGGCGTATGTCGCAGCCGCCAACCGTGGCCGTTACGTGGTGGAAAACTTCCAGGAAACGCCGTCGGTCGGCGACGGCCTGGCCATTATGGTCGAGGCCTATCAGCGTCTGCACCTGGACGATCTGGCCGCCACCAGCCTGGAAACCCTGAAGCTTAACTACCCTAACCACCCGAGCCTGGTCGATGGCCAGTTCGTACCGCGCCAGGAAGAAGCCGACAACCGGTCATGGCTGTCCAAGGCAACTTTGGGCCTGATCGAAAGCGAGCCACCGCTGCCACCGGGTGAAACCCGCGCCAACCAGGACGTAATCAAGCAGTACGAAGACGCCAAGGAAGCCATCCCGGCCGAACTGCTGCCAAAAGAAGGCGATGCGGTGGAAGAAGAGCTTCAAGAAGAAGCTGAAGGTAACAACGAAGATCGTTCGTGGTTCAGTTATATGACGTTTGGGGTTTTTGACTGATTGTCAGCATGACCATGAAAAAGGGAGGCTTCGGGCCTCCCTTTTTTATTGCGGTGTGTCAGCTGTGGCCTATCGCGGGCAAGCCCGCTCCTACAGGGTCCGCATGTGCTTTTGTAGGAGCGGGCTTGCCCGCGATGAGGCCATCAGCCTTTACACATTACCCTGTGCGCCCGCCATCACCTTGGCTAAACTGCCTGCTCTTCACTGACTAAGCTGGACACCATGGTTCGCCTACTATTCTGGATTGCCCTGATTGCCGCCGCGTTCTGGTTGTGGCGCAAGTTCAAGTCATCGCAGGCCCCGCGCCGGGACAACAGCCTCGACAGCCCACTGAAAATGGTGCGCTGCGCCCAGTGCGGCGTGCACCTGCCCAAGGACCGTGCCCTGCCCCGTGGCGGCAACTGGTATTGCAGCCAGGCCCATCTGGAGAAAGGGCCTGACGAACAACAGCGTTGAGCTCAGGCTTTGCCGAGGCGCCCCTCGGGTGCATAAGGCGCGGGGTCGATAATCGGCTCGCGCTCCAGCAGCAAGTCGGCAAACAGCTGGCATGATGCCGGCGCGAGCACCAGGCCATTGCGGTAGTGCCCGCAGTTCAACCACAGCCCTTCCCGCCCGGGCACTGGCCCGATGTACGGAATGCCTTCTGGCGACCCTGGCCGCAAACCGGCCCAGTGGCCCACCGGGGTCGCCTGCGCCAGCGCGGGCAACAGCTCGATGGCCGAAGCCTTGAGGCTTTCCAAGGCGACTTCGGTCGGCGTCTTGTCGAAACCGGCATGTTCCAGGGTACTGCCGATCAGAATGTGCCCGTCGCGGCGCGGAATCGCGTAGCGCCCCTTGGCCAGGACCATGCTTGGCAGAAAGTCTTCGGCGCACTTGTACAGAATCATCTGGCCCTTGACCGGCTCAACCGGCAATTCCAGGCCCAGTGGGCGCAACAGGTCACCGCTCCAGGCGCCGGCGGTCAGCACCACGTGATCGGCCGGTACGTCACCAGCAACGGTCTGCACGCCCCTGATGCGTTCGCCGTCACGCAAAAAGCCAGTCACTTCGCAGTGCTCCCTGAGCGTGACGTTGGGCATGGCCTGCAGCGCTGCCTTGAGGGACTTGACCAGCCGCGGGTTGCGTACATTGGCCACATCGGCCATGTGGATGGCCCGGCTGAAACCCGGGCCCAGCACCGGCACCGCGTCGTAGGCTGCCGACATATCCACCGCTTTGAGCGGCCGGCCTTCGCGGGCTGCCCAATCCAGGGCTTGCTGCTCATCTTCAAGGTCGAGCCAGTAAAGGCCGGTGGTATGCACTTCAGGGTCCAGCCCAGTTCCACTGAACAGGCGCTCGCCCAGCTGTGGATAAAAGTCCTGGGACCAATGCGCCAAGGCAGTAACGGCTGAACTGTAACGCCAGGGATAAAGCGGCGAAACTATCCCCCCGCCCGCCCATGACGACTCCCGCCCGGCCTCACTGCGATCGAGTACGACCACGCTCTGTACGTGTGCAGCCAGATTGAACGCTGTCAGCAGGCCGATCACACCACCGCCGACAATCACCACTTGCTCTGTCATCTGTTGATCCAACGCCAAAAAGAAACCGGTAGCGCCAGGCGCCATGAAAAAACAGCGGTCAGCGCCCCCAACAAGACTGGGGAGTGACGTCGCTGCTGCTATTGGGGTTGCTGCGCGCACCGGCTTGATCGAGCACAAAGTCGCCGCACTTGTCGCCGGCCATCAATGCCGCGGGCTTGCGCACGGCAGTCAGTGCGAACGTTTCTTCATCACGCGCGGCGATCAGGCTGTAATAGTCGTTGCCGGCCGGAACTGGCGTGACCACCGCCTCAGTATCACTGTATTGACCACTGCGCGAATAGTGCCGTTCCAGATTTTGCGCGGTCTCGGCCAGCAGGCTGGCAATCGCGGTGCGCTGCGCCTTTTTTATGTGCTGCGTGTAACCGGGGTAAGCAATGCTGGCCAGAATGCCGATGACGGCCACGACAATCAACAATTCGATCAGCGTGAAGCCTTTGTTTCTTGCTGCTGCAAATAATCCCATGGTCAATCCTGTCTACATGATTTGCCGCCACATGATTCGTCGTGAACCGGTAATAGGTTCGGCGCCACCCTCTTCTTCAGCTGGCGAGCCTGGCGATTGGTTCTCTGCATCCGATGCTCCGCTGTCGGGCACGCCTTTCTCGACATTGCTACCGTCAGGCTGCGGCGAGGGAGCATCGGTTACCGTTTTCGCTTCATCGGGGCGGGAATTCGAGCACGTTTGCGTGTAAGGGTTCCGACCTGCAGCTGGAACGTTCTGGCAATGCTCCGGAGCTTGAGGCAATACCGGCTCAATGGGCGTGGATGCGTAAGCCGGCAACATCAGGAAAAACCAGCACAACGCGACGCGTTCAATATTTCGCAAAGATGCTCTCCAACACCGAACGTGACTTGCCCTGCAAGCCAACAGCGGTGATGCGATACAAAGTCGCTACCTCCCCCTGCGGCACATTGACAGCATGCTTGCTGGTGCCCAGCTTTTGAATCACATAGAAACCATCGCCAGCCTTCAGCCAAGGCAGGCCCGAGCTTTGCCCACCGCCCGCATATACCCCGGGCGCCGTCACTCGCGTCGACTCGGGCGGTGGCAGGCAATACCCACACGCCGGCAGATTGAAACCACGGCCTTGCACAGCGTTCTCGCCAAGACGCAGGGCATCTTCGGCCAGCTGGAACGACTGATTGCGCAGCTTCACACTGCCGGCCATCCTCTCCTGCAGCGTGGCATTTTGCATCGAGGCAACGCCGATCAGGGTCAACAACAGCAGGAAAACCAGGCACACCACCAGCGCCATGCCGTTCTGCGAATTGAGTGGGGGTTGAGCCAACGTTTTCATGGCAGCTACTCAAGCCGGTTACGCAGGGAGGCGACGATGTTATAGGTCTGGTCCCTGACCCGCTTATCGGGGTCAGCCAAGGTCAGGCTCAACCGCACACTGCGAATGGTTGCCGGGTTGTCCGGTGCGTCGCTGTACTGGGCGATGGCAGTATCGGAAACATGCCTGGCAACGCCAAAGGAAACCTTCAAGGCGCGAACATTGTCGAGCAGCACCGCCTTGCTGCTGTCACCCGATTGCAACATCAGCCGATTCTCCTCCAGTGAGTACACCAGCTTGCGCAGGGGCAAGGCGACCTGCCCCTCGCCCGGCGAGTGGGCGCCTCGATAAGCTCGGGCCCAGGTAATGCAATCAGTGACAATGGTCCATGTCGGTGCGCCACCCACGACCCCGGCTTCGGCGCTGAGCAAGGTCAACACCAGCGCGGTGCCATCGGCGTTGCGGGTAAAGATAATAGGGGCGGCCAACTCGCGTGCGATAGCCGGGTCGGCATAGGTCATGGCCTCGCTCGACAGGCAACCAAACATGCCCACCATGCGCACTTCCTGGATGATCTTGCTCAGGGCAAAACGGGCATCCTCCTGCAACCTTGCCGCAGCGTTCTGGGCCAGGTAAGTATTCTTGGCAGCGATAAAGACCTGCGTGACACCCAGCACCACAACCAGGCCCAGCGCCAAGGCAACCATCATTTCAACCAGGCCGAAACCTCGTACCCTGCGCTTCACCGCCCCTCTCCAGGTGGGTCGACCGCCACCCGACTGGCCAGGGTGAAGGTCTGCATACCACCACCGGCACGGCTGTCGTCCCAATCGATGGTGATGGCCACCTGGCGCTTGAGCACTTGGATACGCCCGCTGGCGGAATGACCCGCGAAGTCCCGGATATGGTTCTTGAAGTCGTGCAGGTCCTGCGACCTGGCCTCCTCGCTCGTGACCGGCTCCGAAACATCATCCAGGGAAGCGAGGTTGTAGTCGGCATCGGGATTGGCGCGAATCCTGTCCAGCATGTCATAGGCGATGAAGCTGGCCTGGCTGCTCATCAGTGCGCTGTCGGTGTATTTCAAGGCGCTGAGTTGCAGCGCCGCAGCCCCCAACAGGCCGACAGCGAGAATCAACAGCGCAACCAATACTTCGATCAGCGTGAAACCCTGCTGAAGGCTCGCACGCGGCTTCAGCATGCGTTGCCCTGCACAACGCGACCGTTGAGGCAGACGGCCAAGCTGCGGGTGACCGAGCCCAACTCGTAGGTGATGACGGCCTTGTCGGCTTGTGCCAGGCCTCCCAAGCTATTGAAGACGATGGCGCCAAGACCCGGTGCGATTACCTTCGCCCCGTGACTCATGGCCGGGACCTTGCGCAACAGGACGGTGTCGGCAGCCTCCACATCCAACTCCCCCACCCAACCCTGTGTGGAATCACTGGGCAACACTTGTACGCCCTGGCCACGGCCAAGCGCTTCCAAATGAGCGTAATTGAGCGCTCGCGCAAGATTATGCATATCGGTATCCGCTCTACTGCGCTGGACCAAACCGGTAAATGCGGGGGCCAGCAGCGCTGCCAAGGTCGCGACCAGAGTAACGGCTGCCAGCAACTCGATCAGGGAAAAAGCGTTACAACGTTGGTGTATCACAGCTCGTTTTCCGAGAATTTCGACTATAACCAGCCTGAGGTCCGGCATATCTACGCAACAGGAGGTGCGGGGATAGGCCGGGATGCACACAATGTTTCCAGGGAGGAAGCCGACATGCGACAACAAGGAACGTCACTGATTCAACTGTTAGCCGTTATGGCGCTCATTGCGGTGTTGGTGCAGCTGGCAACGCCAAGCTTCGCCGACCTGGGCGCCCGGCAGCACCGCCAGATGGCCGCCGAGCAATTGGCCATGGGCTTGCGGACCGCACGCAGCGAAGCGATCCTGCGTCATCAGCCGGTGGTCATTCATGCGCTGGAAGCAGATTGGAGCAAGGGCTGGCGAATTACTGCCGATATCAGTGGGCAGGGCCATCAGGACAGCGACAACCCGCTACTGGCTGAACGCCAGAATGGCAGCCAGGTCGCCATAGTGGGCAACCAACCGGTACGAGAGTTCGTGCGTTTCAGCGACCTTGGGATACCGCTGCATGCCAGCGGTGGCTTTCAAGCCGGCACCTTGCATGTGTGCCAGCCCGACCTGCCCACCAGCGCCTATCAGGTCGTGCTGTCCCGCTCCGGCAGGGTCAGCCTGCGCCAGGGCCCGGATGAACAGGCGCTGTGCGCAGGGCATGACTCATAGCGAGCGTACGCGCAGCTCTTTGGGCATGGAGAAGGTGACGTTTTCTTCGCGACCGGCCAGTTCATCGGCGCCGGTTGCACCCCATGCCTGCAATTGCTGGATCACTCCACGTACCAGCACTTCGGGGGCCGAGGCGCCCGCCGTAATGCCGACACGCTCGACACCGTCGAACCAACTGCGCTGCAGGTCTTCGGCACCGTCGATCAGATACGCCGGCGTCGCCATGCGCTCGGCCAGTTCACGCAGGCGGTTGGAGTTCGAGCTGTTCGGGCTACCGACCACCAGTACCACATCACATTCGTCGGCCAGTTGCTTGACCGCGTCCTGGCGGTTCTGGGTGGCGTAACAGATGTCGTCCTTGCGCGGCCCGCCAATGTTCGGAAAGCGTGCCCGCAGGGCATCGATGACCCGGCTGGTGTCATCCATCGACAACGTGGTCTGGGTCACGAAGGCTAATGCGTCCGGATTTTTTACCTGCAGGTTGGCCACATCCTTCTCATCTTCGACCAGGTAGATCGCGCCGCCATTGCTGGCGTCGTACTGGCCCATGGTGCCTTCGACTTCCGGGTGGCCGGCATGGCCGATCAGGATGCACTCACGGCCGTCACGGCTGTAGCGTGCTACTTCGATGTGCACCTTGGTGACCAGCGGGCAGGTTGCATCGAACACTTTCAGGCCGCGACCGGCTGCTTCCTGGCGCACAGACTGGGAGACGCCGTGGGCACTGAAGATGACGATGACGTCGTCTGGCACCTGGTCCAGCTCTTCGACAAAAATCGCCCCACGCGCACGCAGGTCTTCGACCACGAACTTGTTGTGCACCACTTCATGGCGCACATAGATGGGTGGGCCGAAGACTTCCAGCGCACGGTTGACGATTTCGATCGCCCGGTCCACGCCGGCGCAGAAGCCACGGGGGTTGGCGAGTTTGATTTGCATGCTGTGCCTCGTGTCTTGCCCAGTAGCAGCGAGCGTGCTCGCGAAAAACTAAAGGGCACTGCGTTAATCCGGAAAACGCGTTATCGTTAACGATCGTCGCGGGCAAGCCCGCTCCTACAGGGTTACAGTGCCTTGACTTCGATGATTTCCACGTCGAAGGTCAGGGTCTTGCCCGCCAGCGGGTGATTGAAGTCGATGGTCACTTGTTCATCATCGAACGCCTTGACCACGCCTGGCAACTCGGTATTGGCCGCATCGTTGAAAATCACCAGCAAGCCCGGGGAAAGCTCCATGTCCTGGAACTGGCTACGCGGGATGATCTGCACGTTTTGCGGGTTGGGCTGGCCGAAGGCGTTTTCCGGCAGGATCTGCAGGTTGCGCTTGTCACCGGCCTTGAAGCCGAACAAGGCGGCCTCGAAACCTGGAAGCAGGTTGCCATCACCCACTTTGAACGTCGCTGGTGACTTGTCGAAAGTGCTGTCGACGGTGTCGCCGTTCTCCAGGCGCAATGCAAAATGCAGGGTGACTTCCGTGTTTTGGCCAATGCGTGTTTCGGCCAACAACTGATCAGTCATGAACGGCTTCTCCGGTCTTCTTGCTTTTGAACATATCCAGCGCCAGCATGACCGCACCCACCGTGATCGCGCTATCGGCGATGTTGAAGGCCGGGAAGTACCAACGGTTCTGCCAGTGCACCAGAATGAAATCGATTACATGACCCAGTACGATGCGGTCATACAGGTTACCCAACGCGCCACCGAGCACCAGGGCCAGCGCCACGGCCAACCAGGTCTCGCCGCGGCCCAGGCGCTTGAGCCAGACAACCAATACGCTACTGACCGCGACGGCAATCAGGGCGAATAACCAGCGCTGCCAGCCTGAGCTGTCGGCCAGGAAGCTGAAGGCTGCGCCGGTGTTGTACGCCAGTGTCCAGCTGAAGTAGTCGGGTATGACGACGATCTGCTGGTACAGGGTCAGCGAACTCTCGAAATAGAACTTGCTGGCCTGGTCGAGGACCAGGACCAGCAGGCTCAACCAGAGCCAGCTCAGGCGCCCGAAGCGCCCAGCAGTGGCATTAGGCATAGTGACGCACCTCACCGGCACCGCTGATATTGTCGACGCAACGACTGCAGATTTCCGGATGCTCGGCGTTCACGCCGACGTCCTCGCGGCAGTGCCAGCAACGTGCGCACTTGGCATGGGACGACTTGACCACCTTGAGCTTGAGCCCGGCGACTTCGGTTTCCACGGCATCGGCCGGCGCCTTGGCGAACGGCGCCAGGCTGGCGGTGGAGGTGATCAGCACGAAACGCAATTCATTGCTGAGCTTGCCCAGGTCCGCGGTCAGAGTGTCATCGGCATACAGCGTCACTTCGGCTTGCAGGTTACCGCCGACGGCCTTGGCTGCCCGCTGGTTTTCCAGTTCCTTGTTGACGGCAACCTTGACGGCCATGACCCGCTCCCAATAGGCGCGGTCCAGCTCGAAGCCTTCCGGCAGTTCGCTCAGGCCTTCATACCAGGTGTTGAGCATTACCGACTCGTTACGCTCGCCCGGCAGGTACTGCCACAGTTCGTCGGCGGTGAATGCCAGGATCGGTGCGATCCAGCGCACCAGCGCTTCGCAAATGTGGAACAGCGCGGTCTGGCAGGAACGCCGTGCGGTGCTGTTGGCAGCGGTGGTGTACTGACGGTCCTTGATGATGTCCAGGTAGAAGCCGCCCAGCTCCTGCACGCAGAAATTGTGCACCTTGGAGTAAACGTTCCAGAAGCGGTACTCGCCATAGTGCTCCTGCAGCTCGCGTTGCAGCAACAGGGTGCGGTCCACAGCCCAACGGTCCAGGGCCAGCATTTCTTCGGCTGGAAGGATGTCGGTGGCCGGGTTGAAGCCGGTCAGGTTCGACAGCAGGAAGCGCGCGGTATTGCGGATACGCCGGTAGGCGTCGGCACTGCGCTGCAGGATCTGCTCGGAAACCGCCATCTCGCCAGAGTAGTCGGTGGCCGAAACCCACAGGCGCATGATGTCGGCACCCAGGGTGTCGTTGACCTTTTGCGGGGCGATCACGTTGCCCAGCGACTTGGACATTTTACGGCCATTCTCGTCCACGGTGAAACCGTGGGTCAGCAGCTCGCGGTACGGCGCATGGTTGTCGATGGCGCAACCAGTCAGCAAGGACGAGTGGAACCAGCCACGGTGTTGGTCCGAACCTTCCAGGTACAAGTCGGCACGCGGGCCGGTCTCGTGGCCCATCGGGTGCGAACCGCGCAGGACGTGCCAGTGGGTGGTACCGGAGTCGAACCAGACGTCCAGGGTGTCGCTGATCTTGTCGTAGTGCACGGCGTCTTCGCCGAGCAGCTCGGCAGCGTCGAGCTTGAACCAGGCCTCGATGCCTTCGACTTCAACGCGCTTGGCAACCTCTTCCATCAACTCTACGGTCCGCGGGTGCAGCTCGCCGCTCTGCTTGTGCAGGAAGAACGGGATCGGCACGCCCCAGTTGCGCTGACGCGAGATGCACCAGTCCGGACGGTTGGCGATCATCGAGTGCAGGCGTGCCTGGCCCCAGGCAGGGACGAAGGCGGTATCTTCAATGGCCTTGATTGCGCGCTGGCGCAGGGTGGCGCCAGTTGTCGGCTGCTTGTCCATGCCGACGAACCACTGCGCGGTGGCGCGGTAGATCAGCGGAGTCTTGTGGCGCCAGCAGTGCATGTAGCTGTGGCTGATGGTTTCGGTATACATCAGCGCGCCGACTTCGGTCAGCTTGTCGACGATGTTCGGGTTGGCCTTCCAGATGAACTGGCCGCCAAAGAATTCCAGGGTGTCGACATACACACCGTTGCTCTGCACCGGGGTCAGGATGTCGTCGTTGACCATGCCGTAGCGCTTGCAGGTGATGAAGTCGTCTTCACCGTAGGCCGGGGCCGAGTGCACCACACCGGTACCGGCGCCCAGCTCGACGTAGTCGGCCAGGTACACAGGCGACAGGCGGTCGTACAGCGGGTGACGGAAGTTGATCAGTTCCAGCGCCTTGCCCGGTGCGGTTGCCACCACCGAACCCTGCAGGTTGAAACGGGTCAGGCAGGACTCGACCAACTCTTCGGCCAGCACCAGCAGCTTGTCACCGACATCGACCAGGGCGTAGTTGAAATCCGGGTGGACGTTCAGCGCCTGGTTGGCCGGGATGGTCCACGGGGTGGTGGTCCAGATCACGATCGAGGCAGGTTTGGCCAGGGACGCCAGACCGAAAGCGGCAGCCAGCTTGGCTTCGTCGGCAATCGGGAAGGCCACGTCGATAGTCGAGGACTTTTTGTTTTCGTACTCGACTTCCGCTTCAGCCAGGGCTGAACCGCAGTCAAAGCACCAGTTCACGGGCTTCAGGCCCTTGAACACGAAACCGCCCTTGACGATTTCGGCGAGCGCGCGGATTTCACCGGCCTCGTTCTTGAAGTCCATGGTCTTGTACGGGTTGGCGAAGTCGCCCAACACGCCCAGACGGATGAATTCGGACTTCTGCCCTTCGATCTGCTCGGTGGCGTAGGCACGGCACAGTTCGCGGGTCTTGTCCGCGCCCAGGTTCTTGCCGTGGGTCACTTCGACTTTGTGCTCGATCGGCAGACCGTGGCAGTCCCAGCCCGGAACATAAGGCGCGTCGAAACCCGACAGGGTTTTCGAGCGGATGATCATGTCCTTGAGAATCTTGTTCAGCGCATGACCGATGTGAATCGTGCCGTTGGCGTACGGAGGACCGTCGTGCAGGACGAACTTCGGACGATCCTTGCCAATCTCGCGCAACTTTCCGTACAGGCCAATGCTGTCCCAGCGCTGCAGAATCTGCGGTTCGCGCTGAGGCAGGCCGGCCTTCATTGGGAAGGCGGTGTCCGGAAGGTTTAGCGTGGCTTTATAGTCGGTCATTTAAGGCTCTTCATTAGCGATTGGCGCTAGGTGCGACAGGGCACGGGCGGCGGCAACATCCGCATTGATCGCCGTCTTAAGCGCCTCCAGAGAGGCGAAACGCTGCTCTTCACGCAGCTTGTGGTGGAAAACCACCGTCAAACGCCGGTCATACAGATCGCCGGCAAAATCTAAAAGGTGCACTTCGAGGTGGGCTTTGCCATCACCTTGTACCGTGGGCCGCACGCCAATGTTGGCGACGCCGGGCCAGGTCTTGCCGTCGATATCGACGTTGACCAGGTACACCCCGGTCAAGGGCACGCGACGACGCTTGAGTTGAATGTTGGCGGTGGGCGTACCCAGTTGGCGCGCCAGCTTCTGGCCATGCAGGACCCGCCCGGTGATCTGGAACGGACGCCCGAGCAGCCGCTCGGCCAAGGCAAAATCGGCAGCGGCCAGGGCATTGCGGACCTGCGTGCTGCTGACGCGAATGCCGTCCAGCTCGACGGTTTGCGCCGCTTCAACGGTAAAGCCCTGAACGATGCCAGCCTGCTGCAGGAAATCGAAATCCCCTACCCGGTCACAGCCAAACCGGAAGTCGTCACCGACCTCCAGGTGCTGGACGCCGAGACCGTCGACCAGAATGGCATCGACGAATTCACTGGCACTGAGCTTGCTCAGCCGGTGGTTGAAGGCCAGGCACAGGACCCGGTCGACACCTTCGTCGGCCAGCAGCTGCAGTTTGTCCCGCAGCCGGGCCAGACGGGCCGGGGCCGTGTCCGGGGCGAAGAACTCTCGCGGCTGTGGTTCGAAAATCACCACGCAGCTGGGCACGCCCAACTCGATAGCGCGCTCACGCAGCCTCGCCAGGATAGCCTGGTGGCCACGGTGAACACCGTCAAAGTTGCCAATAGTGGCGACACAGCCCCGATGCTGGGGGCGCAGATTGTGGAGGCCTCGAACCAGCTGCATAACGCGCTTCTTGCTCATAAAGTGGTCGATTATAACCACACCCGGGCGCCGACGACAGGCAACACCGTCAGCCAGCGACGTCGAAAACGCAAAACCGACGTCTGGCTGGCCTGTCGTCTGGCCTCAGTGCAGCGTTTTGCGGGCAAAATCGCGCAGGCGAAAGCCCAAAATCAGCAATGTTCCAAAATATGCAATCACGCCAGCGACGATGACCACGCCCAGGCGCAGAAAACGCTCAAGCATCAAGCCCTGCTCCCATTCCGGCATCAATTGCATGACGCCTACGAGCACGGCCGACATCACCAGCACCGCCAGCACCAGCTTGGCCAGGAACTTCGGCCAGCCGGGTTGGGGCTGGAACAATTGCTGCTGGCGCAACTTCCAGTACAACAATCCGGCGTTGAGGCAGGCACCGACGCTAATGGCCAGGGCCAGACCCGCATGCTGCAGGTAACCGATGAAGGCGAGGTTAAGCAGTTGCGTGGCGACCAGGGTGAAAATCGCGATTTTCACCGGAGTCCGGATGTTCTGCTGCGCATAGAAGCCAGGTGCCAGCACCTTGATCATGATAATGCCGAGCAGGCCCACCGAATAGGCGATCAAGGCGCGCTGGGTCATGGCGGCGTCAAAGGCACTGAACTTGCCGTACTGGAACAATGCGACGGTCAGCGGTTCGGCCAGAATCCCCAACGCCAGCGAGCACGGCAATACCAGCACGAAACACAAGCGCAAGCCCCAGTCCAGGATCCGTGAATACTCGTGGCGATCCTTGTTGGCATAGGTTTTGGCCAGGGTCGGCAGCAGGATGGTACCCAAGGCAACACCCAGTACGCCGGACGGCAACTCCATCAGGCGGTCGGCGTAGTACATCCAGGAGACGGAGCCGGCAACCAGGAAAGAGGCGAAGATGGTGTTGATGATCAGGGAAATCTGGCTGACCGAAACCCCGAGAATCGCTGGCAGCATCTGCTTGAGCACACGCCACACCCCGGTGTCGCGCAAGTTCAGCCGCGGCATCACCAGCATGCCGATCTTCTTCAGGTGCGGCAGCTGGTAAAGCAATTGCAACAAACCACCGGCCAACACCGCCCAGCCCAGCACCATTACCGGCGGGTCGAAATAAGGCGTGAGGAAGACCGCAAAGAAAATCATCGCGACATTGAGCAGGGTCGGCACAAAGGCCGGCACCGAAAAGCGGTTCCAGGTGTTGAGGATGGCCCCGGCCAGCGACGACAGAGAAATCAGCAATATATAGGGGAACGTCACCCGCAGCAGATCAGTGGTGAGCTGGAACTTCTCCGGGCTGTCGACAAAACCGGGCGCTGTCACCCAGATCACCCAGGGCGCGGCAATGACACCCATCGCCGTGACCAGGGCCAATGCCAGGGTCAGCAAGCCGGCGATGTACGCCACAAAAGTGCGCGTCGCCTCCTCGCCTTGCTGGTGCTTGTACTCGGCCAGGATCGGCACGAATGCCTGGGAAAATGCCCCCTCGGCGAAGATCCGGCGCAACAGGTTGGGCAGCTTGAAGGCAATAAAGAAGGCGTCGGTGGCCATGCCTGCACCGAATACGCGCGCGATGATGGTGTCGCGCACAAAACCCAGAACCCGCGAAATCATGGTGATGGAGCTGACCGCAGCCAGCGACTTGAGGAGATTCATCGAAAGAATTTTGCGCCTGTAGATAAAGAGCAGGCCCGAAAGGCGCCCATGTGTGCGATACTCCGCGCCGCAACTGCAGACAGAGCCAAAACTCGCGAGTTTACAGGTCATGCGCCAGAAGGGAATCACTTCCCGGAGGAGTTTGACCACTCAGCGGATCGTCTCAACCGCCCTTGACAACAGATCAACTCATCGGCATGATTCGCGGCCTATTTTGTTTGCTATTTACCAAGTCTTTCGAGGAGCTCGACGGTGGCCAACTCACCTTCCGCCAAAAAACGTGCAAAACAGGCTGAGAAGCGTCGCAGCCACAACGCCAGCCTGCGTTCCATGGTTCGTACCTACATCAAGAATGTAGTTAAGGCCATCGACGCAAAAGACGCTGAAAAAGCTCAAGCTGCTTACGTTCTGGCTGTGCCAGTTATCGACCGTATGGCCGATAAAGGCATCATCCACAAGAACAAGGCTGCTCGCCATAAGAGCCGTTTGAATGGCCACGTTAAGGCCCTGAACGTTGCCGCTGCTGCCTAAGCGACTCGTTCATTAAAAAACCGACCTCAGGGTCGGTTTTTTATTGCCTGCGATTTGATGGGCACAAAAAAACTGTAGGAGCGAGCTTGCTCGCGATGGACGTCAACGATAACACGGGGCACCAGACAGCCCATGTCGCCCATGCGTCCCTCGCGAGCAAGCTCGCTCCTACAGAGTTCGATTTACATCAGGTTATTGGGCGTGCGCCCACGGCAAGATCGGAATCGCCGTCACCGCATTCTGCGGGCTGCCCTCGATCAAGCGATCGCTATACACCAGGTACACCAGCGTATTGCGCTTCTTGTCGAGGAAGCGCACCACCTGCATGGTCTTGAATACCAGCGAGGTGCGCTCCTTGAAGACCTCTTCGCCATCCTTGAGGTTATCGGCAAAGCGGATCGGCCCGACCTGACGACACGCAATGGACGCCTCGGCACGATCCTCGGCCAACCCCAGGCCACCCTTCACACCCCCCGTCTTGGCCCGCGACAAATAGCAGGTCACACCCTCGACCTTGGGATCATCGAAGGCCTCGACCACGATCCGGTCGTTAGGGCCGACAAACTTGAATACCGTCGACACCTGGCCGATTTCTTCGGCCGACGCCAGCAGGGGCAGCGCCAATAGCACGCCGAGCACTCCCTTGATCATTCGCACTGCATACTCCTTCCGGCGCCGGGCGCCTTAGACCAGAATCAGGTTGTCGCGGTGAACCAGCTCGGGCTCAGCCATATAACCCAGCACACCCTCGATCGCCTCAGAGGACTGGCCAATGATCTTCTGCGCCTCGAGCGCGCTGTAGTTGGCCAGGCCGCGAGCAATTTCGCGACCGTCCGGCGCCACGCAGACCACCATCTCACCGCGACGGAAGCTACCCTGCACGACTTTCACACCCACCGGCAGCAGGCTCTTGCGCCCTTCCTGCAACGCCGATACGGCACCCGCGTCAAGCACCAGAGTGCCACGGGTTTGCAGGTGCCCCGCCAGCCACTGCTTGCGCGCAGCCAGCATGCCGCGCTCAGGCGAAAGCAAGGTACCCAGGCGCTCGCCCGCCTTGAGCCGGTCCAGCACACGCTCGATACGCCCACCGACGATGATGGTATGCGCACCGGAACGGGCCGCCAGCCGCGCTGCGCGCAGCTTGGTCTGCATGCCGCCACGACCCAATGCACCACCGGTACCACCAGCGACCGCATCCAGGGCCGGATCGTCGGCACGAGCCTCGTAGATCAGGTTGGCATCGGGATTGTTACGCGGGTCTGCATCGAACATGCCGTCGCGATCCGTGAGGATCACCAGCAGATCCGCCTCGACCAGGTTGGCGACCAAGGCCGCCAGGGTGTCGTTATCACCAAAACGGATTTCATCGGTTACCACGGTGTCATTCTCGTTGATCACCGGGATCACACCGAGCTCGACCAGCGTGCGCAAGGTGCTGCGCGCATTGAGGTAACGCTTGCGGTCGGACAGGTCATCATGAGTCAGGAGAATCTGCGCCGTATGCCGGCCATGCTCGGCAAAGCTCGACTCCCAGGCCTGCACCAGCCCCATCTGGCCGATGGCCGCCGCCGCCTGCAACTCATGCATGCCACTGGGTCGCTTGACCCAGCCCAGACGGCTCATACCGGCCGCAACTGCGCCCGAAGACACCAGCACCAGCTCTACCCCTGCCTCATGCAGGGCCACCATCTGTTCGACCCAGACGCCCATTGCGGCACGATCCAGGCCCTTGCCATCAGCTGTCAGCAGGGCGCTACCGATTTTAACGACCCAACGCTGCGCACCCGTCACCTTGCTCCGCATCATGTTTCAACCTATGCCGATCCGTAGATACTAAAACGCCGCTTGAAAAAGCGGCGCTTAGTTTACTGCAATGAATCAGTCGCGGACGTAAATGATTTCCGGACCATCTTCGTCATCAACGTCTTCTTCATCCCAATCGAAGTCATCGCCGATATCATGCACGCTCTTCACGCCGCTGCGGCGCAGGGCACGCTGGTCGTCCAGGGCCTGCAACTGGGCACGGGCTTCATCTTCGATACGCTGATCGAGGTCAGCCAGCGCTTCGGCGTAGGCCGGATCGTTGGCCAGGCGGTCGGCGCGATCTTCCAGGTAGACCATGATGTCGCGACTCAGGCGCTCGGTCCCTTCCTTGGCAATGGCCGAGATCACATAGACCGGACCTTCCCACTCAAGGCGATCAACCACCTCTTTGACCCGCGCCTCATGCTCTTCTTCAAGCAGCGTGTCGCACTTGTTCAGCACCAGCCAGCGATCACGCTCAGCCAGCGACGGACTGAACTTCACCAACTCGTTGACGATCACTTCAGCCGCATCGGCAGCGCTGCTTTCGTCCATCGGCGCCATATCCACGAGGTGCAACAACAGACGCGTACGCGCCAGATGCTTGAGGAAGCGAATCCCCAGGCCAGCACCGTCGGACGCACCTTCGATCAGGCCTGGAATGTCTGCAACGACGAAGCTCTTCCAGCGGTCGACACTGACCACGCCCAGGTTCGGCACCAACGTGGTGAACGGATAGTCCGCCACTTTCGGCTTGGCGGCCGACACCGAACGGATAAAGGTACTTTTACCGGCATTGGGCAAGCCCAGCAGGCCGACATCGGCCAGCACTTTCATTTCCAGCTTGAGGTCACGCTGCTCGCCCGGCTTGCCTGGCGTGGTCTGCCGTGGTGCGCGGTTGGTACTGGACTTGAAACGGGTGTTGCCCAAACCGTGCCAGCCACCATGCGCTACCAACAGGCGCTGCCCGGCCTTGACCAGGTCACCGATGACTTCCTGGGTGGCGGAGTCGATGACTGTAGTGCCAACCGGCACACGCAGCTCCAGATCCTCACCCTTCTTGCCGGTGCAATCGGTGCTCCCACCGTTGGAGCCACGCTCGGCATCGAAGTGACGGGTGTAACGGTAGTCGACCAGGGTGTTGAGGTTTTCGTCGGCGACCATATAGATCGAGCCGCCATCACCACCGTCACCACCGTTCGGGCCACCATTTTCAATGAATTTTTCCCGACGAAAGCTCATGCAGCCATTGCCGCCATCACCAGCCTTTACCCGGATTGAAACCTCATCAACAAACTTCATAAAAAACGCCTCTCGCCACACGGACGAGCTGAAAAACACAAAGACATAAGGCTCTTGCAAAAATGAGCGCGGCGGCCCCAATCAACGACCGTAGAATACAGCGCCGGCAGCCCATACAAACAGCTTTGCAAGAGACTCACCCCACAAACGAAAAAGCCCCGTCGCAAGACAGGGCTTCTCCAGCGATCTCGCGATTAGGCCGCGATTACGCTCACGTAACGACGACCGAAGGCGCCTTTTACTTCGAACTTGATCACGCCT
>CAYVPI010000103.1:2359-18748 GCA_964453495.1 uncultured Pseudomonas sp. | reverse complement strand
AGGCCTTCGACCTCGATGAAAATCGACACCTTGCGGCCGTCGAACACCGGCCCGTTGATCAACTTGTAGCCCGGCACATAGCGCTGCACTTCCTCGACCATTTCCAGCACCGAAGCTCGGATGGCATCCTGGTTCGGCTCTTCTTCGGTCAGGCAGTGGATGGTGTCGCGCATCATCAGCGGTGGCTCGGCCGGGCTGATCACGATGATCGCCTTACCGCGCTTGGCGCCGCCGATCTTCTCCACGGCACCGGCGGTGGTGCGGGTGAATTCGTCGATGTTCTGGCGAGTGCCCGGGCCAACGGAACCAGAAGAAACCGTGGCAACGATCTCGCCATAGCTCACCGGCTGCACCCGCGAAACTGCCGCGACCATGGGAATGGTCGCCTGGCCGCCACAGGTCACCATGTTGACGTTCATCGCCAACGAGGCCGCGTGTTCCTTGAGGTTCACCGGCGGCACGCAGAACGGGCCGATGGCCGCGGGCGTCAGGTCGATCATGATCACGCCCAGCTCGTTGAGCTTGCGGCTGTTTTCGGCATGCACGTAGGCGGACGTGGCATCGAAGGCGATGCGGATGTCATCGTCCAGTACATGGGGCAGCAACCCGTCGACGCCTTCGGCGGTGGTCTTCACGCCCATTTCCCGGGCGCGCTTGAGGCCCTCGGATTGTGGGTCGACGCCGACCATCCAGACCGGCTCGATCCACTCCGAGCGGTACATTTTCATCAGCAGGTCGGTGCCGATATTGCCCGGCCCGATAATGGCTGCTCTCAGTTTCTTGCTCATTGGCTTGTTACCCCGCGAGTCAGGCGCAGAAAGACACCCGGGCACTGCCCAGGCCGTCGATGTTCAGGGAAAAACTGTCGCCGGCACGTGCGGGCTCCAGCGGTACCAGGGAGCCAGAGAGGATGATCTCCCCAGCCTTGAAGGGGATGCCGAAGGCGCCGAGGGTGTTGGCCAGCCAGGCTACTGCGGTCAGCGGGTTGCCTTGCACGGCCGAGCCCAGGCCTTCGCTGATGAGCTCGCCATTCTTGAACACACTCATGTGCAAGTTGGGCAAATCCAGCTCACGGGGATCGACCTTGGTTTCGCCCAGCACGAACACACCGCACGAAGCGTTGTCGGCCACGGTGTCCTGGATGCGGATGCGCCAGTCGTGAATGCGCGAATCGACGATTTCGAAGCACGGCATCACATACTCGGTGGCAGCCAGCACGTCAGCCTCGGTTACGCCGGGGCCGACCAGGTCATGTTTGAGCTTGAAGGCAATCTCGCCTTCGGCGCGCGGTTGGATCAGTTTGTTGGCCGAGAGGGAAATCTGCGCATTATCGGCGAAGGTCATGTCGCGGGTGATAAAGCCGAAGTCCGGCTGATGCACATTGAGCATCTTCTGCACGGCTGCCGAGGTGACGCCGATTTTCTTGCCGACAATGCTGTCGCCGGCCGCCACGCGACGCTCGATGCTGTACAGCGAGATATGGTACGCATCCTCGATGCTGATCTGTTCCCAGCGCTCGGTCAGTGGCGCCAGGGTGGTGCCGCTGAGCAGCGCCTGATACAGCTCTTCGCCATACTGGCGACGCAGTTGCTCGCTCATGGGCGGGCCTCCTGAAGAAATGCCAGGCATTCGCGGTTAAACAGCTCGCGGTGCTCGACCATTACCCAATGCCCACATTCGCTGAGCATGACAAAACGGATACGGCTGCACGCTTCAAGCATCGTCTGCGCACCGGACGCCGGGCAGAACTTGTCGTTCATGCCCCAGAAGCCCAGAATCGGGCATTGCAGTTCAGCCAATTGCGCCGCCATATTCGGCACCTGCATGGTCGACAGCACGCACACCGGCTGCTGCTTGACCACGGCAACCCGCTCATCGACGGTCTCGTCACTGATCAGCGAAGGATCGAACAGCTGCAAACTGAGCAAGCGGCGCATGCCAGCGGCATCGTTGAGCTCACCTTTGGCAAAGGCCGCACCCATCTTCTGAATGCCTTCCATCTGCAAGTAATACTGCTCCTTCTCCATCAACCCGCCTGGCGCCATCAATACCAGCCTGCTGACCCGATGCGGTTGCTCCAACGCCAGCTTGATGGCAATGGCACCGCCCAGGGAGTTACCCACCAGCACGCAGCGCGGGATATCCAGGGCATCGAGCAAGCCGCTAAGGGCGTTGACGAAAAAGTCCAGGGTGTACTGGGTCTCCGGCTTGTCGGAGGCGCCATAGCCAGGCAAATCCGGAACGATAACGCGGCAGCCCGCCTCGGCGAACACCGGATAGTTCTGCTTGAAATTGCTGTGGCCGCTGGCACCCGGGCCGCTGCCGTGAAT
Organism: uncultured Pseudomonas sp.; assembly: GCA_964453495.1. Classification (GTDB taxonomy): domain Bacteria; phylum Pseudomonadota; class Gammaproteobacteria; order Pseudomonadales; family Pseudomonadaceae; genus Aquipseudomonas. The sequence goes on along the minus strand of CAYVPI010000103.1, from coordinate 16,418 downwards.
GAAGACCACCGGCTCACCTGCGCCGACGTCCTGATAATGCAGCTGCAAACCCTCGGGCAACGTAACGAAGTGCCCTTGCGCTGATGCGCCCATAAGGTGTCCTCCCGGCCTGTTGTTGTACCGGGGATTATTCAGTGGGGGCTGGGGGGGGAACATCGTCCGAGAGGACTACATGGGGGGATCACCAAAAGATTCAAGTGAAAACACCCGAAGTGAGTTTACTCATGTAAACACACCAATAGTTGGCTTCTAAATGCCAATGACAACTCACTCTATCCCTTTGTTGGGTTTCGGAGACTTCTCACAGGAGCTACGCTGCGCTCTTACAAAACATTTGAACAGTTATGTGTTAATGTTTCCGTGGCATTCGGCAAAAAACATGTTATGCGTATAACATTCGCACGCCAAATTAGCGAGTTGAAATAGGACCTCAGAAAAATCAAAACAGAATTCAAGTTCCCAATGACAACTCCTTGACCCTTACGAGAGAAGACATGCTAAAGAAAATATTCATTGACGGTGAATTTGGAACGACTGGCCTCAAAATTAAATCACACCTCAACTCGCACCCGCACGTCCAATTCATCAGCATTGAAGAGCATTCAAAAAAGATATCGAAGCAAGAAGAAAGTCAATGTCCACAGCAGACGTAACTATACTCTGCTTACCTGACACAGCAGCAAAGGAGGCTGTAACTATAGCCAAATCACTCAACTGCAGAGTGATTGACGCAAGCTCAGCACATCGCACATCCAAAGAATGGATTTATGGACTACCAGAAATTTCGAAACACCATAGAGAAAATATAAAAAAGGCTAAATTGGTGGCAAATCCTGGATGCTTTGCAACCGCTGCAATACTGCTACCTAGACCCCTAATATTAATAAATAAAATAAGCCGCAATGACCAATTATCAATAAATGCAGTTTCCGGCTACTCTGGAGGTGGATCGGGGATGATTAGCAAATACGAACCCCCCTCAACTTTCAGGAGCCACATTTACGGCTTAACTTTAGAGCACAAGCACTTACCAGAAACAATGCAGCATTCCGAATTGTCTACCCCACCTATTTTCATACCCAGCGTCGGAAATTTTTATCAAGGAATGTTGGTATCGATCCCTCTATTTTTGAAAAAAGGCTGGATGCAGATTGCATTCGCGGCTGCCGAGCGGAGTATTAATAAACTCAATGACAGAAGGTACTCTAGACTCGACCTAGTCCCTTCGGACGTTGGCCCTGGTGTGCGCGCGCCCTAGCATCGGCACAATTCCCGATTGTTAAAACGAGGCCTCCCCATGCACAACCCGATGGACTTTCGCGGCAAAGTGGTACTGGTCACCGGCGGTGGCAAGGGTGTCGGTCGCGGCATCAGCCAGCGTTTTCTTGAGTGTGGTGCTGAGGTGGTGATCTGCGGTCGCCAGGCACCTGAGGCAGTTCCGACCCATGCCGGGCGCGAAGCGCTGTTCCTAACCTGTGACCTGCGCGACGTGGAGCAGGCGCAGCAGTTGGTCGATGCAGTAGTCGACCGCTTCGCACGCCTTGATGTGCTGATCAACAATGCCGGCGGCGCGCCCTTTGCCGATGCGGCTACGGCTTCGCCACGTTTTTCCGAATCTATCATCCGCCTCAATCTGCTGGCGCCGTTGAACCTCAGCCAGTTGGCCAACCGGGTGATGCAAGCTCAGGCTGAAGGCGGCTCGATCATCAATATCTGCAGTGTCAGCGCCACCCGCCCCTCCCCTGGCACCGCTGCCTATGGCGCGGCCAAGGCCGGGTTGTTGAACCTGACCAGCTCATTGGCTGTGGAGTGGGCGCCCAAGGTACGTATCAATGCGGTCACCGCCGGACTTATTCTCACCGAGCAGGCGACGCTGCATTATGGCGATGAGGCCGAGGTTGCCCGGGTGGCCGCGACGATTCCCTTGCAACGCCTGGCAATGCCGGAGGATATTGGCGATACCTGCCTGTACCTGGCTTCGCCATTGGCCCGTTATGTAAGCGGCACCGATGTGGCCGTGCATGGTGGAGGGGAACGCCCGGCGTTTCTCGATGCTGCTAAATCCCATTAAAAGAAGAGGATATCGAATGCCCGCCATCGCCAGCCACAGCGTGCTGCTCGAAATGACGCCAAGCACTGCCTGGGCCAAATTGAGCGACCTGAGCCTCGCCCCGCATTACGTGCCTGGCTTGACCGGCTGCCAATTCCACCCCGGCAATCACGCAGGCCTTGGCGCCAGCCGCCGGGTGTTTCGCAAGGGCGGCCAGTGGCTGGATGAAAGCGTGGTGCAATGGCAGGAGGGCGAGGGTTTCGTGCTGGTACTGCACAAAGGCAATAGTGGCGTGCCCTTCCCTTTTCGCCAGGCCAGCTTTCACTATGCGCTACAAGCTGAAGGCCAGGTAACGCGGGTGACCACCAGCATGCATTACTGCCTGCGTGGTGGTCGCCTGGTGGAACGGTTATTGGGCAATGCCTTCATCAAGGTAGTGCGGCAGATCGCCGAGAACCTCAAGGCCTACTACGAAAGCGGGCAGACGCAAAATCGCGACTACCGCGCTGACGAACTTCAGGGCCGCGCCACTTCCGAGTGAGCCCTGAAGGTGGTGGCAACGATCTTCCAGCTGCCGGCAACGCGGCGGTAGCGGTCCTGATAGAAGCCGCCCAACTGCCGGGTGGCACCGGTCTCGCCATCCAGGTTGAAGTACCACAGGGCCCAGCGCCCCTGAGCATCATCCTCTCCGAGTAATTCAATTTCCGGGTTGGCACCGTGGTGCAGGTCGATCACCCGCGCATGGCAGGCCAATTCCTGGTACAGCGCCACGAAGCGGGCGCGATCAACGAAGGTCCCGAGCGGGCCATAGTCGATCAACACCTCGCCTTCGGCGAAGCAGTCGGCGATGACTGCCACATCCTTGAGGTCGCAGGCGTTGAGGTAACGGTGCTTGAGCTGGCGAATAGCTTCCAGCGCTTCCAGGCGAGCAATGCGTTGTTCAAGGTTCATTTCGGCCCCTGCGTGCTGACGTTGACTTCACTCCAATAAGCTTTCATCGAGCGGATCTTGCCCTGCTCGTCGAACTCCATCACGTCGATCACGTGAATGGAGCAGGCTTGCCCATCCCAGACCAGGTCGACCCGAAACGGCATCGCCCCGCAGCCATTGTGGGTGGCCCGCACGCTGCCGGTGAGCATCGCCGAGGCATTGCTCACACCCAGGCCCTCGCGGTAGAACCGGGCGATCTCGGCAATGCCGTGTATCGCCGGCTTGCCGACTGGATCTTCGACCACGGCATCTTCGGCATACAGCGCGACAATCGCCTCGATGTCGCCGGCATCCACCAGCTCGACATACCGCGCCATGGTCGCTTGAATCGCTTGCGGACTGAGCACTCGGAACCCTCCTTAGACCACTTCGAACAAAGCTGCGGCACCCATGCCACCACCGATGCACATACTCACCACCACATACCGCAAGCCGCGACGCTTGCCCTCGATCAAGGCGTGGCCGACCATGCGTGCACCGGACATGCCGAATGGGTGGCCAATGGCAATGGCGCCACCGTTGACGTTCAGGCGCTCATCCGGGATGCCCAGGGTGTCGCGGCAGTACAGCACCTGGCAAGCGAACGCTTCGTTCAATTCCCACAGGCCAATGTGATCCATGGTCAGGCCATGGCGCTTGAGCAGTTTCGGGATGGCGTACACCGGGCCGATGCCCATCTCGTCGGAGTTGCAGCCGGCCACTGCCAGGCCACGATAAATACCCAGCGGCTCCAGGCCACGTTGTTCGGCGAGCTTGGCACTCATCAGCACTGAAGCCGAGGCACCGTCGGACAGTTGCGACGCGTTGCCGGCGGTGATGAATTGCCCGGCTTCGCTCCACTGGCCACCCTGCCATACTGGTTCCAGGGCGCTCAGGCTTTCCAGGGTGGTGTCGGCACGGTTGCACTCATCGCGCAGCAGGGTCACGGTTTCATAACGGGTTTCGCCACTGGCCTTGTCGAAGATCGACTTGCGCGTGGCCAACGGGGCCATCTCGCGGTCGAACAAGCCGGCGCTCTGGGCCAGGGCCGTGCGCACCTGGCTCTGGTAGCTGTAGGCGTCCTGTTCCTGGCGGGAAATGCCGTAGCGCTGAGCGACGATCTCGGCGGTTTCGATCATCGGGATGTAGGCACGCGGGTCCAGCTCGATGACCGCGCTGGATTGATTGCGGTAGAGGTTCTTGTGCTTGTTCTGCACCAGCGAAATCGACTCCAGGCCACCGGCCACGGCAATGTCGATTTCATCGCAGATGATGCCCTTGGCCGCCATGGCGATGCTCATCAGGCCCGACGCACACTGACGCTCCACCGCCATGCCAGCCACCGAAGTCGGCAAACCACCGGCAATGGCGCACAGGCGCCCGAGGTTGTAGGACTGGGTGCCTTGCTGGGCAGCGGCGCCGATGATTACATCGTCCACTTCACCCGGTTCGATGCCGGCACGGCGTACGGCTTCGCGCACTACATGGCCGCCGAGGGTCGGTGCCTCGGTGTCGTTGAAGGCACCGCGAAAGGCCTTGCCGATGGGCGTGCGGGCGGTTGAAACGATGACGGCTTCTTTCATGCTGGATTCCTCGATTGGGTGGGCCGATGCTTCAGGCCGGGTAGTAGCGACTGATGGTGTCGACCACGCAGCCAGGGCGGTCCTGGCCTTCGATCTCGACGGTCACACGAATGGTCGCCTGGACCCCGCCCTTTACCTCTTCGACTGCCATCAGTTGGGCGTTGCCGCGCACCCGCGAGCCCACTTTCACCACATTGGGAAAGCGCACCCGCTCACAGCCGTAGTTGACGCCCATGGCAATGCCGCGCACTTCGACGATCTGCGGCAGGAACAGGTTGACCAGGGACAGGCTCAGGTAACCGTGGGCGATACAGGCGCCGAAAGGTCCGCTGGCAGCTTTCACCGGGTCGACGTGAATCCACTGGTGGTCGCCTGTGGCTTCGGCGAACAGGTCGATGCGATCCTGCTCGACGCTTATCCACTCACTCACGCCCAGCGCCTCGCCAACAGCGGCGTTCAGAGCGAAAGGCGTGTCGAAAATACGAGCCATGCTCAAGCCCTCTGGCTGGAAACCGACAACACTTCGCCGGTCATGTAGGAGCTGTAATCGCTGGCCAGGAACATCATCACGTTGGCCACTTCCCACACTTCGGCAGCGCGACCGAAGGCTTCATTGGCGGCGAGTTTGTCGAGTACCTCCTGGGGCGCCGAGCGGCGCAAGAAATCGTGCAGGGCAATGCTCGGGCTCACGGCGTTGATGCGGATGCCGTAGTCGGCTGCCTCCACGGCGACGCAGCGGGTCAGGGCCATGACCCCGGCCTTGGCTGCGGCGTAGTGGGCTTGTTCTTTCTGCGCACGCCAGCCCAGCACTGAAGCGTTATTGACGATGACGCCGGCGCGGCGCTCCATCATCCGTGGCAGCATGGCGCGGGTCATGCGCATGGTGCCGGTGAGGGTCACGTCGAGCACGCGGTTCCACTCCTCGTCACCCATCTCTACCAGCAAGCGCGAGCCGCCCAGGCCTGCGTTGTTGATCAATACATCAACCCCGCCCAGCTCGCGCTCGGCACAGGCGATCAGGTTCTGCACCTGGGTTTCGTCAGTGACATTGCAGACTTGGCCGAAGACCTGCTGCAAGCCGGTCGCTTCACGGATTTTCAGTACGGCCTCTTGTAAGCGACCTTCGTGAATATCGCTGATCATCAAGGCGCGGCAACCTTCTTCGGCTGAGCGCAAGGCCGCGGAGAAACCGATACCGGCACCCGCCGCGGCAGTGATCAATACCGACTTGCCGCGCAACAGGCCGTGGCCCGGAACATAACTAGGAACGGACATACACAAACTCCTTCGATCAGGGACGCTGGCGCGACTCTTTGGGCATGCCCAGGGCGCGCTCGGCAATGATGTTGCGCTGGATCTCGTTACTGCCGCCATACAGCGTGTCGGCGCGGCTGAACAGGTACAGCGACTGTAGGCGGGTCAGCTGGTAGGGCGCGGCGTCGAGCAGTTCTGCCTCGGCACCGAGAACGTCCATGGCCAGCTTGCCCAGATTGGCGTGCCAGGTTGACCAGAACAGCTTGTAGATGGTTGCCTCCTTGCGCAGGGCGCCGTCCTGGGCTCCGGAAAGCATGCGCAGCGAGTTGTAGCGCATGATCTTAAGGCCGCTCCAGGCTTCGGCCAGGCGCTGGCGCAGGACCGGGTCGCGAGCGGTACCGTTGGCCTTGGCGATGGCGATGATTTCGCTCAACTCGTTCTGAAATTGCATCTGTTGGCCAAGGGTGGAAACCCCGCGCTCAAAGCCCAGCAGGGCCATGGCGATCTTCCAGCCTTCACCGGGTTTACCGACGATATTCGCGGCGTCGGTGCGGGCATCATCGAAGAACACTTCGTTGAATTCCGAGGTGCCGGTCAACTGCTCGATTGGGCGCACGGTGATGCCGGGTTGAGCCATGGGTACCAGCAGGAACGACAAACCTTTGTGGCCGACACTGCCAGGTTCGGTGCGGGCGATGACGAAACACCAATCCGACTCGTGGGCCAGCGAAGTCCAGACCTTTTGCCCGTTGATGATCCAGCTGTCGCCGGCTTCATTGAGCGCTGCGCGGGTCTTGACGTTGGCCAGGTCAGAGCCTGCGCCAGGCTCCGAATAGCCCTGGCACCAGAAGTCCGTGCCGCTGACGATGCCTGGCAGGAAACGTTGTTTTTGCTCTTCGCTGCCGAAGGCGGCAATCGTTGGCCCGGCCAGGCCTTCGCCGATATGGCCCATGCGCCCGGGGCCGCCGGCACGGGCATATTCTTCGTTGAAGATGACTTGCTGGGTGATCGACAGACCGCGCCCGCCATGCTCCGGTGCCCAGCCGACGCAGGTCCAGCCGCCGCTGGCCAGCTTGCGTTCCCAGGCCTTGCGCTCCTCGGGAAACATATGTTCATCACCCGGGCCACCGCGAAAGCGCAGTTGCTCGAATTCGCCGCACAGGTTGGCGGCCAACCAGTCGGCCACCTCCTGGCGGAAGCGCTCGTCCTGCTCGCTGAAACTGATCTTCATGGCTGCTCCCCGAGAATCACGCTGGCGATGCGCTCGCGATGCCAGGCCGGTGCGCCGAGAAAACTCTCGCTGGCACGGGCGCGTTTGAAATAGAGATGCGGGTCGTATTCCCAGGTGAAGCCGACGCCGCCGTGCAATTGGATCGACTCGGCAGCGCAATGGAAGTAGGTTTCCGAGCACTGCGCCTTGACCAGGGCCGACGCCAGCTCCAATTCGCTGGCGACCTGGTCATCGCCCTGTGGGTCAAGCACTTCCTGGGCAACACAGGCGGCGTAGTAGGTGGCCGAACGGGCGCACTCGACCTGCAGCATCATGTCGGCGGCGCGGTGCTTGAGCGCCTGGAAGCTGGCGATCGGGCGGCCGAACTGCTGGCGTTCCTGCATGTAGGCCACGCTCAGGTCGAGCACCTGCTGGGCGCCACCGGTCTGTTCGGCAGCAAGGGCGATGCAGGTCAGTTGCAGCACACGCTGCAGGTGCGGCCAGCCAGCGCCGAAATCACCGAGCAGAGCATCGCTCCCCAGGTACAGCCCATTGAGTTGGATTCGCGCCAAGCGCCGAGTCTGGTCCATGGTGGGTAGCCATTGGCGTTCGATACCAGCGGTAGCGGCATCCACGGCGAACAGGCTGATGCCCGTCTCGCCCGTGGAGCCCGGCGTGCGCGCAGCGATGATCAACACGTCAGCACTGTGCCCGTCGATTACGTGGTTGAGCGTGCCATTGAGGACAAACCCGTCGCCTTCGGCGATCACCGCGGCCTGAACATCCTCGGCGTCATAACCTTTGCCATTGGTGAAACCCAGGGTTGCCGTGATGCTGCCTTCGGCAATCGCGGGCAACCAACGACTCTTTTGCTCATCGCTTGCGGCCAGCAGCAACGCCGGCGTGGCCATGCAGGCCGTAGCGAAGAACGGCGAGCACAGCAAGCGCCGGCCCATTTGTTCGAGCAATATCGCCAGCTCGACAAAGCCCAGTCCAAGCCCGCCGTAGGCTTCGGGGATATGAATGGCGGGCCAGTACATCTCGCTGCACAGGCGCTGCCACAGGTCGCTGTCGTAACCTTGCTCGGTCACCATCGCCGCCCGCACGGCGGCACAGTCGGATACATCGGCTAGAAAACCTTCCGCCGATTCACGAATCATTTCCTGCTCGTCGCTGAATGCAAATTCCATCGCGGCGCCTTTGCTGTATGGCGGGTGCGCAGGGCGCAACACCCATTGACCATCGAGTGTGGCGCCAGGATGCGGTGAGGGAATCGTTGGGGTTGCCTAGTCTGAATGGAGGATATGGGGAATGAGGAAAAAATCGTTTCAGCTCTCCCCCCTGCTGCCGATACACCCTCCTCAAGCACCGCTGGCCTCCAAGAAAAACAACGTTCCAGCATCACCGATCAAGAAGCTCTACGTTCCTGGAGGAACCGCATGAACAGCTGGTTCAGCAATATCAGCGTCAATTTGAAACTGGGCCTGGGGTTTGGCCTGGTTCTGCTACTCACTACCCTGCTCGCCCTCACCGGCTGGAGTAGCCTGGGTAGCCTGATCGACCGCAGCAACTGGATGAGCGATATCACCCAGCTCAACTCGGCCCTGACCAACCTGCGTATCACTCGCCTGCAGTACATGTTGACCAATGGCGACGACAGCGCAGCGGGCAAGGTGCAGGAGCAACTCAATGCCTTCAGCACGCAACAACAGAAACTGGCGAGTACTTTCAAGAGCCCGGAAAATCTCAAGCTGTTGCGCGAGATGGGCGAGCAGATCAGCGCCTATCAGCAATCATTGGCCAAGATGCGCAGTGCCTACAATGCCGGCAACGGGGCGCGTCAGGAGATGGGGGGTAAGGCCGAGGCCGCGATTGCCCTGATCGATGAACTCAACCAATCGGTGCTGGCGCTGCCCGAAGGTGATGCGCGCCGCTTCAGTCAATTCCAGGCCATTGCCAGGGCCAAGGAACAGCTGCTGCAAGTGCGCTATGAAGTGCGCGGCTACACCGCCAATGTCAGCCATGAGTACGAACAGACCGTGATGCGCCAGCTCGATGCGGCGCTGGCCGACATCCGCGAGCTGAACAATCATCTACCAGGCGAACAGGCGAAGATCGAGCAGTTCGAAGCGGCATTGCTCAGCTTTCGCGAAGCAGTGCAGCACTTCAAGGAAGCCAGCAACCAAGGCGTAGTCGCCCGCCAGGAAATGACCGTGCAAGGCGCCGAAATCGTCAAGGGCAGCGACGCGCTGTATCAGATCCAACTTGAGCGCCGCGATAGCGAAAGCGCCAGCGCCCGTACCCTGCAACTGACCAGTACCTTGTTGGCGCTGCTGTTCGGCGTGCTGGCTGCCTGGCTGATCACCCGCCAGATCACTCGCCCGCTCAAGGAAACCCTGCAAGTGGTAGAGCGCATTGCCAGCGGCGACCTCAGTCACGACGTGCACGTGACCCGCCGCGACGAACTGGGGGTGTTGCAGCAAGGCATCCAGCGTATGGGTGCGACCCTGCGCGACTTGATCAGCGGCATCCGCGATGGCGTCAGCCAGATCGCCAGCGCCGCCGAAGAATTGTCGGCAGTCACCGAACAGACCAGCGTCGGCGCCAACCATCAAAAGGTCGAGACCGATCAGGTCGCCACAGCCATGCATGAGATGACCGCCACCGTGCAAGAAGTTGCCCGTAACGCCGAGCAGGCGTCCCTGGCCGCCACTGCCGCCGACGGCGAAGCCCGCCAGGGTGATCGCGTGGTGGCCGAAGCCATCGAGCAAATCGAACGCCTGGCAGAGGAAGTGCAGCGTTCGACCGAAGCCATGGCGCAGTTGCAGCAGGAAAGCCAGAAGATCGGCAACGTCATGGACGTGATCAAGTCAGTGGCCGAACAGACCAACCTGCTGGCACTCAATGCCGCGATAGAAGCGGCCCGTGCCGGTGAAGCCGGCCGCGGCTTTGCCGTGGTCGCCGATGAAGTGCGCGGCCTGGCTTTGCGCACGCAGAAGTCCACCGAAGAGATCGAGGAACTGGTCGCCGGACTGCAGAGCGGCACCCAGCAAGTGGCTAACGTAATGCTCGGCAGCCGCAGCCTGACCGATAGCAGCGTGGAACTGACGCGCAAGGCGGGTTTATCGCTGGAAAGCATCACCCGTACGGTGTCGAACATCCAGGCGATGAATCAGCAGATTGCAGCAGCGGCCGAGCAACAGGGCGCTGTGGCAGAAGAGATCAGCCGCAGTATTTTGAGCGTGCGGGATGTGTCGCAGCAGACGGCGGCAGCCAGTGACGAGACGGCGGCGGCGAGTGTGGAATTGGCGCGGTTGGGAAGTCAGTTGCAGATGTTGGTGGGGCATTTTCGGGTGTAGGACATACCGGCCTCATCGCGGGCAAGCCCCATCTCAATGAGAATAAACCGCCAGCTTCTCCTGAATAAAATCCAGAAAACACTGAATCCGCAGCGCCAGCTGCGAGTTGCGGTAATACACCGCATGAATCGGCTGGCGATAGCCACTGTTGGCCTCGGCCAGGACCACCTGCAGGCGCCCGCTGCGGATGTCTTCATGGGTCATGAAATGCGACAGGCAAACAATCCCTTCGCCGGCCAATGCCAGTTGGCGCAAGGTTTCCCCGCTGGACGCCGACAGCCCCGGTTGTATGTGCAGGCGGTCGCCCTCGGCATGGCGCAGGGGCCAGTGGTTGAGGCTTTCGGTCTGGGTGAAGCCCAGCAACACATGGCCGCTCAAGTCATCGACACTTTTGGGCGTGCCGTACTTGGCCAGGTATTCAGGGCTGGCCAGGATGTTCAACGGGCTGCAACCCAAAAACCGCGCATGCAGGGTCGAGTCGGCCAGGGCCCCGATGCGGATGGCGATGTCGGTGCTCTGTTCGAGCAAGTCGATGATCAAGTCATTGGTGTTGAGTTCCAGCAGGATGTCTGGATACAGCTGCCGGAACTCGCCGACCCAGGGCACGATGGCGTGCAGCATGAACGGCGAGGCCGCATTGATGCGCAAGCGCCCGGCAGGCGATTGCAGCCGCTGCGACAGGCGCTCTTCCAACTCCTCCATCTGGTCCAGCACCTGCTTGGCCCGCTCGAAGAAAAACCGCCCCTCCTCGGTCAGGTCCATGCGTCGGGTGGTGCGGTTAATCAACGTAGTATCGAGCTTGCTCTCCAGTCGCGACAGGGTACGGCTGATAGCCGATGGCGTCTGGCCGATCTGCTCGGCCGCAGCCGAAATCGAGCCGCACTCGATAACCGAGACGAACACCTGCAATTCATCGGATCTGGCTTTCACTGCGCGCCCTTCTGGTCAAGACAGCTGTTGATAGTAGCTGCCCGGGGGGCATTTGAAACGCACAGGCATCACGCCGCTACGTTGAAGACCTTGGCCAGGTGCTGCTCGTAGCGGGCGACGTCCGCCTCGATGGCCGGCATTTTCATCACGTTGACGCTGAGGAAGGTTGGCAGGCCGGTCATGCCCAGGAACTGGTTGGCCTTGTGGAACGGGAAGTACACCGCGTCCACACCCTTGCCTTCGAAAAAATCGGTTGGGTCATCGAAGGCTTGCTGAGGGGCGTTCCAGGTCGCCGCGATCATGTACTGCTTGCCTTGGATCAGGCCGCCGCTACCGTACTTCTGCGAAGCGTCGGAACGGGTGCGGCCATCGTTGGCATAGAGGCTGCCATGGCCCAGGGTGAACACTTCATCCATGTACTTTTTCACGGTCCAGGGTGCACCCATCCACCAACCGGGCATCTGGTAGATAACCACGTCGGCCCAGAGGAACTTCTGCACTTCTTCGGCGGTGTCGTAGCCACCGTCGATGAAGGTTTCCTTGACGTCGAAACCGGCGCGGTCGAGGAAGGCCAGGGCCGCTTCATGCAGGGTCGCGTTGTAGCGGCCATCGGAGTGGGCGAATTGTTTGCCACCGTTGAGCAACAGGACTTTTTTCATGGGATGCCTCATCTGCTGTTCAGCCCAGGGGCAATTGCCTTGGGCCGAGTGAAGTTGGATGGCGGCATCTTAAGCAGTGCCCGGCCATGGAAAAACCGGCCGCCGGGCAAAATACATTTGACCTTAACGCACGAATCAACAACCAATTATTGCCTTATATTCGTTCTCCCACCTCAGGAGATTCGCCATGAGCGAGCAATACGGCTTCATTCTGCAAGCCAAAACCCGCCCGGAAAAAGCCGACGCTTTCGAAGCGCTGTTTCGCAGCTACGTAGCACTGAGCCGCGCCGAACCCGGCTGCATCGAGTACCACATGCTGCGCGACCGGCAAGACCCGAGCCTGTTCGTGTTTTACGAGATCTGGGCGTCCAAGGAGCACCTGGATGTACATTCTGCCCTGCCCCACATGCAGCGCTTTCATGAACAACGGATGGACTACCTGGAGCGCGAATTCGACATCCAGTTGATCGAGATGCTCAGCCCGTCTTCGGCTAACTGCTGACTTTACTGGTACTCCAGCGTCAAAAGCAGCCAGGCTTTTCGTTCTTGTGCCCCCTTGGGAACAGGTATCTGTATTTGCGTGAGGCTCGTGCTGAACAGGCCCCGGCCAGGAGCCTGCAGCGGGTCACTCAGGGTTGCGACAGGCCTGGTCTTGCAATCGCTCATGCCGACATGCAGGACCTGCTGCCCGGCGGCCCCCGGCAGGATTCGAGTGTCGATACGGCAAGGGCCCTCGACGATGCTGCCCGTGAACTGCAGCGAGCCTCCATTGGCAACTGCCAGGCAAGGCAAGCAAATCCCGAGCATGAAAAGGGCCGATTGGCCTATGGTTCTGATCATTTCTTCACCTCTGCACCCGCTTGTAAAAATGCCGGGGTTATTCATGCAGCGGCGGGAATGAGGATCACTTGAAGCAATCAGGCGCTATTTGATGAATTTCGGAAGCCTCCTACAGGAGCGGTTCGTCACCGATTCGCCGAAGACACCCCCTTCCCGAAGAAGTTCAAAAAATAGTTACGACGAACAGCAGTATTTTTTTTTGACCGGACCAAGGCTTTGACTAGAGTAGCCCTTAGCCGCTACCGATCTGTCGTTTTTTCCCAAGGAGAGAACTATGCAGCGTTTTGCTAATCCGTCGGATTACGTTTTGCAAGACAGGGAAGGGAAGCCCGTTTATCTGCTTCCCTGGGAACGCCGAATTTGCCCAGGGAACCCAACAGATGAACCGCAACAAGGAGCGTTGCGCTATAACAAATATGTTCTGAGCTGCATGCACGGACTTGCCCCGAAAACCCCGACCGAGCAAATCATCGCCATTGCCCAGTGGTGTTTGAACGTATCGGGCGAACCGGCCAGGGCGCTGGCCGACGACTTGTCGGCAGCCTACCTGAACCGCTACCAGTTCCTGCTCGAAGACCTGCCCAAGCACCATGAGGAAGCCCGGGCTCACCGGGGTTTCCTGGCATTCTGGGCCGACGAAATCAAGAAACTGCCATCGGCAACCGTGATGGCGCTACGCGCCCGGGCGGCGGGTATCAAACCCTGAGATCTGTCGCGTTTCGGACAACTGGGGGTCGAAACCAGACAATCGAATGCCAGGCCAGCCCGTTAGGGTGTGGGCTCTGTCAATCAATGTGCCTGGAACCCCCTTATGTCGAAATCACTTGTTGTCCTGCGCGATACCCATCCGCTGCCGGTGCTCGATGCCTGCAAATGGGAAAAGCTGGCCGGTGACCCGCACACCGTCAACCTCAATGCCTACACCAGTGAGGATGGCAGCAAGATCATGGGCACCTGGATCTGCACGCCGGGCAAATGGCGAGTCAATTACGAGAAGTGGGAATACTGCCACTTTCAAGAAGGCTACTGCGTGATCACCCCGGACGGGCAAGAGCCGGTGCACCTGCGCGCGGGCGATATCTTTATCGTTGAGCCGGGGATGCGCGGAACCTGGGAAGTGGTGGAGACGGTGCGCAAGTATTTTGTGTTTGCTTGATGGGTGAATGAAGGCCCTGACGGGCCTTATCGCGGGCAAGCCCGCTCCT
>CAYVPI010000103.1:0-2349 GCA_964453495.1 uncultured Pseudomonas sp. | reverse complement strand
GGTGTGGGGGGGTGGGGTGACGCCCGGCGGGCCGGGGCCTTAGCGGGGCCCACCCCGCTCCTCCGGGTGCGTGGTGTCCCCTTTTGGCGCGGGGTGCCCCGCGACCAGCCGTTACCCGGTTACTCCTGCTTACGATACCCTTCAACAATCGCCGAGAAGTCCTTGCCCCCCTCCCCGCGCAAGCTCATGGCCTGATACAACTGCTGCGCCACCGCTCCCAGGATCACCGGCTGGTGTGCCTGGCGTGCAGCCTCGGTGGCCAGCCCCAGATCCTTGAGCATCAACTCGGCACCAAAACCACCGGTGTAACCGCGCGACGCCGGTGCCGTTTCGATGATGCCAGGCCAAGGGTTGTAGGTGTCCGAACTCCAGCAGCGCCCGGTGGAGCTGTTGATCACGCCGGCCAGCACCTTGGTATCGATCCCCAGCGCATTCCCCAAAGCCATGGCTTCGGATACGCCGATCATGGAAATGCCCAGCAGCAAGTTGTTGCAGATCTTGGCGATCTGCCCGGTACCGACCGCGCCGCAGTGCACGATATTGCGGCCCATCTGCGCCAGCACCGGCTGCAATTGCCCGAACAATTCGTCGGTGGCGCCGACCATGAAGGTCAGGGTGCCAGCCGCCGCGCCACCGGTGCCACCGGAGACCGGAGCGTCGGCCAGGGCAACGCCCTGCTTGGCTGCCGTGCTGGAGATCAGTTGAGCGGTCTGCGGATCGATGGTGCTGCAATCGACAGTCGGAGTACCGGCACGAATACCGGCCAACACACCGTCGTCATTCAGGTAAACGCTGCGCACATGGGCGGCAGCCGGCAGCATGGTAACGACCAGCTCACCGCTCTGCGCCGCCTCACGTGGCGAAGTGCTGATCGTGCAGCCCAGCTCCTTGAACTCGGCCAGCACCGTGGTGTTCAGGTCGAACACGTTCAACTGGTGCCCGGCCTTGACCAGGTTGCGCGCCATCGGCGCGCCCATGTTGCCCAAGCCGATAAATGCGATACGCATGTTCGTTCTCCTTAACGCAGGTGAATGGTGGTGTTCACACCATCGTTGACGCTGTCATCGTCGAACCAGCGGCTGGTGACGGTCTTGGTCTGAGTGTAGAACTGCACCACTTGCTTGCCGTAGGGGCCCAGGTCGCCGAGCTTGGAACCGCGCGAACCTGTGAAGCTGAAGAACGGCACAGGCACCGGAATCGGGATGTTGATGCCGACCTGGCCTACATCGATCTCGTTCTGGAACTTGCGCGCCGCCGCACCGCTCTGGGTGAACAGGCCAACGCCGTTGCCAAAGGGGTTGCGGTTGACCAGGGCGATGGCTTGATCGAGGGTGTCGACTTCCACCACCACCAGCACCGGGCCGAAGATTTCCTTGGTGTAGATGTCCATCTCGGTGGTCACACCGGAGAACAGGGTCGGGCCGATGAAGTTGCCTTCCTCGTAACCCGCCACCTTGACTCCACGACCATCGAGCTCCAGCTTGGCGCCTTGTTTCACACCGCTTTCGATCAAACCGAGAATGCGCTCCTTGGCACGCTTGGAAATCACCGGGCCGACGTCGGTGCCCGGCTCGCTGCCGGCATTGACCTTGAGTTTTTCGGCCAGGGTCTTGAGCTCGGGCAGCCACTGGCGCGCCCCGCCCACCAGCACCGCCACCGAAGTGGCCATGCAGCGTTGCCCAGCTGCGCCAAAACCGGCACCGACCAGCGCATTGAGGGTCTGCTCGCGGTTGGCGTCGGGCAGTACCACCGCATGGTTCTTGGCGCCCATCATCGACTGCACACGCTTGCCGTGGTGGCCCGCCAGGTTGTAGACATGGGTCCCGACTTCGGTAGAACCGACGAACGACACCGCCTTGATGTCCGGGTGGGTGCAGATCCTGTCGACCACTTCCTTGCCGCCGTGCACGACGTTCAGTACACCGGCCGGAACACCGGCTTCCAGGGCCAGCTCTACCAGCATCATGGTCGACAGCGGATCCTGTTCCGACGGCTTGAGCACGAAGGTGTTGCCGCAGACGATGGCCATCGGGAACATCCACAGCGGGATCATCGCCGGGAAGTTGAACGGGGTGATGCCCGCGCACACGCCGATCGGCTGGCGCAGGGTGTAGGTATCGACGCCACCGGCGACGTTCTCGGCGAACTCGCCGATTTGCAGGCTGCCGATCGAGCACGCGTGCTCGACCACTTCCAGGCCACGGAAGATGTCGCCTTCGGCATCAGCGATAGTCTTGCCCTGCTCGGCGCTCAAGGTCGCGGCGATGCGCTTGGAGTGTTCACGGATCAGCGCCTGCAGCTTGAGCATGATGCGCATGCGCGCGCCGATCGGGGTGTCGCGCCAGGTCT
>CAYVPI010000102.1:0-18871 GCA_964453495.1 uncultured Pseudomonas sp. | reverse complement strand
ATCAGTGTCCGGATGTTGGTGGAACGGGTGTCCGGATGGTCATGGAATCCGCAGGCTAATCGTAGCAACGATGTCGGTGTGTCGCACCGCCGCTCCTACAGTAAAAATATCGTAAGCACACTGCACGGCGCCAGCAGGGACCGGTCAGCGGCCATTGCTGAAAAGCACAAGACTTCCACCTGAAAAACCGGATAATGGCGGCCATTCGTTTAGCCCGTATTCTGGTAGCCCCGCATGGAAATCAAGGTCAACTTTCTCGACAACCTCCGACTTGAAGCCAAGTTTGATGACTTCACGGTGGTGGCCGATCAACCCATCCGCTATAAGGGCGATGGCTCGGCACCGGGGCCGTTCGATTACTTTCTGGCTTCCTCGGCATTGTGCGCGGCTTACTTTGTAAAGTTGTACTGCCAGACGCGTGATATTCCCACCGATAACATCCGCCTGTCGCAGAACAACATTGTTGACCCGGAAAACCGCTACAACCAGATTTTCAAGATTCAAGTCGAGTTGCCAGCCGATATCTCGGAAAAAGACCGCCAGGGCATTTTGCGTTCCATCGACCGTTGCACGGTGAAGAAAGTCGTGCAAACGGGGCCTGAATTCGTGATTGAGCAGGTGGAGAGTCTAGATGCCGATGCCCAGGCGTTGTTGATGTTGAATCAAGACGCCGAAGCGAGCACCTATATTGCGGGCAAGGACCTGCCATTGGAGCAAACCATCGCCAACATGTCGGGCATTTTGGCCGGCCTGGGCATGAAGATCGAAATCGCTTCGTGGCGCAACATAGTCCCCAATGTATGGTCGCTGCATATCCGCGATGCGCACTCGCCGATGTGCTTTACCAACGGCAAGGGCGCGACCAAAGAAAGCGCGCTGGCCTCTGCGTTGGGCGAATTCATCGAGCGACTCAATTGCAATTTCTTTTACAACGATCAGTTCTGGGGAGAAGACATCGCCAATGCGACGTTTGTGCACTACCCGGACGAGCGCTGGTTCAAGCCTGGCCGTAGAGATGCGCTGCCGGAAGAAATTCTCGATGAGTACTGCCACGAGATCTACAACCCCGATGGCGAATTGCGCGGCTCGCACCTGTACGACACCAACTCCGGTAATGTAGAGCGCGGTATTTGTTCGCTGCCGTTTGTGCGCCAGTCGGATGGCGAGGTGGTGTATTTCCCCTCCAACCTGATCGAAAACCTGTACCTGAGCAATGGCATGAGCGCCGGTAATACGCTGGCCGAAGCGCAAGTGCAATGCCTGTCGGAAATCTTCGAGCGGGCGGTAAAACGCGAAATTCTCGAAGGTGAAATTGCACTGCCTGATGTGCCGCAGGAAGTACTGGCGAAATACCCCGCTATCCTGGCCGGTATCCAGGGCCTGGAAGAGCAGGGCTTCCCGGTGCTGGTCAAGGATGCGTCGCTGGGCGGGGAGTTCCCGGTGATGTGCGTCACCCTGATGAACCCGCGTACCGGTGGCGTGTTTGCTTCGTTCGGGGCGCACCCAAGCCTTGAGGTTGCGCTGGAGCGCAGCCTTACGGAATTGCTGCAGGGCCGCAGTTTTGAAGGCCTGAATGATTTACCTCCGCCCACCTTTGAAAGTAACGCGGTGACTGAGCCGAACAACTTTGTCGAGCACTTTATTGACTCCAGCGGTGTGGTGTCGTGGCGCTTCTTCAGTGCCAAAGCTGATTTCGAATTTGTAGAGTGGGACTTCTCCGGCCAGGGTGAAAACTCCAATGGAGAAGAAGCCGCGACCTTGTTCGGCATTCTCGAAGCGCTGGGCAAAGAAGTGTACATGGCGGTGTATGAGCACCTGGGCGCAACGGCCTGCCGCATTTTGGTACCGGGTTATTCGGAAATCTATCCGGTGGAAGATTTGATCTGGGATAACACCAACAAAGCGCTGTTGTTCCGTGCCGACATCTTGAACCTGCATAGCCTGAGCAATGTCGGCCTGAAATCACTGGTCAAGCGGTTGGAAAACAGTGAGCTGGATGATTACACCGACATCAAAACCTTGATCGGCATCGAATTTGACGACAATACGGCCTGGGGTCAGTTGACGATTCTTGAGTTGAAGCTGCTGATTTATCTTGCCTTGAAGAAATTTGAAGAGGCCAAAGAGCTGGTCGAAGCCTTCCTGCAGTTCAACGACAACACGGTCGAGCGCGGGTTGTTTTACCAGGCCTTGAACGTGGTGCTGGAGGTGGTGCTGGACGATGACCTGGAACTGGACGATTACGAGGTCAATTTCCGTCGGATGTTTGGCAACCCGCGGATGGATGCGGTGCTAGGGTCAGTGGACGGCAGCGTGCGCTTCTTCGGCTTGACGCCCACGAGTATGAAATTGGAGGGGCTCGATAGACACCTGCGTCTAATCGAAAGCTACAAAAAACTGCATGTGGCGCGGGCCAATGTAGCGGATTGATCCCGTTTGTAGCACTAACAAAAAAGCACCTTGGGTGCTTTTTTGTTTTGGCGGGTATCGCTTTATTGTTCGGCCAAGAGGCGCACATCCCGCTCTGCCTGCCGGGTAAACCATTGCAAGATCAGTGGGCACATCGGATGAGAGGCGGCGCAGGGTTGCAGGCAAAGTGAATAGATCCCTTTTGTTTTCAAGGGGCGCCCGAAAGGGATGACAAGCACACCGCGTTCAATCGACTCCGCTGCCAGGGTCATGTCGGTTACGGCCACCCCCAAACCTCGCGCTGCGGCATCGAGTGCCAGTTCGTCAAGGTTGAACGGGATGTGCCTGTAGTCCTCCAGGGCTTGGCCGCCGTTAGCGGTCAACCATTCAATCCAGGCTTGCTTGTCTGCCGAACGATGGAGCAGCGGGAAGCGGATAAGGTCCTCTACCGACGCCAGGCGCTGGGTTGAACTGGCTAGGCCAGGGGCGCATACCGGCACCAACGCTTCCTCGAACAGGGTCAGGCAATCGGGTGCGCTGGATGGCTCCGGCAGATAGAGGATGTAGGCGTCGCTGTCGCTGGCCGGTTCGACGATCTCAGTGGCGACGGTTTCGATCGACAACTCGATTTCGGGGTGTTGCCGATAAAAATCGCTGAGCTTGGGCAGCAACCAACGAACCGCCAGCGATACATGCATGCGTATACGAAAAGGGCGCTTCTTGGGGGAGAGGCGATCTTCGAGATTCTTCAATTGATCGAGGATGTTCCTGGCGCTGCCTAGCACCTGTTCGCCTTCTGCGGTCAAGCGAATGCTACGGCTGCTCCTCACAAACACTGGAACACCGAAGTGACTTTCCAGCTGCTGGATCTGCCGACTCACTGCGCTTTGGGTCAGGCACAGCTTTTGCGCAGCCTGCGTGAAGCTACCCGAGTCCGCGACTTCCACCAGTGCCTGCAAGGCCTGAAGAGAGGGGGCGTGGCGAATTTTATCCATGCGTTTTCAGAATGTCTCGATGATTTAATAACGTTGGTTGTATAGCCTGCGGCACTATAAATTCTAGCCATAACTACCGCCATCTCAAATCACTCATGCAATTTATGCATGTGTTTCTGTTTTGAATACCGGCGGTGGGCAGAACGACAGTCAAACGAGGTGGCGGATGGAAAACGTATGTGGCTGGATTGCTCAAGCGGGAAGTTCATCGATTCGTGAGCGCTTGAGCGGCACGCAAAAAGCCGATTGGTTGGTCATCGGTGCCGGTATCACCGGCCTTTGTGCTGCCCATACGCTCGCCCAGATGCACCCTCAGGCCCGCATCGTGGTCGTCGACAGGCAACGAGCCGCTCAGGGAGCCTCGGCGCGCAATTCAGGCTTTGTGGTGGCTCACGAACTGCCAGGCAATGATGAGCTGGTCGGCTGTCAGGGGTTCGCAGATTTCGAAGTGGATACCTCGATTGCCCGTGCCGCCAACGAGGAGGTGCGCCTGCGCATTGCTCGCCATGGCATCGAATGCGACTTCAGGGACAGTGGTTATTTCTTCGCCGTGAGCGACCCCGGCAAGCTGAGCCATGTCGAGGCCAAGTTGCAGACGCTGCGAGCCGTCGGCGCTTGCGCGCATTTTTTGCAGGATGAGCAACTGAATCAAAAACTGGGCACCGGCCATTACCGGGCCGCGATCTGGTGCGGCAATGGGAACGCGCTGCTACAACCTGCGAAATACGTGAAGGGCCTGCTCGATGCGCTGCCGGGCAATGTAACCCTGTTCGAAAATACCGACATCACGGGCCTTGAGCGCCTGCACAAAGGGTGCATTCGCGCCAGGGGTATCGATGGAAGCATTGATGCCAAGCGCGTCCTGGTTTGCCTGAATGCCTTTCTCCCCCGCGCGGGCATACAGGAGAGCGGCACATTCGCGATGGAACTCAGCGCCAGCCTCACGCGCCCGCTCAGTGACGAAGAGTTCGGTGCCATCGGCAGTGTTGAGCCGTGGGGGGTGCTGTCCACGCGGCCACTCGGCGCCACGGTGCGGCTGACCCCGGATCGTCGAGTGATGTTCCGCAATACTGCAGAGTATCGCTCTCGGGATTTGTCCGACAGTGATCTGCGGCACCGTCGAAACCACCACGTGCTGGGCTTGCAACGACGTTTTCCATGGCTTGGCGAGCAGGATATCCAATACACCTGGACCGGACACCTGAGCGCCTCACGCAGTGGGTATCGGCTACAACGTTGAGAAAATCAAGGCGATATTCGGCGGCACTGATGTTACTCATTCCTGGAGCTTTTTCTTTGATGAGAACAACATCAAGAAGCTGAGCGAGTGCGGGGTAGCAATTATCGACAACCCGACGCAAGTCCTGCCGATCACCCTCAATTATCTGGGCCTGCCGCCCCATAGCCACACGCCGTCTGATTACAAGAAAGCCGAGCAGGCATTGCTCAAGATCAGACCCTACGTCCAGTACTTCCATGCTTCCAAATACATCAGTGATCTGGCCAATGGCAACGTCTGCGCCGTGATTGGCTTCAATGGCGACGTTGTGCAAGCGGCGGCCAGCGCCAAGGAGGCCAACAACGGGATCGAAATCGCCTATTCGATTCCTGACGAGGGTTCCACGTTATGGCTCGACATGGTTGTGATGCCCAAGGGCGCACCCCACCAGAAAAATGCCTACGCCTACATGAACTACCTGCTTGAACCGAAGGTCATCGCCAACATCAGCAACAGCATTCATTACGCCAACCCCAACAGGGCGGCGGATGAGTACGTCACTGCGTCAGTTAAACAGGACCTGGCGATTTACCCGCCGAAAAGTGTAATGGACAAGTTATTCACTGTTGAGGATCTACCGGCTGCCATCGCACGGCTGAGTACGCGCCTGTGGACCAAGTTGAAAACCAATACCTGATGACCTGGGTACCGGGTCGAGCACCATAAGCTTGGCAACGCCGCCTGCGCGCTGACGCTTTCTGTGATATTTCAAAGTTTCTTTCGAAATAACAAAGCGCCAGCGTTCGGTAAAAAAATACTGGGTTCTCCATCCTTGCTACTAGGCTATCTGCGGGGGCACCCGTTTTCGGGAAATGTGAGGGAATCTCTCGAAAACATTCACGTAAGTGTGACGGAGCTCATATGAACCACTGCATACGAACAACGGTGTTTGCGGCCATGGCGCTGCTGCCACTGGCTGCAACACCTGGCCTGTGCCAAGCGGCCGATAAGGCGCCCAACATTGTTGTCATCATGGGTGACGACATCGGCTGGGCCAATATCGGTGTCTACAACCAGGGCATGATGGCCGGCAGAACACCCAACCTCGACACCTTGGCCAACGAAGGCATGCGCTTCACCGACTATTATGCCGAAGCCAGCTGCACGGCAGGACGCGCCAACTTCATCACCGGCGAGTTGCCAATCCGTACCGGCATGACCACCGTTGGCCAGGCCGGCTCGCCAGTCGGTATTCCTGCCCAGGCAGTCACCATTGCCACCGTACTCAAGTCCATGGGCTATGCCACCGGCCAGTTCGGCAAAAACCACTTGGGCGACCTGAACCAGTTTCTGCCCACCGTGCATGGTTTCGACGAGTTCTTCGGCTACCTCTATCACCTTGACGCCATGGAAGACCCGGCCCACCCCAACTACCCGCAAGAGCTGTTGGCTACCGTCGGCCCGCGCAACATGGTGCACAGCTGGGCAACCAGCACGGACGATCCGACCGAAATGCCACGCTGGGGTAAAGTGGGCAAACAGAAAATCGAGGACGCCGGCACCCTCTACCCTGAGCGCATGAAAACCGTCGACGACGAAATCCGCGACAAGGCCTTCAGTTTTATCGACAAGGCCAAACAGGACAACAAACCGTTCTTCGTCTGGCTCAATCCGACCCGCATGCACATCGTCACCCACCTCTCCGACAAGTACGAGGCCATGCGCAATTCACAGAATGGCTGGTCCGAACAGGAAGCAGGTATGGCCCAACTCGATGACGTGGTCGGGGATGTCATGGCCAAGTTGAAAAAGGATGGCCTGGACGAAAACACCATCGTGGTGTTCACCACCGACAACGGTGCAGAAAATTTCACCTGGCCCGATGGCGGCCAGACACCATTTGCCATGGGCAAGGGCACAGTCATGGAAGGTGGCTTCCGGGTCCCGGCGATTATCCGTTGGCCGGGCAAGGTGCCGGCGGGCAAGGTTGAGAACGGCATCATGTCCGGCATGGATTGGTTTCCGACGTTAGTCGCAGCCGCGGGCAACCCGAACATCACAGACGAACTGCTCAAAGGCAAACAATTGGATGGCACAACCTACAAGGTGCACCTGGACGGTTATGACCAAACCCCTATGCTCACCGGAAAAGGCCCGTCCAACCGTCACGAAATCTTCTATTTCGGCGAAAGTAATCTGGGGGCGGTGCGTATCGACGATTATAAGTACCGCTTTCTCGATCAACCTGATGGCTGGCTCGGCGCCAAGGTCAGCATTGATGTACCCGTGCTGACCAACCTGCGCCTGGATCCGTTCGAGCGTACAAGCTGGCCGCAAAACCAGGCGGCCAATGGTTCCACGCAGTATTTCGACTGGTTCAAGTTTCAGTTCTGGCGCTTCGTGTTCGTTCAGGAACGGGTTGCCAAACTCGCTGAAACGGCTATCGAATACCCACCCATGCAAAAAGGCGCGAGCTTCAACCTCGATGCGGTGAAGGCCAGGATCGAGGCGGCCAGGGCGGCGATGGGCAAATAGCATCTGGTTTGGGGATATGATTCGGCAGGCATCAGAGCAGCCTTTCTCGGTAGTCTGATAGTGGCAGCCAGCTACCGAGAAATGCAGCAATCTGCCGGGTACTGCGCAAGGGCACCGTAGGAATTTGCGGGCCTATCGCCAGGCGCGCTGCCTCGATCCCTGGGCGGCAACCGCGATCGAAATTCCATACGAAGTTCAGGAAGGTCCGGAACGCCCGGTCGAACTTCCCTGTACAGCCTGCTGCAATGTCAGGGCGAGGGCATTACAGGAATGAACTTTTTTGTCGCCTACTGAACTATCTGCAAATGAGGTAAGAAGTAGCCCCTTCCTGGTCACCCTCGACTGGTTGAATCCACAGTCGATTTCTGCCGGTCACGACAGGCGGCGCATCGTTGGCCTGTGGGATGCCGATGCGGCACGGCAAGTGCTGCGCACCCGAATCAGCTCTCAGAATCAATGATTGGGTCGTGACTGGATTCAGCCGCCAGCTTCAATCGGTCAGCTTTACTGATGTATTTAGGCTTGCTTCGCGGTGCCAATTTGGCACTGGCCTTTTTCGCGTGAGCCTTTAATAACTGCTTTATTTTTTTTTGACGATTCATGTTTTTCTACTCGGCTTGTAAGCTCTGGAATGACAGAAGCTTGAAATATTGGGCCAGAACTCTGTGGGTGCACACTTACTGCATTATAACGTTGGAAATCGGCGGTGAATCTCCCCTGGTTTCCGGGATGCCTGCCTATGACCGCATTTGGCTGTGGATGCAACCGGTCGATTGCTGTGTGTTCTCCACATCATGACAAGCGCGATTCACCTGTCACGTTATTCAGGTACCCCTTTGTTACACCGATGCGCGAGAATACCAGCCACACAAAAAGTATCACGCTCAAGCCAATGAGGATTGAGGCGATACCGATCAAAGGCTCGACTGACGCTGCGCCCTTGAGGCGCAGCGTCAATGCGCCGAGCATCACCGGCACGCCGACGGTGTACGTCCAGAACTGTGCTGCAGCAACGCGACCTTCGCTGATTGACGGGAACACTGTGCCGATCAGCCCGAACAGTGCCATCGACACCCATCCCAACAGATTGACATGGGCATGTACCGCGAAGAGCGAATGGTCGCCAGAAGCGCCCATCGCCACGCCCAGCAACACGCCAAGGGCAAAGTAGATGGCAGCGAGTCGGAACCAGGTCCGCGAACGGGAATTGTGACTCATGGCATTCACCTCATGCGCCCTGAGGCGCGCTCAGTAGCTGAAGAAAACGATATGAAATCGTTATGGCCGGCGTGGCGGTTGTGCCGCGCACGAGGCCAGTGGCATATCCCGTGCCTTTGACCTATTATGAGACACAAGTCTCATGATAGGACGGAGTATCATTTAATCCATGCCAACCCTTAAGTCAAGCCCGCCCATCGGTGATCAGCCAGGCCGCACCAACCAGAAGCTGCGCACGCGCCAAGCGCTTATCGATGCCGCCGTGGCATTGCGCGATGAGGGCCATCACCCGACACTTGCGCAAGTGGCCGAGCGCGCCCTGGTATCACGCGCCACGGCGTATCGCTACTTTCCCTCGCTTGAGGCGTTGATCAGCGAGACGGCGGCCGACCGTGAGATGCAGCCGCTGGAGCGCTTCTGGCGGCCGGGAGACGATCCGGTCAAGGGCATTGGCGTGGCAGCGAACGCGCTGAACACACTGTTGATCGACGACGAGATCGGCCTGCACGTAATGGAGCGTTCGTTCATGACGGTGTGGCTCGAAAGTGAGACCCACGACACACCCCTGCGGCCGGGCAGACGCATGCACTACATCGAGCCGATCGTCGACTCGCTCAAGGGCGAGCTCGCACCCCGGGCGCGTAAGCGACTGAAACAGGCGCTGTCGATCGTCATGGGCACCGAGGCATTGATCGCCGTGCGCGACATCAGTGGTGCAAGCATCGAAGATTCACTCGACGCTGCCGCATGGGCAGCGCGGGCACTCGTTCGCCAGGCGCTGGAGGATGAACAAGTACGCGCCAAGCGCAAGCGCTGACGAGCGAGGCTAATCGAACTTCTGGGTATTGCGTTCGATCGTTTCGGTGATTGCATCCTTGGTCGTCAGACCAGCGCGTATCAATTGCGCAAAACTCTCCAGTGTTAGCGCTGCATTTCGCGCCCCCAGCGCATCCAGCATCAGGTCATTAGCCAGGGCGACGAACTCGGCATCGGCAGCTTCACTTGCCTGCTTTGCCAAGGCGGTGAAGATGCCGAGCACTGTTTCGCCTGGGGAGTATTCGTCTATCCCGAATAGCGTCTGGAACAACATGCCCATTGAGCCTGCGATGTGATGATCGGGCCGGTCCCAGCTTCGGCGCAGCCCTCCTTCCTGGTCCGCGATTTCGAGTTGTTTGCGGATTTTATTGGGGATGGTCGCTGTCGCTTTGCTACGTGTGTAGTACTCACGGCTGGCCAGGCTCGCCGCATCCTTGACCACCTTCCACATCACAAACCACATTTGCGCAACGCTGTATGTGCGCAGCCCGTGTCTGACGGTGCTCGTGATCTTTTCTATCGCGTCATCTTCCAGCGCATGCTTGTAACTCTTGCATTGATCGAACAAGTACCGAAGCACGTCGCCAACGGCATAATCGAGCCAGAAATTGATCAGCGCTTCGGAGTCTGTAAACGTGCGTTCGGTCAACAGCTTGAGCGCATCTTCGCCGCGGCCATGGGTTTGGTCAGGCGGCAAGAAAAAATGCAGCTGAGAATACTTGAGCCAGACCTCGTCGTCCTTTAGAAAGTAGGCCCCGGCACTTGCCGCTCGCGGGTCATCCAGCAGCGTTTGCGTTTTGTACAAACGCTTGACGAACTCCTCAGGCTCAAAGGGCGTCAGTTGCTCGCAATCTTTGGCTGTGAAGGTGCCCTGGGTCAGGCGAGGGGTGACGAGCACATCGATTGCCTGCAGCAGGATGATTACATCATCGGGCAGATCCTGGTAGGCAAGAGTCCTGGTCTGTACATCCTGGATATGGCTGGCAAGCCGCTTATCGAGTTCAGCCTGCACGGTCGCTTCCCGCTCCCTGCGCTGCTGCGTTTCGATTTGCGCGCAGGCCTCGCAGGGGCGGGAAGAGCGTTGAAAGGTCTTCTTCGTCTGCGTGCGGCCCCCGACCCTGATCGGCTGCCCACACCTGCAGCACACCTGATTTTGATCGTAGGCCAGGCAGTATTGGCGTACTTGTTTTGCAATCAGGCCAGGCTGGATAATGTCGCGAAACGGGACAAGGTCGGCGACCCGCTCCAGGTACGCACCGTCCTCATCCATGGCCCAATAGCGCGTTGCCAGTTCAATTTCTTCAGGATCCTGGGTTAGAAATTCAAGCGTAACTGCCATGTAGTGCATATCCCCATCAGATTGTTATCCCGACCCGCCTTGCGGTGGGAAGTAAGATAATTAACTCAAGGGGGGCGAAGGTAAGCAGGACGTTTCCTGTGGCTCGATCAGAAAAATCGGAAGGTCATAAAATCAATTGAGCCTCTATCGTTTTGTATTGGCTCAATGGCGATGGATTGACCTGAAAGTCTTTTATTGGCCGATTTCTTCCGGTCGTGACGGCTGCGCATTGCTGGTCTGTAGGAGCGGGCTTGCCCGCGATCCAGACGACGGGGATCACCTGATGCATAGCGGTGGGGCTATCGCGGGCAAGCCCGCTCCTACAAGGCCACGCACGCTCTAAATGCGTGCCAAAGCCAGTTACTCCTGGCAACGCAGCCAGCCCGATACGGTTGGCTAGCGATCCAGCAAAGGGGCCAGCAATGCACACATGCCGCGCCAGTGTGAACCCTCCCAGTAAACCCGTTGGCAGGCGTCGCAGCGCAGGAAGTGCGAATAAAGGGTGCTGATGCGCGGCGGCACGTGCGGCCGGGCCAGTTCCGGGCTGATCGCGTGCAGCGGCAGGTTGCAATGAAGGCACAGGCTGAATGGCCGCGCGCTACGCGCCAGGTCGAGGCGCTCGTACAATTCGCGCAGCTGCAGCGACGGTTTCAGGGCATGCACGTAACAGCCGTGGCTGATAATACGCCGCTTGAGCAGGTCGCGGTCGCGGGTGAGCACGATGCGCCCTTGCTGCGCAGCGATCTCGGCGATCTCGCCATCTTCAAAGCCATTATCATAAAGGGTGTCGAAGCCGCTCATGCGCAGCAGGCTGGCCAGCCCGCCAAGGTGCGCATCGGCAACGAAGCGCAGTACCCGTAAAGGTTGTGCACGAACCTTGAGTAGCGGGCTGATGTCCAGCGTTTCGAACTTGGGATAAACCGCCAGCCGGTCACCGTCGAAGATCACCCGTTCGAAGCCCACTGACTCGCCGTTGAGCAGCACCAGCTCGACCTCCGTGTGCGGTATCCCGAGCGCTTCGATCATGTGCTTGACCGTCGCCCCTCGCGCGCACTCGCAGGTGAAGGCCTGCCGCCGTCGCTCGGCCGGCAGGAAATCGTTGAGCTCCTCATAGAAGCGGAAGGTTGCACGGGTCATGTACAACAGTATGGCAGGGCTGCTGGATGAGCGAGTCTGGTCCGGAAAACTTCTGCGGCTTACGCGTTTCCAGATCAGTCGCCTTTGCTGCGAAACCGACTCGGCGCCTCCCCAGTCCACCCCACAAAAGCTCGCCGAAACGCCGCCTCACTGCTAAACCCCAGATACCCGGCTATCCGGTTAATACTCCAATCAGTCTCCCGCAAACACCGCTGCGCCGCTTCGCACAAACAGAGCTTACGCAACTGCTGATAGCTGGCCCCTTCGGCAGCCAGGTGACGGCGCAGGGTCGGCTCACTGCTACCCAAAGCCGCAGCAATTTCACCCAGCGCCGGCAGCTCGGTTTCATGCGCCAGCGCGGCTTCCAGAAAACCCCGCACCTGCTGCGAAACCGACACCACGCTCGATGCTGCGCCAATCAGGCGAAAGGGGAAGTCCACCAGGAATGCCGCCAGTTCGGCAGGCTGTCGAATCACCGGTCGCGACAGCTGGTGGGCTTCGAAGCCGAAGCCATAGGTGGGTTTGCCAACCTTTACCGGTGCATCGAACAGGCCGAGAAAGGGCATGGCGTCTTCACGCCTGGGGTGCGCCAGGAACACGCTGTCCACCTTCAGGGTTTGCCCGGTCAGCCAGGCGAACAGCTGCAGGTAACAGAACAGGCCGGTCAGGTCGACCAGGCAGGCGGCCGAGCTGCGTTTGTGGCGCAACGAGTCCATGTGGAAGAGGGCGCGGGGGCCTTGCAGTTCCAGGCTCAGTTTTCCGGCCCGGGGGTGCAGCATCGCGCAGAACTGGGCGGCGCATTCGATGGCCTCGGCCAGGGTGCTGCAGCTGAGCAGGCAGCGGCACATCAGGTCGACTTCCTGCTTGCGCATCGGTGGATGGCTCTCGCCCTTGGCCACCTGTGCCTCGAGTTGCTCGATGGCGTCGCGGAACAGCTTCACGAAATCGTCGGCCGATTGCGGCGGTGGGGCCTCGCTTGCCGGCAGGTGGTTGCGGTCCAGTTCGTCGAGCAGGCGAGTACTCAGCCCGTGGGGTACGCGAACGGCATGTGCTGATCGGAAGGCCATCATCCAACTCTCATGGTGAGCGGTGCAGTAACGGTTACTGATTGGTTCGGTGACGGTGCAGCCTTGGTGCATGTGGATTAATGGCGACACCCACTCAGCACCTGCAGCGGAGCATCCACAGCATGATTTTTGCAGTCTACCCGTTATCGCGGTCCGTCAGCCTGACGCCAGCGCAAAGCGCAGGCAAGCCATGATTCGCATAC
Source organism: uncultured Pseudomonas sp. (assembly GCA_964453495.1). GTDB lineage: Bacteria > Pseudomonadota > Gammaproteobacteria > Pseudomonadales > Pseudomonadaceae > Aquipseudomonas. The sequence continues at coordinate 5,933 of CAYVPI010000102.1, read as the reverse complement.
TCGATGAAATCCTTCTCGCCCCCGAACACATTCCCGCCTTGCTGGCCTTGTTGGAAGAACGCTACCTGCCACAAGCCGCCGCGCGCGGGCTGACGCTGCAACAGCGCTGGGTCTCGCCACCGGTTGCCGTGCCCGGCGAGTTGAACCGGCTGTGGCTGCTCTGGCAGGTGCCTGATGTGTGGGGCTATTACGCCATGCGCCTGGGGGCCGGGGCTGAAGTGCGTGAGTTCTGGGCTGCGGTCGATGAGCGGGGTCATCACCTGCACAGGCACGTGCTGGGCGATGCCGAGCAGTCATTGGCACACCTTGAGGCAATGCAACCTGAGGCAACGCACCATGTGGCATGAAACCGCACAGCTGCACCTGAACCCAGGCGCCGAACCCGAGGCGGTGCGAGCCGCGTTGCGGCGGCGCCTGCAAGGCACGCCCGGCCTTCGCCATTTCAGCCTGGAGTGCAACCTTGAAGGCAGTTGGGGCGCAGGCGATTTCACCCTGGACCTGTGCTTCGCCAGCGATGCCTACCAGGCCAGTACGGCAACACTCCTGGCGCAGTTGCCGGATGTTGCACAGGTGGACCGGGTCGGGTACCTGCGCCTGGGCGGCGGCGAGCGTGCCGTGGGCCTGCAGAATGGCATCTGGCGCACGTTGATGTTGCGCGTTCGCCCAGAACAAGACCCGAGCCTGGTCGTGGCCCTGGAGCGCGACCTTTTGCGAATGCCCGCGTACATCACCAGCATCGGCAATTGGCAGCTCAGCCGGGTGTGCTCGGCCAGCCCCTGGACGCATGTATGGCAACAGGAGTTCGCCAGCCTCGATGGGCTGCTGGGTGAATATTTGACCCATCCCTTTCACTGGGGCTGGGTGGATCGCTGGTTCGATCCGGAGTTTCCCGAGTGGACGGTGGAAGCGATTGCCCATGCGTTCTGCCCGCTTGCGACGAGCATCCTGTCCCCCAACCCTGCCAACAATAAGGAGTACCTATGACTCAGGCATCACAAAAACTGGCCGGCAAGGTCGCACTGGTCACGGGGGCCAGCCGGGGCATCGGCCGCGCCATCGCCCAGCGCTTTGCGGCAGAGGGGGCGACGGTGGTTGTGAGTGCACGCAGCCTGCAACAGACGGCCAGCCTGCCGGGCACATTGGCCGAGACCGTGGAGTTGATCACGCAGGCCGGGGGGCGGGCCATCCCGTTGGCTGCCGACCTGGAGCTGCCTGCTGAGCGCGACGCTTTGGTGGCACGCGCCGCTGCGGCGGCGGGCGGCCTGGATATCCTGGTCAACAACGCGGGATTTGCCGAGTACTGCGGTGTTGAAACCATGCCGTCAAGCCTGTTCGAACGCACGCTGGATCATTACTTGCGGGTGCCGTTCACGCTCAGCCAGGCTGCTATCCCTTTGATGCGTGCACGGGGTGGCGGCTGGATTCTGAACCTGGGTTCGGTCACTGCGCTGCCACCACTTCGGCCTTATGGGGATTTCGAACGGCTCGGCGGTATCGCCATTTATGCGGCGGCCAAGGCGGCCATCAACCGCTTCACCCAGAGCCTGGCGGCGGAACTTGAGGCCGACAATATTGCGGTGAACACCGTGGGGCCGAGCACTGCGATTCGTACCCCCGGCGGCGGGCGCTTTATTCCGGAGGACTATCCAACCGAGCCCGTCGAATATCTGGCGCAGACGGCATTGGCGTTGTGCCACTTGCCCGCTCGCGAGCGTACCGGGCTGGTCACGCATAGCCTGCACTTTCCCCTGGCTCACGGGCTGCCGGTCTTTACATTGGATGGCCGGAAACGGCTGCCGGCACCGGTCATTCCGGCATGGGCACACCCGGCCATCGAGCTGGCAGGTATATGAGTCGACCAATACCCATGAATTCAGAAGAGGTACTGCTATGCGTGCTGTCGTTATAGATCGCCTGGGCGGCTCGCAGGTATTGCAGCTGGCCACGGTGCAGAAACCGCAACCGGGGCCCGGCGAAGTATTGATTCGCGTCCATTGCGCAGGGGTCAATCCGGCCGACTGGAAATGTCGGCAAGGCTACCTCGGCCAGTTTTTCACCTGCAGCTTTCCGTTCGTCCTGGGCTTCGACCTGTCCGGAACCGTGGCTGAAGTGGGTGAGGGGGTGTCGGACCTGCTCGAAGGTACCCGGGTTTTCGCCCAGAGTGATGTTGGGGCCGGAAAGTGGGGGGCGTATGCCGAGTACGCCTGCGTTTCCCGCGCTTCTGTTGTCCGCATGCCGGCCAATCTCGATTTCGCCGCCGCTGCCGCGGTTCCGACCCCGGCGCTGGCGGCCTGGGCGGGCTTGTTCGATGAGGGCGCGCTACGGCCCGGAATGAAGGTGTTGGTTCATGGTGGGGGAAGCGCCGTAGGCGGGTTCGCCATTCAGTTCGCCGGTTGCGCAGGGGCTCAGGTTGCCACGACTTGCAGCGCGGACAACCTGGAGTACGTGCAAGGGTTGGGGGCCGAGCTCGCCATCGACTACCGCAACACGGCCATCGACCCCGCGCTGAAGCAGTGGGCGCCTGAAGGTGTCGACATGGTGCTCGACTGCATTGGCGCAGGCACTTTGCCTGATGGGCTCGAACTGCTGCGCGCTGGCGGTGTGCTGGTGGCGATTCTCACCCTGATGCCGGGCGATGCGGGGCCTGACTCAGGTGAGGCGGTCAGGCGCGGCCTACGCACGGCGGTGGCCTACAGCCGGATGCCCAGTGGTGAGGCCTTGGGGCGTATCGCCAGCCTGCTCGCGACTGGGCGGGTGCGTCCGCCGCGCCTGGAGGTGCTGCCGCTGGCTGAGGTGGCAACAGCGCATGACCGGCTGCAGGAGGGAAGGGCGCGTATCAAGCAGGTGCTGCAAGTGGTGGAGTGAGTTGAGGGCGGACAGAAGCTGCCGGTGGTCGTTACCTTTTATTTGTCGCCGGCGTTTGGCTAAGCTGAATAAACGGAAGGCCCTCAACAATTTCAAGATCGAGTTGTTCGTTGTACAAGTAAGGTGTGCACAAGCACTCGAGTTTTTTTTCCTGGTGGGACAGCACGAAGCTCCAGTGATAATGGCCATCAGCGCATCTGGGTTGGCATTCAGGCGGCAACTCACAAAGGAGATTGCTATGTATGCGGTTATAAGAACCTACTTGGGTACTGGAGCAAAGCAGCTTTTCGACGTGTTGGAAGCGCACAAGACCGACGTCGAAGCTGCCTTGCGCAAAGTACCTGGCCTCGTGAGCTACACACTGGTAGCTACGGGTGATGGCGGTACAGCGGTGACTGTGTGCACGGACAAATCGGGCACCGATGAGAGCTTGAAAGTCGCGCGCGACTGGATTCAGAACAATGCCTCGAATATCCACGCCAACCCGCCGGTTGTCACGGAAGGTCCGGTTATTGTGCAGATCAACTAGCGCGCGCCCTTGCGATCGACCTTACGACAGTATTGCTGCCGCAGCAATCAGGTAGTCGCTACTGCAGCAGTTGATCAATCAAAACTGCGTTGGTATAGATCAAGCTGCCATCGCTCGCTCGGTGCCCGACCAGATGGAACTGACCGCGTTCGTGGTGCAAATAGACACGCATCTGGCAGTCGGACAAGGGGCCGTATCCTTCCGGAATGTTCAACTCTAACGTGTCCATATCAACATCGACCATGGCTTCGGGCTCGTGGGTCTTTTGCAGGCGTTCTTCGGCTTGCTCCATACGCAAATGCAGAGGGCCATCGACGTAGAAATGGATTTCCCCCACGGGGGTGGACTTTTGGGCGCCGCTGGGTTTGCACCAGCCTTCGATCGTCAGAGCACTCATGACGAAGCCTCCATTGTGGTTTGCTGGACGCTGTAGCTATCGTGCGTCGTCAGAATTCAAGTATAGCTGGCAACCGGGCCTCGATCGGGGAACAAACCTTTGCACGGCACTTTTAGAAAGTCGGTTTCAGCGTTTTTCTCACCATTTTGACCGGTCGCAACAAAGTCGCTATGCCCCGTTTAGTCCCGGGCGACGTGATGCTGAATATCTGCAGTTTTAGGTGGTGAATAGGTGTGATCGATTAACTTAATGGTGGAATTGGAATATCCAGGCGCCGGGTTATTCAGAAAAAACGCTTGCGCCGTCTGTGCACTATACTTCTTGTTGGCTTTGCCGCCAGGAATAGGATGAAGAGAAATGGCAACAGCAATTATCTTGATTCTAATCGTTGTTGCCTCAGTGCTGTTCCACCTGCTGGCGCCTTGGCATGCGACACCGGCAGCTTCCAACTGGGGGTCTATAGATACCACCCTGTTCATCACCTTGATCATCAGTGGAATATTTTTCATCGCCATCACGGTGTTTATGGCGGTAGCGGTGATGCGTTATCGTCACAAGGAGGGTGCCAAGGCGGCCTATCAACCTGAAAATAAAAAGTTGGAATTATGGTTGATTGTCGTAACGTCGATAGGTATTGCCGGGATGTTGGCGCCGGGCCTGGTTGTTTACAGTGACTTCATCCGGGTTCCGAAAAACGCTTATGAACTTGAAGTGGTCGCCCAGCAATGGCAGTGGGCTTTTCGCTTTCCCGGCCAGGACGGAAAACTGGGCAAGTCGGATATTAAGTTTGTTGATGCCGCCAATTCTTTTGGTCTTGATCCAAAGGACCCTGCCGGGCAGGATGATGTACTTGTAAGAAACGAAGAAATTCACCTTCCTCTCGATAAGCCGGTGAAGGTTTTATTGCGTTCCAAAGATGTGCTGCATAATTTCTATGTGCCGCAAATTCGCAGCAAGATGGATATGGTGCCAGGGATGGTGTCGTATTTTTGGTTTACGCCGACTAAAACCGGGAAATATGAAGTCCTTTGCGCCGAATTTTGTGGTATCGGTCATTACAACATGCGCGGCCATATGATTGTGCAAGAACAGGAAGCCTTCAATCAATGGCTCAGCAGCCAACCGACTTTTGCGCAGACAGTAGCGACAACTGCCAGGCCCAGTAGGGACAGCGTGCTGGAAAAAGGTCGCCAGTTGGTCGAAAACCTCGGCTGCAGTGCCTGCCATAGCCAGGATGGCAGTAGCAGTCTCGGCCCGGGTTGGAAGGGACTGTACGGCCGCACTGAACAGCTTGCCGATGGCAGCAGTGTGCAGGTCGATGAGGCCTACCTGAAAGAGTCGATCCTTGATCCGAAGGCCCGATTGGTGCAGGGCTACCCACCGATCATGGTGGCCTATACTCTCAGTGAAGATGAACTGGGTGCTGTCGTCGCCTTGATCAAATCGTTGGGTGCTGCGCAGCAAGTCGATGAACCTTCCGCCAGTCTAGCGTCGGGCCCTGGTGACGATCTGGCGGCGCAGGGACAACGGCTGGCCGAGTCGCTCGGGTGTGTGGCTTGCCACAGTGTCGATGGCAGTCAGGGCGTCGGCCCCAGTTGGCAAGGCCTGTATGGCAAGACACAAACCCTTGCCGACGGTACGAGCATCAAGGTGGATGAGGGCTATATAAAAGATTCGGTTCTTAAACCCAGTGCCATGATCGTCAAGGGCTATGCAGCCGTCATGCCGGCCTATGCGCCGAGCGAGAAGGAGTTGAGCGCACTGATCGCTTTTATCAAATCCAAAGCGAATGCCGACGCTGGTGCGAGCAAGGCGGAGCCGGGAAAACAGCCGTAAAGCAGCCAGAAATACACCGAAACTTCAGCAGGAGGATGACGTGATGGCCTATGCGGAGCAAGCCGAAACCGAAGCACTGCACGAACCCAAAAGTTTCCTGACCAAGTATATCTGGAGTCAGGACCACAAGGTCATAGCCATTCAATATTCCTTGACGGCTATATTCGTGGGCGTTGTCGCCGTGGTGTTGTCCGGCTTGATGCGCATACAGCTTGGCTTCCCCGGCACTTTGGAGTTCATGGACGCCAGTGCTTACTATCAGGCGATGACCATGCACGGCATGATCATGGTCATTTACTTGCTGAC
>CAYVPI010000101.1:0-19340 GCA_964453495.1 uncultured Pseudomonas sp. | reverse complement strand
CAAGCAGTTGGCAGGGCATTCTGGCTGGCCGCAGTGGCATTGGTCTGATCGAACATACGGACCTTTGTGCCTATACCACCCGTTTTGGCGGCTCGGTCAAGGACTTCAAGGTCGAGGAATACCTGTCGGTCAAGGAAGCTCGCAAGCTCGATCTGTTTATCCAGTACGGCCTGGCAGCCGGTTTTCAGGCGGTACGTAACGCCGGCCTGGAAGTGACCGACGCCAACCGTGAGCGCATTGGTGTGGCCATGGGTTCGGGTATTGGCGGCCTGACCAATATCGAAGAAACCAGTCGTACCTTGCACGAGCAGGGCCCTCGGCGTATCTCGCCGTTTTTCGTGCCCGGCTCGATCATCAACATGATTTCCGGGTTCCTGTCCATCCACTTGGGTGTGCAGGGGCCTAACTACGCCATTGCCACGGCCTGTACCACGGGTACGCACTGCATCGGTATGGCCGCACGCAACATCGCTTACGGCGAAGCCGATGTGATGATCGCCGGCGGCGCCGAAATGGCAGCCTGCGGCCTGGGCATGGGTGGCTTTGGCGCCGCACGCGCCTTGTCCACGCGTAATGACGAGCCGACCCGTGCCAGCCGTCCGTGGGACAAGGGGCGTGATGGTTTCGTCCTGTCCGACGGCGCCGGTGCGCTGGTGCTTGAAGAGCTGGAGCATGCCAAGGCCCGTGGTGCCACCATCTACGCCGAGCTCGTGGGCTTTGGCATGAGCGGTGATGCCTTCCACATGACGTCGCCACCCGAAGACGGTGCCGGTGCTGCCCGTTGCATGACCAACGCATTGCGTGATGCCGGCGTAAATCCTTCAGATGTTCAGTATATCAACGCCCACGGTACGTCGACCTCGGCCGGTGACCTGGCCGAAGTGTCTGCGATCAAATCGGTGTTCGGCGAACACGCCTACAAGCTGGCAGTCAGTTCGACCAAGTCGATGACAGGCCACCTGCTCGGTGCAGCCGGTGCAGTGGAGGCGATTTTCAGCGTGCTGGCCATCAATGGCCAGGTCGCACCGCCAACCATCAACCTGGATGAGCCGGACGAAGGTTGTGACCTGGACTTCGTGCCCCATCAGGCGCGCAGCATGTCGATCGATGTAGTGCTGTCGAACTCCTTCGGTTTTGGTGGTACCAACGGCTCGCTGGTGTTCCGCCGGTTCGCCGGTTGATGCAAAGCTGGGTCGATGGCCAGCCGGCGGATGCGATAGCGCTCAAGAGTCGCGCGCTGGCCTACGGCGATGGTCTTTTCGAAACCATCGCCGTCAAGGCTGGCCAGCCACTGTTGCTGGAGCTGCACCTGCAGCGTTTGGCGCTTGGCTGCCAGCGCTTGGCAATCATTGCGGACCTTCCACTGGTTCGCAGTGAGCTGTGTACCTACGCTGCCCTTATGGGCGAGGGTGTGCTCAAGCTGATACTCGCCCGTGGTGACAGCCAGCGTGGTTATGCCTCAGACCCTGCGTCGCCTGCCCGGCGAATCCTCCAGGGCAGCCCGACTGCGAGTTATCCACCGGCCAATGCAGAGCAGGGGATCAGGCTGTTTCCCTGTCGCACGCGTTTGGCTGAGCAACCCCTGCTGGCAGGCCTCAAGCACCTGAACCGACTGGAGCAGGTCCTGGCCCGTTCCGAATGGCGAGACGCCGAGCATGCCGAAGGGCTGATGCTCGACACTTCTGGCCGATTGGTAGAAGGCGTCTACAGTAACCTGTTCCTGGTACGCCATGGCGAGCTGCTCACGCCCGAGCTGAGTCGCTGCGGTGTAGCCGGGGTCATGCGCGCGGCGTTGCTCGATGCAGCGGCTCGCGAGGGTATCGCGCTACGCATTGGTGACTTTGTGTTGCAGGATCTTGAGCAAGCCGATGAAGTCTTCGTCTGCAACAGCGTCTACGGCATATGGCCGGTGCGGGCATTTGAATCGTTGAACTGGCCGGCGGGTCCGCTCACCCGTAAACTGCAACGTATTGCCTGCGTGCTTTTGGATGTTTGATTTGTGAGACGAAAATTCTTGGTGCTGCTGGAGACCTGCCTGATTCTGGCGGGCCTGGCATTGGGGCTATCGGCCTGGAAAATGCACTCGGCACTGGAACAACCCTTGACGCTTACCCAGGAGCAGTTGCTGGAGGTGCCTCGCGGTACGACGCCTACGCGGGTGTTCTACCGGATGGAATCCAACGGTGTGATCAAGGACGCCTTCTGGTTGCGCCTGTACTGGCGCTTCAACCTTGAGCGGACCCCATTGCATGTGGGCGAGTACCGCATGGCGCCAGGAATGAGTGTGCGTGATCTGATCGGGGTCTGGCAACGCGGCGAGATGGTGCAGTACAACATGACCCTGGTCGAGGGCTGGACGTTCCGCCAGGTTCGCGCGGCATTGGCCAAGCATGAAAAGGTCACCCAGACGCTCGACGGCTTGAGCGACAGCGAAGTCATGGACAAGCTCGGCCATCACGGCGTGTTCCCCGAAGGCCGGTTTTTCCCCGATACCTATCGCTTTGTGCGTGGCGTCAGTGATGTCGACCTGCTTCAACAAGCATATACGCGGCTGGAAGAGGTATTGCTCAAGGAGTGGAATGCCCGTGCGGCCGATGCGCCTTACAATGATCCCTACCAGGCGTTGATCATGGCTTCGCTGGTAGAAAAGGAAACGGGTGTGCCGCGCGAGCGTGGCCAGATTGCCGGCGTGTTCGTCAGGCGCATGCAGACCGGCATGCTCCTGCAAACCGACCCGACTGTCATCTACGGAATGGGCGAGCGCTACAACGGCAAGCTGACCCGCGCCGACCTGCGCGAGTTCACGCCCTACAACACCTATGTGATTTCGGGACTGCCACCTACGCCTATTGCCATGGTTGGTCGTGAGGCCATCCATGCTGCCTTGAATCCGGCCCATGGCAATGCCTTGTATTTCGTTGCCCGGGGCGACGGCAGCCACGTCTTTTCCGATGATCTGGATGCCCACAACGCCGCAGTGCGCGAGTATCAACTCAAGCGTCGCGCGGATTATCGCTCGAGCCCGGGGCCGGCGACCGATGCCGATGCTCAAGGGGAACAAGCATCACCCGCGCTCGCGCCCGAGCCGATGGCACAGCCTGCGTCCGAGCCCGAAGCCGGGCCCGAGGCACAGACGCTGCCTGAGCAGTCACCTGCGCCCGACTCGGTGCCGGTAGCGCCCGAGTCGACACCTGTGCCTGAATCCGAGCCTGAAACGGTTCCTGCCCCTGCGCCCGAATCAACCCCTGCACCTGCACCTCAATCGCCTGCGCAAAGCATCCAGCAAGCGCCCGAAGGTGCAGGGCAAAACCCGCAATGATCAAGATTAAGGATTGCCTGTGAGCGGCTTGTTTATCACCCTCGAAGGCCCGGAAGGCGCGGGCAAGAGCACCAACCGCGAGTACCTGGCCGAGCACTTGCGCGCAGCCGGTATCGACGTGGTCCTGACCCGCGAACCGGGTGGTACGCCGCTGGCCGAACGCATTCGCGAGCTATTGCTGGCCCCTAGCGACGAGCCGATGAACGCCGACACCGAACTGTTGTTGGTGTTTGCCGCCCGCGCCCAGCACCTGGCGCAGGTTATCCACCCGGCGCTGGCGCGCGGCGCCGTGGTGCTGTGCGACCGTTTCACCGATGCCACCTACGCTTATCAGGGCGGCGGCCGGGGGCTCTCCCAGGAGCGTATCGCAACCCTGGAAACATTCGTCCAAGGGCAATTGCGCCCCGACCTGACCCTGGTGTTCGACCTGCCTGTTGAGGTTGGCCTGGCTCGCGCTTCGGCGCGTGGGCGGCTGGACCGTTTCGAGCAGGAAGGTCGGGTATTTTTCGATGCCGTACGCAACGCTTACCTGGCGCGCGCTTCGGCGCAGCCGGCGCGCTATCGTTTGATCGATGCGGCTCTGCCCTTGGCCCAGGTCCAGCAGTCCCTGGACAAGCTGCTGCCGGAAATCCTGGAGTTGAGCCGTGGCTGAGGCCTACCCCTGGCAGGCGCAGCTGTGGCAGCAGTTGGCGGGGCGTCAGCAACATGCCCATGCCTACCTTCTGCATGGGCCACAAGGCATCGGCAAGCGGGCCCTGGCCGAGCGTTTGATGGCCTTGTTGCTGTGCCAGCATCCACAAGGGTTGCAAGCGTGTGGCCAGTGCAAGTCGTGCATGCTGTTGGCGGCGGGCAGTCATCCGGACAACTATGTGCTGGAGCCCGAAGAAGCGGATAAGGCAATCAAGGTTGATCAGGTCCGTGATCTGGTCAATTTCGTTGTGCAGACCGCGCAGCTGGGCGGGCGTAAAGTGGTGTTGGTCGAGCCGGCCGAATCGATGAATATCAACGCCGCTAACGCCCTGCTCAAGAGTCTTGAGGAGCCGTCCGGCAATACGGTCCTACTGTTGGTCAGTCATCAGCACAGCCGCTTGTTGCCGACCATCAAGAGCCGTTGTGTTCAGCAGGCCTGCCCGTTGCCGAGTCAAGTCCAGAGCCTGGAATGGCTGGCGACGGCCTTGCCTGACTGCAGCGAGCAGGAGCGGCTGGAGTTGCTGACCTTGGCAGCTGGCTCGCCGTTGGTGGCTGTCAGCCTGCAAGCACAGGGCGTGCGCGAGCAGCGCGCATCGGTGGTCGAGGGTGTGAAAAAATTGCTCAAGCAGCAGGCGTCGCCCAGCCAGTTGGCGGAAAGCTGGAATGCCATACCGTTGCTGTTGCTGTTCGACTGGTTTTGCGACTGGTCCAACCTCGTTCTGCGCTATCAATTGACGCAGGATGAAGAAGGACTGGGTTTGAGCGACATGCGCAAAGTGGTGCAGTACCTTGCGCAAAAAAGCGCGCAGGATAAGGTGCTGAACTTACAGGACTGGATCCTGGCCCAGCGCCAGAAGGTATTGTCCAAGGCCAACCTCAATCGCGTGCTGTTGCTTGAAGCCTTGCTGGTGTCCTGGTCGGCCCTGGTTGCGCAGCGCTGATCTTTCTCTTATCCATTGAGTTGTCCCGATACCGATGCTTGTAGATTCCCATTGCCACCTGGATCGTCTCGATCTCTCTCAACACGCCGGTTCTCTGGATGCCGCCCTCGATGCTGCGCGGGCGCGTGGCGTCGGGCATTTTCTCTGTATCGGCGTGAGTGCCGAGAACGCGAAGGCGGTCAAGGACCTGACCGAGCGTTATGTCGACGTCGATTGTTCGGTCGGCGTGCACCCCCTTGATCTGGAGCCCGGGGCCGCACCAGCCCTGGACTGGCTGCTGCGCGAACTTGAACACCCGCACGTGGTTGCCATTGGTGAGACTGGCCTGGATTACCACTACGAACCGGAAGCTGCCGAGCGGCAGCAGGAGTCGTTTCGGCTGCACCTGCAAGCGGCGAACATGACCGGCAAGCCCGTCATCGTTCATACCCGCGGCGCACGCGCCGATACCCTGGCGTTGCTGCGCGAGGCCAACCTGGCCCAGGCGGGTGTACTGCATTGCTTCACTGAGGATTGGGATATGGCCAAGGCGGCCCTGGACCTGGGTTTCTATATTTCCCTGTCCGGCATAGTCACCTTTCGCAATGCTGATGCCCTGCGCGATGTGGCGCGACAAGTTCCGGCCGATCGCCTGTTGGTGGAAACCGATTCCCCGTACCTGGCACCGATACCTTATCGGGGCAAGCCAAACCTGCCGCAATATGTACGTGAAGTGGCGGAATTTTTGGCAATGCTCAGGGGGGAGAGCTACGAGCGATTCGCAGAGCAGACCACAGCCAACTTCAAGCGCTTGTTCCCATTGGCGCGGGCCTGAATCGCAGGCAAAAAAAACCCGGGTTCTGGGGGGTGAATCCGGGTTAAGACCATTAGGAGTAAAACAAAGGCGTGCTGTCCTTTGACACCTTTATCGACGCGTCACTTGGGGGGTATGGCGCGTCAACACTTCAAGTATTGGTCAGGATTGGCGCTATTCCACCCAGTGCTGCTCGTTTTTTAAACAGATTTGGAATACAGCTGACTCTGCTGAGCACTCATCGCGATGCAATGTTTTTCACAATGGCCAGAGTTTCGTCGATAACACGCTTTTCGGTATAGAAATGCGGGGAAAAGCGAACTCCTGGGCCGCGTGGTATGCATACCACCTGTTCTTGCTTCAATAGTTCATATACTTGGCGATTATCGATGCCATTAATACTGAACGAGACGATACCGGCACGCCGAGCGGGGTTCAGCGGGCTGTGGATAATCACACCTGGGATGTTGCACAGGCCGTCGTAAAGCCATTGGATGCGTTTATCCAGTTTGCGGGCGACGTTCTCCATGCCGACTTCCTCCAGCAACGACAGGCTGGCTTCCAGTGCTGCAGCGCCGAGCATGTTCGGGCTACCGCATTCGAAGCGCCTGGCGCTGCGGGCCGGCTCCCAGTCGGTGCGGGTGTAGTCACCCATGTGCTCGAGCATATGCCAGCCGAATTCGTTGAGTTTCAACTGCGGACGCACTTCACTGCGGCAATAAAAGACTCCCAGCCCCTCGGGGCCCAGCATCCATTTATGGCCGTCGGCCATGGCAAAGTCGCATTGGTACTGCTGCACATCGAAGGGCAGGGCGCCCAGTTGCTGAATGGCGTCGATGCAAAACAGCACGTTGCGGTCCTTGCAGCCCTGACCCAGGCGCGGCAGGTCCAGGCGCAAGCCGCTGGCAAACTGTACGGCACTGATGGACATCAAATGCGTTTGTGGTCCGCACGCGGACAGTAATGCCGCTTCCGGGTCATCGCCCAGCAGGCTTACCTGGATCACTTTTACACCCTGGTTGGCGAGTGCTTCCCAGACGACGCGATTGGACGGGAACTCCTCATCGCTGATGACGATCTGGTCGCCAGCTTGCCAATCCAGGCCAAAGGCAACGAAAGACAGAGCCTCCGATGTGTTTTTGACCAGTGCGATGTCATCCGTCGATGGTGCGTTCATCAGTCGCATTAGGCGTTCGCGAAGGCGTTGCTCCATCTTCATCCAGTCGGGATAGTCCCTGGCGCCCAGCAATACGTTCTCTTCAGCAAAGCGGCGCACCGCTTCGCAGCTGCGTTTGGGCCATGGAGCCACTGCTGCATGGTTTAAATAACGCAGGTCGCGGGCCTGTTCAAACTCATCAAGAAACATAGACATGGTTGGATGATCCGTGCAATTTGGCGGAATTTAGGCATAATAACCGGCTTCGATTTTGATTCAGTCCCCTCTTATGCAGAAAGAACCTCGTAAGGTCCGTGAGTTTCGTCGCCGCGAGCAAGAAATTCTCGATACCGCACTCAAGCTATTCCTCGACCAGGGTGAAGACAGCGTCACCGTGGAGATGATCGCTGATGCAGTGGGTATCGGCAAAGGCACGATCTACAAGCATTTCAAGTCCAAGGCAGAGATCTACCTGCGCTTGATGCTCGATTATGAGCGCGACTTGAATGAGTTGCTTCATTCGGCCGATGTCGACCGGGACAAGGAGGCCTTGTCGCGCGCCTACTTCGAGTTCCGCATGCGTGACCCGCAGCGGTATCGGCTGTTCGATCGCCTCGAAGAAAAGGTGGTCAAGGGCAACCAGGTGCCGGAGATGGTCGAGGAGTTGCACAAGATCCGCGCCTCGAATTTCGAGCGCCTGACCCAGTTGATCAAGGGGCGGATCAGCGAGGGCAAGCTCGAAGACGTACCACCGTACTTCCATTACTGCGCATCCTGGGCGCTCGTGCATGGCGCCGTGGCCCTGTATCACTCGCCGTTCTGGAGCAATGTGCTGGAAGATCAGGAAGGGTTCTTCCAGTTCCTGATGGACATTGGCGTGCGCATGGGCAACAAGCGCAAGCGCGACCCCGATAACTCCGGCAGTTAAAGCATTTCGTGCGCCTATAGTGCTATTGGCGCGCAATCCTCAGGAATATACTCAGGTATGAGGCTTGCAAAAACCTGATTTTTGAGTCAGGTTTTGCAGGTCCGATTTTCCCCGTGCCGGAGTCATCCATGATCGTCGATCGTCAGGGCAGGCGTTTTCGCAATTTGCGTGTCAGCCTGACCTCCGCCTGCAACTATGCCTGTACCTACTGCGTGCCCAATGGCAAGCGCCTGGTCGCTGCCCAGGATGAGCTGTCGGCCGAGGCGATGGCGCGTGGCGTTGCCTACCTCATCGAGGCGGCGGGTATCGAGCGGTTGCGCATTACCGGCGGCGAACCCCTGGTCAGCCCCAAGCTCGAAACCTTTCTGCGTGAAGTCTCGGTGCTCGGCCTCGACGATATCAGCCTGACCACCAACGGCCAGCTTCTGCTGCGCAAGTTGCCGGTGTTGCTGGATGCCGGTATTGCTCGATTGAACGTTTCACTCGATACCCTCGATGCTTCGGCGTTTCGCAGCATTGCCCGGGGCGGTGACCTTGCCACCGTGCTTGAAGGCATGGAGCGGGCCAGTGCGGCGGGTATTCGCATCAAGGTCAATATGGTGCCGTTGCGCGGGCAAAACCTGGATCAGGTATTGCCATTGCTCGACTACTGCCTGGAGCGTGGCTTCGAACTGCGCTTTATCGAGCTGATGCGCATGGGCCACTTGGCCCGTGATTCGAATGCTTTCTTGCAGCAGTTCGTTGGTCTGCAGCAATTGCTCGACGTCATCGGCGAGCGCTATGAATACTTGCAGGCCGATGCCCCGGTGGATGCCACGGCAATGCGTTACCAGATTCCCGGCAAAGGCTTCTTCGGCGTGATCGCCAACGAAAGCGTGCCGTTTTGCAGAACCTGTTCGCGCTTGCGCCTGTCTTCCACGGGTTGGTTGCATGGCTGTCTTTCGTCGAGCAACCGTCACTATGTCGGCGACCTGCTCGACAAGCCACGTCATCAAGCCCTGCCGGCTTTGCAGGGGTTGTTGGTCAAGGCGCTGGGTGACAAGCAGGAAGTGGCGTTTTCCGGTGGTGCCACGGTGATGAAAATCATAGGTGGCTGAGCCGTTCCCGCAGGCATGGCCAGACTGGCGCAAAAGCTGCATCCGGGGGCTATTCGCCGGTTTTCCGTCACCGGCCTCTGGAGGGAAAATGCGTAGCTTGGTTTTGCTGCTGACAGTGCTTTCGCTGGGCGGCTGCATGAACGTCAGCGATCTGGGTGAGGGCACTCGTTATCACATGAGTGATGCCGGCCTGCTGGAACACAGTGAGACGCAACGCTCGATTTCGTTACGGCTGCAACCAGACTCCTTCATTTTCATCGGCCAGGGTGCGTTTGCTCCGCCCGGGGGCGACTATCCGCGCCCCAACGCGGTCGCTGAGGCGGCATTCAAGGGCTTTGTCGAGTACTTCCCGATGGTGCGTCGCGCCAGGGCGCCGCTGGGCCTGGAGGAGGCCTTGGGGCAGGCCCATGCTGCCGGTGCCCATTACCTGCTCTACACGCGCTTTGCCAGGGCCGATGACCGCATCAGTAATGGCGACGATTGGTACGATCAACAAGCGGTGGATCGGCTGGGTATCGACAGCGGCGTGATCCAGCTGATGCTGATCGAAACCAATACCCGTTACTTGATCGATACTGCGCGAATTCGCAGCCGTGGCGGTTTACTGACGTTCCACGATGACCGGCCGGAAGATTTGCTCGAGCCGGCACTTGAGGATTACGCTCGTAGCCTATTAGGCATGAGTCGCTGAGGAAATCACATGAGTGGAACGGGCAAAGCCAACGACTTGCTGGCGCAAATTCCAAAATCGGACAAGGGGCTGCCGCCAGTCCATTTGTGGAACCCGGCATTCTGCGGCGATATCGACATGCGCATCGCTCGCGATGGCACCTGGTACTACCTGGGGACGCCAATCGGGCGTAAGCCGATGGTCAAGCTGTTCTCTACGATTATCCGTCGCGATGGTGATGACTACTTTCTGATCACTCCGGTCGAGAAGGTCGGCATCAAGGTCGATGACGCGCCGTTCGTTGCCGTGACCTTGCAAGTTGAAGGGCAGGGGCAAGCACAGCGCTTGCGCTTTACCACCAATGTCGACGAGGAGGTCCAGGCGGGTGTTGAGCACCCCATGCGCTTCGTGATCGACCCGCAGACGCAAGAGCCGGCCCCCTACATTCATGTGCGTAGCAATCTCGATGCGTTGATTCACCGCAACGTGTTCTACCAGTTGGTCGAACTGGCCCTGGTGCGTGAAATCGATGGCCAGCGCTGGCTGGGTGTGTACAGCTGCGGCGAGTTCTTTCCAATCGGGTTGGACCCAGCCTGATCCCGATGCACTGAGTGGGGTAGATGGGCTGCAGGTTTTAGCCGGAATTGGCTATTTGTCAGTTTAAGTCCGGGATTTAACCTTCAGCTCAGCCGGACGCAGCCTGCGTCCCGCCTTTACCCACAAAGGTGCAACCACATGAAGACTGTGACACTGCTGCGCTACCTGCTCGCAGCCAGCACGCTGTTGGGCGCTGCTGGCGTTTTTGCTCATGACGACGCGCACGGCAAAGAAACCCGCACTGTCCTGCAGGAGCAGCAACTGAGCAACGCCCCCGGCAAGAAAGCCATCATGCTCACAGTCAGCTACACCCCAGGACAGCGCTCGTTGCCCCATCAACACCCGGGGGCGGTGATGGCGTATGTATTGGAGGGTGAGGTGGTCTCCCAGCTCAAGGACCAGGAGCAAAAAACCTACAAGGCCGGCGAATACTGGTTCGAGCCGGCCGGTACGGTTCACTTGATGTCGCGCAATGCCAGCGAGACTCAGCCGGCCAAGCTGCTGGTATGGAGCCTGATGGATGATAAGGATTTGCTGGCAGAACCTTATAAGGAATGATATCTGCGTTGAGATTTTTGTAATCGCCAGAAACAACAAAGCCCCAGCAAGTGGGGCTTTGAAAGTTTGGCTCCGCGACCAGGACTCGAACCTGGGACCCAATGATTAACAGTCATTTGCTCTACCGACTGAGCTATCGCGGAATCTGTTGCCTATGTTACTGATTGCTAAGGGGAAGTCAAGCATTGCCTGACTTCCCTGGCACTCTTACAGGACTTGTACGATCGCTTTGGTCACGACATCGATGTTGCTCTGGTTCAGGGTGGCCACGCAGATGCGGCCGGTGTCCAGGGCGTAGATGCCGAACTCGTTCTTCAGGCGGGCAACCTGCTCGGCGCTCAGGCCCGAGTAGGAGAACATGCCGCGCTGACGGCCGACGAAGCTGAAGTCATGCTCGGGTGCCAGTTTCGCCAGGCGCTCGACCATTTCGTTGCGCATGCCACGAATGCGCAGGCGCATTTCAGCCAGTTCCGCTTCCCACATGGCGCGCAGTTCCGGGCTGTTGAGCACGGCAGCAACAATGCTGGCACCATGGGTAGGTGGGTTGGAGTAGTTGGTGCGGATCACGCGCTTGACTTGCGACAGCACGCGAGCGCTTTCTTCCTTGGAGTCGGTGATGATCGACAGCGCGCCGACACGTTCGCCGTACAAGGAGAACGACTTGGAGAACGAGCTGGAAACGAAGAAGTTCAGGCCCGATTCGGCGAACAGGCGCACGGCCGCTGCGTCTTCGGTGATGCCGTCGCCAAAGCCTTGGTACGCCATGTCCAGGAAAGGAATGTGGCCCTTGGCTTTGATCAGCTCAAGAACGTTCTGCCAGTCGGCTGGCGACAGGTCGACGCCAGTCGGGTTGTGGCAGCAGGCGTGCAGCACGATGATCGAGCCCGATGGCAGTGCATTCAGGTCTTCGAGCATGCCGGCACGGTTTACATCGTGGCTGGCGGCATCGTAGTAGCGGTAGTTCTGCACCGGGAAACCGGCGGTTTCGAACAGGGCGCGGTGGTTTTCCCAGCTCGGGTCGCTAATGGCAACAACTGCATCCGGCGAGATCTGCTTGAGGAAGTCAGCACCGATTTTCAGTGCGCCAGTACCGCCGACCGCTTGGGTGGTGATGACGCGACCGGCTGCCAGCAATGGCGAATCGGCGCCGAACAGCAGCGTTTGCACAGCCTGGTCGTAAGCCACGATGCCGTCGATCGGCAGGTAGCCGCGCGAGGCGTGCTGGGCAGCACGGGTGGTCTCGGCTTCGATCACTGCGCGCAGCAATGGAATACGCCCTTCTTCGTTGCAGTAAACACCGACCCCCAGGTTAACCTTGGTGGTGCGGGTATCGGCGTTGAATGCTTCGTTGAGGCCCAGGATGGGATCGCGTGGTGCCAATTCGACAGCGGAAAACAGGCTCATTTTTACCGTAGCTCTGAATGGAGAATAAAGAGGGCGGCACTTCGCTCCAGACCAATGCACTAGAGCGGTGCACAAACGGGGAGTTAGTATAGAGATGCTTATCTTCCTCGGCGACAGGCGGTGAGCGGTTTTCGCTGGGTTTTTTCGATTATTTTTCGACCGTTAGTCTTATTCGTGACCGCTGGTTCAGCAATGTATACAAAGCGCGCTTGAAACTGGCGCTCGAAGGCATTACTTGGGTATAACTACTGTCTATAAATACAGGCGGCGTGTGTCGTCGGTAATTTCGCTCGTCGCTGCACTATTTTGGGGCGATGAAGCATGAAACCAGAGGTTCCAATGTCCGAGTTTCAGCTCGTCACCCGTTTCCAGCCGGCAGGCGATCAACCCGAAGCGATCCGTCAGATGGTCGAAGGTATCGACGCTGGCCTGGCGCATCAGACCCTGCTCGGCGTGACCGGGTCGGGCAAGACGTTCAGTATCGCCAACGTGATTGCCCAGGTGCAGCGGCCGACGCTGGTGCTGGCGCCAAACAAGACATTGGCGGCCCAGTTGTATGGCGAATTCAAGTCATTTTTCCCGAACAATGCGGTTGAGTATTTCGTTTCCTACTACGACTACTACCAGCCGGAAGCCTACGTACCTTCCTCCGATACCTTCATCGAGAAAGACGCCTCGATCAACGATCACATCGAACAGATGCGCTTGTCGGCGACCAAGGCATTGCTGGAACGCAAGGATGCAATCATCGTCACCACGGTGTCGTGCATCTACGGCTTGGGCAGTCCCGAGACCTACCTGAAGATGGTCCTGCACGTCGACCGCGGCGACCGGCTGGACCAGCGCGCCCTGTTGCGTCGTTTGGCCGACCTGCAATACACGCGCAACGATATGGATTTCGCCCGGGCGACCTTTCGCGTACGCGGCGATGTGATTGATATCTTCCCGGCCGAATCGGACCTGGAGGCGATTCGCATCGAGTTGTTCGACGATGAGGTGGAGTCGATCTCGGCGTTCGACCCGCTGACCGGCGAAGTGATCCGCAAGCTGCCGCGCTTCACCTTTTACCCCAAGAGCCACTACGTCACGCCCCGGGAAACCCTGATGGAGGCGGTCGAAGGTATCAAGGAGGAGCTCAAGGACCGCCTGGAATACCTGCGCAACACCAATAAACTGGTGGAGGCCCAGCGCCTGGAGCAGCGTACCCGGTTCGACCTGGAGATGATCCTCGAGCTGGGTTACTGCAACGGCATCGAAAACTACTCGCGTTACCTGTCGGGTCGCCCAGCCGGCGCGCCGCCACCAACCTTGTACGACTACCTGCCAGCGGATGCGTTGCTGGTGATCGACGAATCCCACGTCAGCGTTCCCCAGGTCGGAGCGATGTACAAGGGCGACCGCTCGCGCAAGGAAACCCTGGTGGAGTATGGCTTCCGCCTGCCGTCGGCACTGGATAACCGCCCCATGCGCTTTGATGAGTGGGAAGGGGTCAGTCCGCAGACCATTTTTGTTTCAGCAACGCCAGGGCCTTACGAAGCGGATCATGCCGGGCGGGTCATCGAGCAGGTCGTGCGGCCTACCGGGTTGGTCGACCCACAGGTGGAAATCCGCCCCGCGACGACCCAGGTCGATGACCTGCTTTCGGAAATCCGCAAAAAGGTGGCGGTGGAAGAGCGCGTGCTGGTGACCACCCTGACCAAGCGCATGGCCGAGGACCTGACCGATTACCTGGCCGACCATGATGTGCGCGTTCGTTACCTGCATTCGGATATCGACACTGTCGAACGGGTGGAAATCATTCGCGACCTGCGTCTAGGGACCTTCGATGTGTTGGTAGGTATCAACCTGTTGCGTGAGGGCCTGGACATGCCCGAAGTATCGCTCGTCGCCATTCTCGATGCGGACAAGGAAGGCTTCCTGCGTTCGGAGCGTTCGTTGATCCAGACCATTGGTCGCGCCGCGCGTAACCTCAATGGCCGGGCGATTCTGTACGCCGACCGCATTACCGGTTCGATGGAACGCGCAATCGGCGAGACTGAGCGGCGTCGCGACAAACAGATCGCCTTCAACCTGGCCAACGGCATCACCCCCAAGGGCGTGGTCAAGGATGTTGCCGACATCATGGAAGGCGCCACCGTGCCCGGCTCGCGCAGCAAGAAGCGCAAGGGCATGGCCAAGGCGGCCGAGGAGGCTGCGCGCTACGAAAACGAACTGCGCTCACCGAGTGAGATTACCAAGCGCATTCGTCAGCTCGAAGAGAAGATGTACCAGTTGGCGCGTGACCTGGAGTTCGAGGCGGCGGCACAGATGCGGGACGAGATTGCCAAGTTGCGCGAGCGGTTGTTGACGGTTTGATGCTTGCCACCGATGACGTCAGAAAGGTCAATGCACCTCACCCGCTTTTACACCCACCGGCAACTTCCTGGTCAGCAACACCGCCAGCATACTGATCCCAAGCCCGATGCCCACAAAATGGAAGGCATCGTTGTAGGCCATGATCGACGCCTGCTGGTGAGTGATTTCACTGATCTTGCCCAGCGCCGCAGTTTCGCTGCCGAGTTTTTCCGTGAGCAGTGCCAGGCGTTCTGCGACCTGCGGATTGCTCGGCACAATGGCTTCGCGCAAGTAGTCGAAATACACCCGGGTGCGCTCATCGAGCAGGGTTGCCAGCAGGGCGATGCCGATGGCGCCGCCCAGGTTGCGCAGGATGTTGAACAAGCTCGAGGCGGAGCCGGCGTCCTGCGGCAGGATGTACGCCGTGGCGATCAGCGAGATGGTCACCATGATCATCGGCTGGCCAATGGCGCGGATGATCTGGATCTGGTTGAACTGGCTGCCAGCAAAGTCCGGGTTGAGTACGCCGGAATAAAAGCCGGCGAGGCCGAACAGGCCGAAACCCACCGCGCAAAGCACTTTCGGTGAGACAATTTTCATCAATTGGGGCACCAGCGGGATCAAGAACAGCTGTGGGATACCCATCCACATGATCACCTCTCCGATCTGCAGGGCGTTGTAGTTCTGGATCTGGGCCAAATACAGCGGCAAAAGGTAGATCGAGCCGTACAGGCCCACGCCCAGGCCCACGCTGGCGATGCTCGAGAGCCCGAAGTTGCGATTACGCAGGATGCCCAGGTTGATCAGCGGGTTGGGTCGGGAAACCTGGAGGATGACGAAGCTGATCAGGCTCACCAGGGCAATGCTGCCAAGGCCGACGATCAGGCTCGATTCCAGCCAGTCCTTGCGGTGGCCTTCCTCGAGGAAAACCTGTAGGCAACCCAGGCCCACGCCAAGGGTGACGATACCCGCGTAATCGGTACTTTTGAGCAGTTCCCAGTGGGCTTCCTTCTTTTCCAGGCCGTACATCAGCCCGCCGATCATGATCAGGCCAGGCGGCACGTTGATGTAGAAAATGTATTCCCAGCCCCAATTTTCAGTGAGCCAGCCGCCTAGGGTCGGGCCGATCGAGGGGGCAAAGGTGGCGGAAAGGGCGAACATGGCCATGCCCTTGGCACGGTGATGATCGGGCAGTTTGATCATGGCCAGGGTGAAGGCCAATGGAATCAGCGCGCCACCGGTAAAGCCCTGCATGGCGCGGAACACGATCATGCTTTCCAGGCTCCAGGCCATGGAGCACAACAGCGAAGACACCAGAAAGCCCACGGAGACCCATACCGCCAGGCGCCGTGCCGACAGCAGCTGCACCAGCCAGGCGGTCAGCGGAATCATGATGATTTCCGCCACCAGGTACGAGGTCGAGATCCACGAGCCTTCTTCCAGGGTGGCTGACAGTGCACCCTGGATATCCTTGAGCGAAGAGTTGGTGATCTGGATGTCGAGCACCGCCATGAAGGCGCCGAGCATAACGCTGATGACGGCGATCCAGTCCCGTCGGCTGGGCTCGCCAGCGGGGCGGATCAGTTGATCACCGGCCACTCGAAGCAGTGCCTGTGGAGCGGATGTTCACTGTTGCAGTAACGGACATGCCGGGGCGGATTCGGCCTTGCAGCGGGTTATCGGTGGCGAAGGTCAGCTTGACCGGGATTCGCTGTACTACCTTGGTGAAGTTGCCGGTGGCGTTATCCGGTGGCAACAGGCTGAACTGCGCACCGGATGCGGCAAACAGACTGTCAATGCGGGCGTTGATCGGGGTGTCGGGGTACGCGTCGAAGACCAGTTTGGCAGGCTGGCCGGCCTGCATGTGGCCGATCTGGGTTTCCTTGAAGTTGGCCTGGATCCAGATGTCCTGGTCGGGCACGATCGATAGCAGGTAGGCGCCGCTCTGCACGTACTGGCCATTACGCGCCACGCGCTGGCCGATCAGGCCGCTGATCGGTGCATGGATTTCACTGCGCTGCAGGTTGACCTGGGCTTGGGCCAAGTCGGTACGGGCAGTGGCGATCTGTGCATCGAGGCGCTTGATTTCCGCGTTCAGGGCATTGACCTGCTGGCGCTGGCCTTGCAGGTCGGCCTGGGCCTTGGTCACGTGCAGGCGCGCGACGTTATTGTCGGCGGCCAGGGTGGTCACCCGCTCCTCGGAGACGTAGCCAGGTTTGCGCAGGGCTTCGGCACGGTGCAGATCAAGTTGCCAGCGCCCCAATGTCGCCTGGTTGGCAGCGACCTGGGCTTCGCCGGCGGCAATCAGGCTGGCTTGTTGAGTGAGCTTGCTTTCGGCTTGCAGGCGCTCTGCCTGGCGCGTGGCGAGGGTGGCCATGGCGCGTTCGACGGCAAAGCGCAAGTCGTCGGCATCCAGGCGCACCAGCAGGTCGCCCTTGTTCACATGCTGGTTATCTTCGACCAGCACTTGCTCGATGCGCGCGCCCAGCTGGCTGGATACACGGGTGATTTCGCCCTGGACGTAGGCGTTGTCGGTGCTTTCGTAGAAGCGTCCCTTGAAGTACCACTGGGCAAGGAAGGCCAGGGAAATCAGGGCTGTCAGGGTGAGGAAAACCAGCAGGCGGCGTTTGAGTTGAACAGGCATGTGCAGGGCGTTTTCAAAAAAATGTAAGGGAATTTAACAGGGTTTTGGATCCAATACCTAGCCAGCCGGGTGATCATGGATGGCGGCAATAGGGCGATATTCAAGAGCCATCAGCGCAGGCGCAAGCGACGAAAACGCCGTATATGCCCCGGAATCTGGCGCGTTACTGGAGACTGGCCGGTCTGGCCTGTTAATATCCACACTTTGTTTTATCCCTAGCTCGAGACCCTCAATGACCACCGTTCGCACTCGTATCGCGCCATCGCCCACCGGGGACCCCCATGTCGGCACGGCTTACATCGCCTTGTTCAACTATTGCTTTGCCAAGCAGCACGGCGGCGAGTTCATCCTGCGCATCGAAGATACCGACCAGTTGCGCTCGACCCGGGAATCGGAGCAGCAGATATTCGACGCCCTGCGCTGGTTGGGTATCGAGTGGAGCGAAGGCCCGGATGTCGGTGGCCCCCATGGCCCGTACCGGCAGAGCGAGCGGGGTGATATCTACAAGCAGTATGCCCAGCAGCTGGTTGACCTGGGGCACGCGTTCCCGTGCTTCTGCACGGCCGAAGAGCTGGACCAGATGCGCGCCGAGCAGACCGCCCGTGGCGAGACCCCGCGCTACGACGGCCGTGCCTTGCTGCTGTCGCCTGAAGAAGTGCAGCGTCGCCTGGCTGCCGGCGAGCCCCATGTGATCCGTATGAAGGTGCCGAGTGAAGGCGTCTGCGTGGTGCCGGACATGCTGCGTGGCGATGTCGAGATCCCATGGGATCGCATGGACATGCAAGTGTTGATGAAAACCGACGGCCTGCCGACCTACTTCCTGGCCAACGTGGTCGACGATCACCTGATGGGCATCACCCATGTGCTGCGCGGCGAAGAGTGGCTGCCGTCGGCGCCCAAGCTGATGCTGTTGTACGAATACTTCGGCTGGGAACAACCACAGCTGTGCTACATGCCGCTGCTGCGTAACCCGGACAAGAGCAAGCTGTCCAAGCGCAAGAACCCGACCTCGGTGACCTTCTACGAGCGCATGGGCTTCATGCCCGAAGCGATGCTCAACTACCTGGGCCGTATGGGCTGGTCCATGCCGGATGAGCGCGAGAAGTTCTCCCTGCAGGAGATGGTCGATAACTTCGACTTGTCGCGGGTTTCCCTGGGTGGGCCGATTTTCGACATCGAGAAGCTGTCCTGGCTCAACGGCCAGTGGCTGCGCGACCTGCCGGTGGAAGAATTTGCCGCACGTGTGCAGAAGTGGGCGTTCAATGCCGACTACATGATGAAAATCGCACCACATGTGCAGGGCAGGGTGGAAACCTTCAGTCAGATTGCGCCGCTGGGGGGGTTCTTCTTCGCCGGTGGCTTGCAGTTGGACGCCAAGCTGTTCGAGCACAAGAAGCTTTCCGGTGACCAGGTGCGTCAACTGATGCAATTGATCCTGTGGAAGCTCGAGTCGCTGCGCCAGTGGGAAAAAGATCGCATCACCGGCTGCATCCAAGCGGTGGTCGATGCCCTGGAACTGAAGCTGCGTGACGCTATGCCGCTGATGTTTGCCGCGATCACCGGCCAAGCCAGTTCGGTGTCGGTACTCGACGCCATGGAAATCCTCGGCCCGGACCTGACGCGCTTCCGTCTGCGCCAGGCGTTGGACTTGCTCGGTGGCGTGTCGAAGAAAGAGAACAAGGAGTGGGAGAAGCTGCTGGGTACGATTGCCTGACAGACTCGGGGCTGCTTTGCAGCCCATCGCGGGCAAGCCCGCTCCTACAGACGCGGAAACCCTTGTAGGAGCGGGCTTGCCCGCGATGGCCGCAAGCGGCCCAATCCCCAATTTACTGGGGTTGCACGGAGAAAGTCCGGTAAGTGTTTGTTATCCCGGAAAAAAAATTCAGATTTTGTTGAAAATAAGTTTGACAGGTCTGCAATCCGATCTTAATATGCGCCCCGTCCACAGCGATGAACGAAACGAAACGCGAAGCACCCAGCCAAGCGATTCAGTTCAAAGCGACATAGTGGGGCTATAGCTCAGCTGGGAGAGCGCTTGCATGGCATGCAAGAGGTCAGCGGTTCGATCCCGCTTAGCTCCACCAAATTCCTGTTCGTAGTTAGCTACACTGACTACGAAATCGACCGGGTTCCAGCGACCGGGTCGGCAAGGTAAGAAGGTTCGTCCCCTTCGTCTAGTGGCCTAGGACACCGCCCTTTCACGGCGGTA
>CAYVPI010000100.1:0-19641 GCA_964453495.1 uncultured Pseudomonas sp. | reverse complement strand
CATTACGAAGGTTCTCTAGGCCACACCCGGCGGTTGCCAGGGCCGGAAGCCGCAGCACCCATCCAACGAGGATTTCGTCATGGCTTTAACCGTAAACACTAACATCACCTCCATGAGTGTTCAGAAGAACCTGAACAAGTCGTCTGACGCTCTGGCGACCACCATGGGTCGTCTGTCTTCCGGCATGAAAATCAACAGCGCCAAAGACGACGCTGCCGGCCTGCAGATCTCCAACCGTCTGACCACTCAGATCAAAGGCCTGGGTGTTGCGGTCAAGAACGCCAACGACGGTATCTCCATCGCACAAACCGCTGAAGGCGCCATGTCGGCGTCCAACAACATTCTGCAACGTATGCGTGAACTGGCCCTGCAATCGGCCAACGGTTCGAACAGCGACGAAGACCGCAGCTCGATGCAGCAAGAATTCACTGCGCTGTCGGGCGAACTGACCCGTATCGCCAACACCACCACTTTCGGTGGTCGTAACCTGCTGGATGGCTCTTTCTCCGGTAGCAGCTTCCAGGTCGGCGCCAATGCCAGCGAAAGCATTTCTTTCGGCATGGACAGTGTCAGCGCTACAGCATTGAAAGGTAATTACAACGAAGCAAGCGTGGATGGTGAGGCAAGCACGCTCAAAGCTTCGGTGACCAGCACGTCGGATGTGCTCGGTACAAAAGGCAATTCTGCAGTGGCTGTTGCTAACATCGCTGCTCCAGCTCTAGGAGCTGGTAACAACGGTAACTTGGTCCTCAATGTCGGTACCAGCACAACGTCTATCGCTCTGACGGCCACAGACAAGCTTACTGACATCGTCACTAAGATCAACGCCGAGACCGAGAACTCTGGTGTCACGGCAAGTATCGACAGTGATACTGGCGCACTCAAGCTTTCGGGTACGTCGGCATTTACTATCGATGCCTCCTCTACTGACGCGACGACTACTGCACTTGGTTTGGTCGAAGGCGGGACGGCCGTTACGTCCAAGACGGCTACCAACAACTTGCGTGACGGGCAGATCGGGGTTGCGACGGGCCTGACATTAGGCGGTACAAACATCGCGTTGGCAACAACTGACACGCTTTCCACGATCATCACTAAGGTCAACGCGCAGACAGGCACCACCGGTGTAACTGCATCTGTCGATGATGCGTCTGGTCAGCTCAAGTTGAGCTCGAAAGCAGGTTTCACAATCACAGCAACCACTGGTAGTGAAGCGCTAGGCCTCACTGTCGATGATACAACCAACAAAGATATTACTATTGGTCAAGCCGCTGGATTGGCTGCTGATGCCACTCTGAAAATCAACAACGTGAGTTTCGCCCTTACCCAAGGTAGCGATTTGGATGCGATCGTTGCCAAGATCAACGATGGTGCTGGTGCTGCCAACTCAGGATCGGGTACCGCGCTGACAGGTGTTACAGCTTCCAACGACAACGGGCGCCTGGTACTGAGCTCCGCTGGCGGTAAGAGCATCGATCTGGACAACGGTACAGCTGGCGCGCTTTCGGCGCTTGGCCTGAGCGCAGGCACCACCAAGGCCGGCTTGACCGCCAACACTTCGGTCAGCCTGAATGGTGTTGAAGTCAAGTTGAAAAAAGGCGACACAATGGACGCCATTGCCGCAACGATCAACAGTGCCAGCACCGGTGTCAGCGCCAGCAAAAACGCCGATAACACGCTTGCTCTGTTTGCCAACGAAGACATCACTATTGCCGATGGCAGCGAAGGGACTGGCCTGGCTGCATTGGGCTTGACCGCAGGGGCTACTGCTGCGGTCAAAATGGAAACCACAGTGTCCAACCTGAATATTCTGGATGCGGCAAGCGCTCAGCAAGCGATCCAGGCCTTGGACGGCGCGATGCAGCAAATCGATACTCAGCGTTCCCAACTGGGTGCCGTGCAAAACCGTTTCGACAGCACCGTTGCCAACCTGCAATCGATCGCTGAAAACTCCACCGCAGCCCGTAGCCGCATCCAGGATGCCGACTTCGCCGCTGAAACTGCAGAGCTGAGCAAGCAGCAAACCCTGCAACAGGCATCCACCGCGATCCTGTCCCAGGCTAACCAGCTGCCATCTTCTGTACTGAAACTGCTGGGTTAATTTCAGTCTGAAGTGAACGACGGAAGAGTGCGGCAACGTACCCTTCCGTTTTTTTTAATCACGGGAGGGGAAGCAACGTGGATATGAATGTAAAGCTGAACCTGTCTTACCCGGCGGTTGCCCCGCAAGGCAATCCTGGCCAACCGCAAAATGATGCAGTGCCTGTAAAACGGGTCGAGCCGGCCGAGAAGCCGCAACGCCCCGAGCTGGAAAAAGCGGTAAAGGATATTCAAGAATTCGTGCAGTCCACGCAGCGTCAGTTGGGTTTCGAAATCGATGACACCACTGGCACGCTCGTGGTCAAGGTCATTGCCACCGAAAGTGGTGAAGTGATCCGCCAGCTTCCATCGGAAGCGGCATTGAAGTTGGCCCAGAGCCTGGCCGACGTGAACAGTCTGTTATTTGATGACCATGTCTGAGATTGGC
The DNA here is from genome assembly GCA_964453495.1 of uncultured Pseudomonas sp. Classification (GTDB taxonomy): domain Bacteria; phylum Pseudomonadota; class Gammaproteobacteria; order Pseudomonadales; family Pseudomonadaceae; genus Aquipseudomonas. The sequence goes on along the minus strand of CAYVPI010000100.1, from coordinate 17,114 downwards.
ATGGGTTTTGTTGCAGTTGGCGCTTGGCGCAAGGTTCGTCAAAAAAGCGGCAGCCGCTCATAAAGGAGAGAAGGGATGGCAAGCACAACGGTCAGCGGTATTGGTTCTGGAGTCGATACGCAAGGAATCGTCAAGGTGTTGGTCGAAGCCGAAAAGACGCCGAAGCAGACTCAGATCGATAAGCAGCAAGTGAAAGCAACCACGCAGCTTTCCGCCGTTGGCTCGATCAAGAACGCCCTGGATACCTACCGTGCGGCGATTGCCAAATTGAACACGGCATCGGCGTTCAATGGTTTGTCTGGTACTTCCTCCGACGATAAAGTGGCCAAGACGACCGTGGATGCCACCGCCTCCAGTGGCAAATACAGCCTGGAAGTGACCCAGCTGGCTACTGCTTCGAAAATTTCCTCGCCCGTGTTTGCCGGAGGGACTTCGTCAACGGTCAACGACACCGGTGCATCGCAGACCTTGACGATTTCCCAGTCCGATTCTGACTACAACGTCAGCATCGCCTCCGGGGCAACCCTGCAAGAGGCCCGTGACGCCATCAACTCGCAGCTCAAATCCAAGGGTATCAGTGCCAACATCCTCACCGATTCCAAGGGTTCACGCCTGGTCGTGAGTTCGTCGACCACCGGCGCCGGCTCGGACATTACCCTGAGCGGCGATTCGGCGCTGGCAAAAAACACCACGGCAGGCCCTGCGGCACAGAACGCCAAGTACACCATCGATGGCCTGGAGCTGGAGTCCAAGAGCAATACGGTCACTTCGGCGATCAGTGGCGTGAACATCGAGTTGGTGGCTGTAGGCAAATCGACCATCGGCGTGTCCACCAACACCGACACTTTGAAAACTTCCGTGCAGTCGTTTGTAAGCGCCTACAACGCACTGATGACAGCAATCAACAGCCAGACCAAGGTCACCGCTGCAGGTGATTCGACCAGTGGTGCGGCGTTGACCGGGGATGCTTCGATGCGAGCATTGGTGGCGTCAGTGCGCAATGAGCTGGTGAAAACCTCTGGCACCGGCAGCATGAACATGCTCTCGCAAATGGGCATCAATACCGTACAAAACACCGGTTTGCTTGAGTTCGACAGCACCAAGTGGGACAAGGCCGTCGCCAAGAACTCGGCCGATGTTGCCAAGGTCTTCCTCGGTGATGATGGCTTGCTCAAGCGCATGACCAAGACCACCGATGCCTATGCGGGCACTACGGGCATCCTGGCCGCGCGCACAACTAACATCAATGATCAACTGACCGACCTGACCAAGCAGCAAGCTGCGCTCGACCGTCGCATTACAAACCTGACCACGACCCTGACGGCCAAGTACAACGCGATGGATACGCTGGTTGCCAAACTCAACGCCACCAGCAGCAGCATCATGACCACCCTCAATGCCATGAACAACAAGGATGACGACTAATCCTGGGGTTGAGCGTGTCGCAACCGTGCGGCACCTGTACCGATCTGGCGGGGCAAGCGCCCCGTTAAAGTTTTCTGTGACCCCGTCGACATACCGGATATGCGACGCATCACTTCACCCAACAAGCGTTAACGAGGTAAAGCCATGAACCCCATGCGAGCCCTTCGCCAATACCAGAAGGTCAACTCCCACGCGCAGATCTCCGAGGCCAGCCCCCATCGCCTGGTCCAGATGCTGATGGAAGGCGGCCTGGATCGCATGGCGCAGGCCAAGGGCGCGATTGCCCGCGGTGATATCGCGCAAAAGGGTGTGATGATCGGCAAGGCAGTGGACATCATCGGCGGCCTGCGTGAGGGCCTCGACCAGGAGCTGATCAAGACCGACGAGTCGCTGCAGCAACTGGACAGCCTGTACGCCTACATGATTTCTCGTTTGACCACGGCCAACCTGAACAGCGACCCGGAAATCATCGACGAAGTGGCCAAGCTGCTGATTACTGTAAAAAGCGGCTGGGACGAGATCGGCGCTGCGCAATGAGTCAGGTGCAGGAGGAGTTCGGCATGAGTGCACTACAGCGAATCGAACAAACCCGGCATGCGCTGCTCGACGCCATGCAGGCGCGCGACTGGCAGGCGATTGGCGAATTGGACCTGGCCTGCCGTGATTGTGTAGAGACGGTGTTGCAGGAGGCGCCGGTCGACGACGGCGAGCTGCGCGAGAACCTCGAGGGACTTCTCGGGGTTTACCGGCAACTAATTGAAATTACAAGTGGTGAGCGTCAAGCAATAGTCGACGAGATGTCACAGATGAACCAAGCGAAGAACGCCGCAAAGGTTTACCATTTGTTCCGCTGACTGGGGCGGGCAAAAAGTAAAATGCGCCATAAATTTGACTATGGACGGTTTTTTGACTTAACTAGTGGCTGATTACTTAATTCAGGCGTCTACGAGCTGAACACAGCCAAAAGATGTCGAGCAAGCCCTGGCAACGGGGCGCCGAGTTGACTAGGGAAGTTGCTATTGCATGTGGCGTGAAACCAAAATTCTGCTGATTGATGACGATAGCGTTCGCCGCCGCGATCTGGCGGTGATTTTGAATTTTCTTGGGGAAGAAAATTTATCCTGCTCAAGCCATGACTGGCAGCAGGGTGTCGGTTCGTCATCCAGTCGTGAAGTACTCTGTGTCCTGATCGGGACGGTCAATGCTCCGGGCGGCGTTCTGGGCCTGCTTAAGACAATTGCCAACTGGGATGAGTTCCTTCCGGTTTTGCTTTTGGGTGAAATTTCTTCGGCCGAATTGCCCGAAGACCAGCGCCGCCGCGTGCTGTCCACCCTGGAAATGCCCCCCAGCTACAGCAAGCTGCTCGATTCCTTGCACCGTGCCCAGGTTTACCGCGAGGTGTATGACCAGGCCCGTGAGCGTGGTCGCCAGCGTGAGCCCAATCTGTTCCGCAGCCTGGTCGGTACCAGCCGCGCCATCCAGCACGTACGCCAGATGATGCAGCAGGTGGCCGACACCGACGCCAGTGTGTTGATCCTCGGCGAGTCGGGTACGGGCAAGGAAGTGGTTGCGCGCAACCTGCATTACCATTCCAAGCGCCGCGATGCGCCGTTCGTGCCGGTCAACTGTGGCGCGATTCCGGCAGAGCTGCTGGAAAGTGAATTGTTCGGCCATGAGAAGGGCGCGTTTACCGGGGCCATCACCAGCCGCGCCGGGCGCTTCGAGCTGGCCAATGGCGGCACGCTGTTCCTCGACGAAATCGGCGACATGCCGCTACCCATGCAGGTCAAGCTGCTGCGGGTACTGCAAGAGCGCACCTTCGAGCGCGTGGGCAGCAACAAGACCCAAAGCATCGATGTGCGCATCATTGCCGCTACCCATAAAAACCTGGAGAGCATGATCGAGGTGGGCAGCTTCCGCGAGGACCTGTACTACCGCCTGAACGTATTCCCCATCGACATGGCGCCGCTGCGTGAGCGGGTCGAAGACATTCCGCTTTTGATGAACGAGTTGATCTCGCGCATGGAACACGAGAAGCGTGGTTCGATTCGCTTCAACTCGGCGGCGATCATGTCGCTGTGCCGGCACGCCTGGCCGGGCAACGTTCGTGAGCTGGCCAACCTGGTCGAGCGCATGGCGATCATGCACCCCTATGGGGTGATCGGCGTTGCCGAGTTGCCGAAGAAGTTTCGCTACGTCGATGATGACGACGAGCACATGGTCGACACCCTGCGCACCGACCTGGAAGAGCGCGTGGCCATCAACGGCCAGGCTCAGGAGCTCACGGTCGGCGCCATGCTGCCGCCCGAAGGGCTGGACCTCAAGGACTACCTCGGTGGCCTGGAGCAGGGGTTGATTCAGCAAGCCCTGGATGATGCCAACGGCATCGTCGCCCGCGCCGCCGAACGCCTGCGTATTCGCCGCACCACCTTGGTGGAAAAAATGCGCAAATACGGCATGAGCCGCCGAGACGGGGACGAACAGGCGGAGGATTGACGGTTTATTCGCGCATGACGGGGCAGGGACGCGCCCGGTGCACGAGCTGCAAACGTTGTTGAGGTCGGCGCAATGCCGAGCCTGCTGGCTTGAACCCCTGTTGACAACTTCCTGAAACACCATCCCCGAGAGCGGAAAATAATCCGGCACGTGTATTGCTATGACCTGGCCAACACACCGTTTTATGACGGTCAGCCACGCGAGAGAGCATGATGCCCCAAGCCGCCCCCTTGTCTTGCGCCCCCGAATCTCGGCGCGGCGACATCGAGCAGGAAAGCCGTGCCGGCCTCGAGCAGGCCTTTGCGCTGTTCAGCCAGATGTCGACCCAGCTTAATGACTCCTACAGCCTGCTCGAGGCGCGGGTCACTGAACTCAAGGGCGAGCTGGCCGTGGTCAGCGCCCAGCGCATGCAGGAGCTGGCCGAAAAAGAGCGCCTGGCCAACCGTTTGCAGAACCTGCTGGATTTGTTGCCGGGTGGGGTTATCGTCATCGACGGTCAGGGCGAGGTGCGTGAGGCCAATCCTGCGGCGCTGGATCTGCTGGGGCAGCCCTTGGTGGGCGAACTGTGGCGCCATGTGATTGCGCGCAGCTTTGCCCCGCGCATCGACGACGGCCACGAGGTTTCCCTGCGTGATGGTCGTCGGCTGTCGATCGCCACGCGCTCGCTGGATGCCGAGCCCGGGCAGTTGGTGCTGCTCAATGACCTGACCGAAACCCGCCATTTGCAGGACCAGTTGGCGCGCCATGAGCGTTTGTCTTCCTTGGGGCGCATGGTGGCATCCCTGGCCCATCAGATTCGTACGCCGCTGTCGGCGGCGCTGCTGTACGCCAGCCATTTGACCGAGCAGGTATTGCCGGTGGAAACCCAGCAACGCTTTGCCGGGCGCCTCAAGGAGCGCCTGCATGAGCTCGAGCACCAGGTGCGCGACATGCTGGTGTTTGCCCGCGGTGAACTGCCGCTGACCGAGCGCATCCGCCCCAAGGCTCTGTTCCAGGCCTTGCAAGCGGCGGCCCAGGCCCATGTGCAGGAGCACTCGGTGCGCTGGCAGTGCGACAGCCATGCGGGCGAGCTACTGTGCAATCGCGACACCCTGGTCGGCGCCTTGCTCAACCTGATCGAAAACGCGCTGCAGGCCAGCAGCGCACCTATCCGCCTCAAGGTCCACTTGTACAGCCGTGGGCAAACCCTGCGCTTGTGCATCAGCGACAACGGCAGCGGCGTCGAGCCTGCACTGCTGGCGCGCCTGGGCGAGCCCTTTCTGACCACCAAGGCCACCGGTACCGGCCTGGGCCTGGCGGTCGCCAAGGCGGTGGCGCGGGCGCATCAGGGCAGCCTGCACTTGCGTTCACGGCAAGGTCGCGGCACCTGCGCGCTGGTGGAGTTGCCGCTGATCGTGGCTGCCGGGGAAGGGGAATCGCTGTGAAGGCCATTAGCATTTTGCTGGTCGAAGACGACCGCGCCCTTCGCGAGGCGCTGGGCGATACCTTGTTGCTCGGTGGGCATCAGCACTGCGCCGTGGCTTCGGCAGAAGAGGCCTTGGCCGTGGTCGGCAGCCAGGCCTTCAGCCTGGTGATCAGCGACGTCAACATGCCGGGCATGGACGGGCACCAATTGCTGGCGCAATTGCGCGCGCGCCAGCCGCAGTTGCCGGTGCTGTTGATGACGGCCCACGGCGCCGTGGAACGGGCGGTTGACGCCATGCGCCAGGGCGCGGTGGATTACCTGGTCAAGCCGTTCGAGCCCAAGGCGCTGCTCGACCTGGTGGCGCGCCATGCCTTGGGCCAGGTGGTGGCTGAGGCCCAGGGGCCGATCGCGGCGGAACCTGCCAGTGCGCAATTGCTGGAGCTGGCCGCGCGGGTGGCGCGCAGTGAATCCACCGTGCTGATTTCTGGCGAGTCCGGAACCGGCAAGGAAGTGTTGGCCCGCTACATTCACCAGCAGTCGCCTCGCGTCGATGGTCCATTCATTGCCATCAATTGCGCGGCGATTCCCGACAATATGCTCGAGGCTACGCTGTTCGGCCATGAGAAGGGCGCCTTTACCGGTGCCATTGCCGCGCAAGCAGGCAAGTTCGAACAGGCCGATGGTGGCACCCTGTTGCTCGACGAAATTTCCGAAATGCCCCTGGCCTTGCAGGCCAAGCTGCTGCGGGTGCTGCAGGAGCGCGAGGTGGAGCGCGTAGGCGCGCGCAAGCCGATTGCCCTGGATATTCGCGTGGTGGCTACCACCAACCGGGATTTGGCCCAGGAAGTGGCGGCCGGACGTTTTCGCGAGGATCTGTTCTACCGGCTTTCCGTGTTCCCCTTGGCCTGGCGCCCGTTGCGTGAGCGTACTGCCGATATTCTGCCGCTGGCCGAACGCTTGCTTGCCCGGCACGTCAACAAAATGAAGCACACTGCGGTACAGCTGTCGCCCCAGGCGCGGGCGTGCCTGTTGGCTTACGCCTGGCCTGGTAATGTGCGCGAGTTGGATAATGCCCTGCAACGCGCCTTGATCCTGCAGCAGGGCGGGGTTATTCAGGCTGAGGATTTCTGCCTGCAGGGCCAATTGCCGACGCGTGCGCCTGCTTCAGCCGGCGAGTTGCAAGCGCAGGCCTGCGCCACGACCGAGGCGGCCAATGGCTTGGGTGATGACCTGCGTCGGCGCGAATTCCAGCTGATCATCGATACCTTGCGCGCCGAGCGCGGGCGCCGCAAGGAGGCCGCCGAGCGCCTGGGTATCAGCCCGCGCACGTTGCGCTACAAGCTGGCGCAGATGCGCGATGCGGGCATGGATGTCGAGGCCAGTTTGTTCGCGACATGAGTTGTTACCCCGTTTATCATTGCGCGCCGCGGGTTCTGGCACCCTTGTTGCTAAGTTCACCGCAGCAGCTATACGAGCGTCAAATAATTGCGGGTCGTCGGAGAGAGAGAGTCCATGAGCCAGGGTGTTGAATTCAATCGCTTGATGTTGGACATGCGGGCCATGCAAATGGACGCCATGGCCCAGCCAAAATCTGCCGTGCAAGCGCCTGAAATCGGCTCCAGTAGCTTCTCCGACATGCTTGGCCAGGCCGTCAACAAGGTCAACGACACCCAGCAGGCCTCCAGCCAATTGGCCAGCGCCTTCGAGATCGGCAAGAGCGGCGTTGACCTGACGGATGTGATGATCGCTTCGCAAAAAGCCAGCGTCTCGTTCCAGGCATTGACCCAGGTGCGCAACAAGCTGGTCCAGGCGTACCAGGACATCATGCAGATGCCGGTATAAGGGCGAGATTGAGTCATGGCAGAAGCGTCCGTCGATAACCTCCCGGCCAAGAGCCCTGCGCCCGGCGGTAAGCTACCGCTGCTGGGGCTTTCGTTCCTGGAAAACCTTTCCGAAATGACGGTGCTGCGTCAGGTGGGCCTGATGGTCGGCCTGGCTGCCAGCGTTGCCATTGGCTTTGCCGTGGTCTTGTGGTCGCAGCAGCCCGATTACCGCCCACTGCTGGGCAGCCTGGCCGGCATGGACGCCAAGCAGGTCATGGACACCCTGGCCGCCGCCGACATCGCCTACACCGTAGAGCCCAATTCCGGGGCGTTGCTGGTCAAGGCCGAGGACGTGGCGCGGGCTCGCTTGAAGCTGGCCGGTGCCGGCATCGCCCAGAATGACGGCAATATCGGTTTCGAGATCCTCGACAAGGACCAGGGCCTGGGCACCAGCCAGTTCATGGAAGCCACCCGCTACCGCCGGGGCCTGGAAGGCGAACTGGCACGGACTATCTCCAGCCTGAACAACGTCAAGGGCGCCCGCGTGCACCTGGCGATCCCGAAAAGCTCGGTGTTCGTGCGCGATGAGCGCAAGCCCAGCGCATCGGTACTGGTCGAGTTGTACTCGGGGCGCTCGCTTGAGCCGGGCCAGGTCATGTCCATCGTCAACCTGGTGGCCACCGCCGTTCCGGAGCTGAGCAAGTCGCAGGTCACCGTGGTCGACCAGAAGGGCAACCTGCTCTCCGACCAGGCGGAAAATTCCGAACTGACCATGGCCGGCAAGCAGTTTGACTACAGCCGCCGCATGGAAGGCATGCTGACCCAGCGTGTGCATAACATTCTGCAGCCGGTGCTGGGTAACGACCGCTACAAGGCGGAGGTTTCCGCCGATGTGGATTTCAGCGCGGTCGAGTCGACGTCCGAACAGTTCAACCCTGACCAGCCGGCCCTGCGCAGCGAGCAGTCGGTCAATGAACAACGTTCCAGCAGCATGGGCCCGCAAGGCGTGCCCGGGGCCTTGAGCAACCAGCCACCTGGCCCGGCTTCGGCCCCTCAGCAGACCGGCCAGGCCCAAGGCGCTGCTGGCATGGTACAACCCGGCCAGCCCCTGCTCGATGCCAACGGCCAGCAGATCATGGACCCGGCCACCGGCCAGCCGATGCTGGCGCCGTACCCGGCCGACAAGCGCCAGCAGTCGACCAAGAATTTTGAGCTGGACCGCTCCATCAGCCATACCCGGCAACAGCAAGGGCGGTTGAACCGCCTTTCGGTGGCGGTGGTGGTCGACGACCAGGTCAAGGTCGACCCGGCGACTGGCGAAAACATCCGCGCGCCCTGGGGTGCCGAAGATTTGGCGCGCTTCACGCGTCTGGTGCAGGATGCCGTCGGTTTTGATGCCAGCCGTGGTGACAGCGTCAGCGTGATCAACGTGCCGTTCGCCGCCGACCGTGGCGAGGTGATCGCCGAAACGCCGTTCTACTCCCAGCCCTGGTTCTGGGATGTGATCAAGCAGGTCATGGGCGTACTGTTCATCCTGGCGCTGGTGTTCGGTGTGCTGCGTCCTGTGCTCAATAACATCACCGGCCACGGCAAGCAGCAGGCAGGCCAGGACGGTGACAGCGAGCTGGGTGGCATCGGTGGCATGGGCGGTATGGATGGTGAGCTGGCCGATGACCGAGTCAGCCTGGGCGGGCCGCAAAGCATCCTGTTGCCAAGCCCGAGCGAGGGCTATGACGCCCAGTTGAACGCAATCAAGAGTCTGGTGGCAGAAGACCCGGGTCGTGTGGCTCAGGTCGTGAAAGAGTGGATTAACTCCGATGAGTGATAACCGAGCGCTGACCGCCAAGCTGAGCCGCGTCGACAAGGCAGCCATCCTGCTACTCTCCTTGGGTGAAACCGATGCCGCGCAAGTGCTGCGGCACATGGGGCCCAAGGAGGTCCAGCGCGTGGGTGTGGCCATGGCGCAAATGCGCAATGTGCACCGCGAGCAGGTCGAGCAGGTGATGCGCGAGTTCGTTGAAGTCGTCGGGGATCAGACCAGCCTGGGTGTAGGCTCTGACGGCTACATTCGCAAGATGCTCAACCAGGCCCTGGGCGAAGACAAGGCCAATGGCCTGATCGACCGTATCCTGTTGGGTGGCAATACCAGTGGCCTGGACAGCCTCAAGTGGATGGAGCCGCGTGCCGTGGCGGACGTGATCCGTTTCGAGCACCCGCAGATCCAGGCCATTGTCGTGGCCTACCTGGACCCGGACCAGGCCGGCGAAGTGCTCAGCCATTTCGACGCCAAGGTGCGGCTCGATATTATCCTGCGTGTGTCGTCGCTCAACACGGTGCAGCCGGCGGCCTTGAAAGAACTCAACCTGATTCTGGAAAAGCAGTTCTCCGGCAACTCCAATGCGGCCCGTACCACCCTGGGTGGTATCAAGCGTGCAGCCGACATCATGAACTTCCTCGACAGTTCGATCGAAGGCCAGTTGATGGACGCGATTCGCGATATCGATGGCGACCTCTCCGAGCAGATCGAAGACCTCATGTTCGTCTTCAACAACCTCTCCGATGTGGACGACCGGGGCATCCAGGCCTTGTTGCGCGAGGTGTCGTCGGAAGTGTTGGTGCTGTCGCTCAAGGGCGCCGACGAGCGAGTCAAGGACAAGATCTTCAAGAACATGTCCAAGCGTGCGGCCGAGTTGCTGCGCGACGACCTGGAAGCCAAGGGGCCGGTGCGCGTCAGCGACGTGGAAACGGCGCAGAAGGAAATCCTCACCATCGCCCGGCGCATGGCCGAGGCCGGGGAAATCGTGCTCGGCGGCAAGGGCGCCGAAGAAATGATCTGACACGTAGCCTGAGGCCGCGGTTACCACGACCCTGTTACGTTTATTTTTTGAGTGCGTGCGAGCATGTCGACCAACGAGCAACTGAGTGATCTGATTCGCGCCAGGGATGTCGAGGCATTCGACGTCTGGTCGTTGCCCAGTTTCGATCCTTACGTGGAGCCGCCCGAGCCGGAACCGGAGCCTGAGCCTGCGCCGGAAATCGAGGAGGAGATCGAAGAGGTCCCACTGGAGGAAGTGCAGCCGCTGACGCTGGAGGAGCTCGAAAGCATTCGCCAGGAAGCCTACAACGAGGGCTTTTCCACGGGTGAAAAAGACGGCTTTCACAGCGCCCAGCTCAAGGTCCAGCAGGAAGCACGCGCCGCGCTCGCTACCAAGGTCGCCAGCCTTGAAAGGTTGATGGGCAACCTGCTCGAGCCCATCGCCGAACAGGATACGCACATCGAAAAGTCGTTGGTCACACTGGTTGGGCACATCACCCGTCAGGTGATCCAGCGCGAACTGCGCACCGACTCCAGCCAGATCGTCCACGTTCTGCGCGAAGCCTTGAAGCTGTTGCCGATGGGCGCCGAGAACATTCGCATTCATATCAACCCCCAGGATTTCGAACTGGTCAAGGCCCTGCGCGAGCGCCACGAAGCCACCTGGCGCCTGCTTGAGGATGAAGCGCTGCAGCCCGGCGGTTGCCGCATCGAAACCGAGCACAGCCGTATCGATGCCAGTATCGAGACGCGCATCGAACAAGCCCTGGCGCAACTGTTCGATCAACTGCACGACCAGAACCTGCACCCGGCGCCAGCCGACATGAGCATCGATCTGGACAAGCCTGATGCGCCTTGAACGCACCAGCTTCGGCAAGCGCCTTGATGCCTACGCCGGTGCCGTCGACTTGCCCGGCCAGCCGGTGGTCGAAGGGCGTCTGTTGCGCATGGTCGGCCTGACGCTGGAGGCCGAAGGGTTGCGCGCGGCCATGGGCAGTCGCTGCCTGGTGATCAACGATGACAGCTACCACCCGGTGCAGGTCGAAGCCGAGGTCATGGGCTTTTCCGGTGGCAAGGTGTTCCTCATGCCGGTGGGCAGCGTGTCCGGTATCGCACCGGGCGCACGCGTGGTGCCACTGGCCGACACCGGGCGTTTGCCCATGGGCATGAGCATGCTCGGCCGTGTGCTGGACGGGGCCGGCCGTGCCCTGGATGGCAAGGGCGGCATGAAGGCCGAAGACTGGGTGCCGATGGATGGCCCGACCATCAACCCGCTCAAGCGCGACCCCATCAGCCAACCGCTGGATGTGGGCATCCGCAGCATCAACGGTTTGTTGACCGTCGGCCGTGGCCAGCGCCTGGGCCTGTTTGCCGGTACCGGCGTGGGCAAGAGTGTGCTGCTGGGCATGATGACGCGCTTTACCGAGGCCGACATCATCGTGGTCGGGTTGATTGGCGAGCGGGGCAGGGAGGTCAAGGAGTTCATCGAGCACATCCTTGGCGAAGAAGGCCTGAAGCGTTCGGTGGTGGTGGCTTCGCCTGCCGACGATGCGCCCTTGATGCGCTTGCGCGCTGCAACTTACTGCACGCGCATTGCCGAATACTTTCGCGACAAGGGCAAGAACGTCCTGTTGTTGATGGACTCGCTGACCCGCTTCGCCCAGGCCCAGCGCGAAATCGCCCTGGCCATTGGCGAGCCTCCCGCGACCAAGGGTTATCCGCCTTCGGTGTTCGCCAAGCTGCCGAAACTGGTGGAGCGGGCGGGCAATGCCGAAGCCGGTGGGGGTTCGATCACCGCATTTTATACGGTGCTGTCGGAGGGCGATGATCAGCAAGACCCGATTGCCGACTCGGCCCGAGGCGTGCTGGACGGGCACATCGTGCTGTCGCGGCGCCTGGCTGAAGAGGGGCACTACCCGGCCATTGATATCGAGGCGTCGATCAGCCGGGTCATGCCGCAGGTCGTCAGCCCCGAACAAATGAGCCGCGCCCAGCAATTCAAGCAACTGTGGTCGCGCCTGCAACAGAGCCGCGACTTGATCAGCGTGGGGGCCTACGTGGCCGGTGGTGACCGGGAGACGGACCTGGCCATCGCCCTGCAAGGTTCGTTGGTGCAGTTCCTGCGCCAGGGCTTGCGCGACAACGAAAGCCTGCAGATGAGCCGCGAACAGTTGTCGTCGATTTTCACCCCGGCGGGTGGCTAAGCATTTATGGCCCAGAGCCGCGCAGCGCGTTTGACACCGGTGGTGGAAATGGCCGAAGAGGCCGAGCGCAAGGCTGCCCAGCGCCTCGGGCACTTCCAGGGGCAGGTCAATTTGGCCGAGACCAAGTTGGCCGAACTCGATCGATTTCGCAGCGACTACCAGCAGCAGTGGATTACCCAGGGCAGCAAGGGCGTTTCCGGGCTGTGGCTGATGAACTATCAGCGCTTTCTCAACCAGCTGGAAACCGCCGTCGGCCAGCAAAAGCAAAGCCTGGCCTGGCACCAGAACAACCTCAAGAATGCCCGTGGCACCTGGCAACAGGCCTACGCGCGGGTCGAGGGGTTGCGCAAGCTGGTACAGCGCTATGTAGACGAAGCTCGCCAGCTTGAAGACAAGCGCGAACAAAAGCTGCTTGATGAGTTGTCCCAGCGCCTGCCTCGACACGACCGCTATTGAGCGCTAATTTGTTCGACGCGGTTGCTGCGTGCGCCGCTGGCTGCTAAACCTTCCGTAGTTGGACGTCGCCCACTCCAGGGAGCTCACAGCATGGCCGTACAGACTGCTTTGTCCGAGGATGGGCGCGAGCTGACCATCGCCATCAAGGGGCGTTTCGATTTCGCCAAGCACCAACCGTTTCGCGATGCCTACGAGCATTTGCCTCCCAAGACTTACTTCATTGATCTGCGCGAGGCGACTTATCTGGACAGCTCCGCGTTGGGCATGCTGCTGATGCTGCGCGATCACGGCGGTGGCGACGCCGCTGATGTGCGCCTGATCAACTGCAGTTCGGACGTACGCAAGATCCTGGCAATCGCCAACTTCGAAAGCCTGTTCCAGATCCAGGGCTGAGCATGTCCTCTACCGAGGCGTTGACGGTATTGATCGCCGAAGACAGTGCGGCCGAACGCCTGCTGCTGTCCAATATCATCAAGCGCCAGGGCTACAACGTACTGGCCGCGGCCAACGGCGCCGAGGCTGTTGAACTGTTTGCCCGGCAGCGTCCGCAGCTGGTCTTGCTTGATGCACTGATGCCGGTGCTCGATGGTTTCGAGGCCGCACGCCAGATCAAGGCGCTGGCGGGAGAGGCGCTGGTGCCGATCATTTTCCTGACCTCGATGAGCCAGGAGCAGGCGCTGGTGCAGTGCCTGGAAGCGGGCGGCGATGATGTGCTGGTCAAGCCCTACAACCACCTGCTGCTGGCAGCCAAGATCAAGGCGATGGACCGCTTGCGGCGCCTGCAGGCCACTGTCCTGCAGCAGCGTGACCAGCTTGCGCTTCACCATCAGCACTTGCAGCGCGAACAGCGCGTGGCCAAGGCCGTGTTCGACCAGGTGGCCCATGCCGGTTGCCTGAGCTCGCCCAACATCCGCTACCTGCAGTCGCCCTATGCCTTGTTCAACGGGGACCTGCTGCTGGCGGCGCTTACGCCGTCAGGCGACATGCGCCTGCTGCTTGGTGATTTCACTGGCCATGGCTTGCCGGCAGCCGTGGGGGCCATGCCATTGGCCGAAGTATTTTATGGCATGACAGCCAAGGGCTACTGCATGGCGCAAACCCTGCGCGAAATGAACGCCAAGCTCAAGCGCATCCTGCCTGTGGATATGTTCTGTTGTGCAACGCTGTTGTGCCTGAGCGCCCAGCGTCGCTCGGTCGAAGTCTGGAACGGCGGGATGCCCGATGGCTATTTGCACCGGGTGGCCAGCGGCCAGCGCCAGCCATTGGTGTCGCGGCACTTGCCGCTGGGAATCCTCTCGCCCGAGCGCTTTGACGAGCGAACCGAGGTGCTGCCGCTGGAGCTGGGCGACCGGGTATTCCTGTTGTCCGATGGTGTGCTCGACACCCGTGACGAGACGGAGGGGTTGTTCGGGGTTGAGCGGCTGCAGCAGGTGTTTACCGCGAACCAGCAGCCTGAATGCCTGTTCGAGGAAATCCTGCAGGCCGTGGCCAACTTCGGCGGGCAATCGCGTGATGACATCAGCATGGTCGAAATCACCCTGGTTGCACCCGACCGCCTTGCACCGCCGCCAATGATCTACTCCGACAGCGGGCAGTCCTGCCCGTTGGATTGGTCGGCAAACTTCGAGTTCCGCGCCGACACCCTCAAGCGCTTCAACCCTTTGCCCTATGTGCTGCAGTTGCTGCAGGAGGTGCATGGCTTGCGGGCCCAGAGTGGGGCGATCTACAGTGTATTGAGCGAGCTTTACACCAACGCGCTCGAGCACGGGGTGCTGGGCCTCGATTCCGGGTTAAAGCGCGATGCCGCCGGGTTTACCCGCTACTATCAAGAGCGCGGCGAGCGTCTGGCGCAATTGCAGGAAGGTTTCGTGCGTCTGCACCTGCACGTAGAGCCTACCGCCCAGGGTGGGCGCTTGATGATTGAAGTGTGCGACAGTGGCGCCGGGTTCGATGTGAAGCAGGAACTGGTCGGGCCAGGGGTTGAGCGCCGGTTGTTCGGACGTGGGTTGAGCCTGGTGCGGCAATTGAGCCACCGCGCCGATTGGGCCGACGACGGACGTGTTGCGCGCATAGAGTTTGCCTGGGAGGCTCTGGCATAATTTCGACTTGATCAAGGAGTGAGCAAGTGAAGCATCTCGATAGCGATGTGCTCAGTGGGTTGCAATTCATCATGGAAAGTCAGTACCCGTTGTTGCTGGATACCTTTCTCGAAGATTCGCAAAAACAGCTGAGTCGACTGCAAACAGCCCAAACGGCGCAAGCACTGGGTGAAGCGGCCCATGCCCTCAAGGGCAGCAGCAGTAATATGGGCGCCCAGGAACTCGCCCACTTGTGTGGGCAACTGGAAGAGTGTGCCAAGCAACCCTCTCTCAATGGCTTGGAAGACCTGCTTGGCTCGATTGAGCGGGAAGTCATCATTGTGAGGCAGCTCTACAGTGAAGAGCGCGAGCGATTTGCGGCCCATCCGGTGCGTTGATCGTCCGTGCTTTGCCATCTGGCGCAATAATTGCATGAACTTTCTAAGCCGTGCCACGCCTTGCCTACGGGGGGACCGTTCATGCCTCTTGCTTCAAATCCATTATTGCAAGCCACCGCCGTGGCCAGCTCGCTGTCGGCCACTGCCGGCAAGCCCGACAAGGCCGTGGAGGCGGGTCAGGACAAGGCGTCGGGCTTCGCCCAGGTGTATGCGCAGCAATCTGCTGCCAAGCCTGCGCCGGCCAAGGCGGCAAGCGATACGGACGATGGTGACGAGCAAAGCGTTGCCGCAGGCCAGCCGGCCATTGCCGATGACGGCAAAACCTTGCCGGATGAGGCGCCTGTGCAAGCGGCCGATGAGACGGCAGCGGTAGCGCCTGCCGATCTCGCTGCTGGTCCCGTAGCGCCCGACCCCCAGGCGTTCGCGGCGGCGCTGGCCCCGGCACAGCCTCCAGCATCGTTCCCTGAAGAGCCCGAGGAGCTGGTCGACGCAGGTTTCGACCCCTCCAGCGACCCGTTGGCGAACCTGCCGGTGGTGCGTATGGCCCTTGAACAAAATGCTCAGGCTCAAGGCAAGACGTCGGCTCACGCAGCCCAGGCAAATGGCGCGGCGACCACGGGCCAGCCCGAAACCCTGCAAGGTTCGGACAGTGTCAATGGCTTGGCGGCGCTGCTGGACCAACAAGCCAAGGACAGCACCGACGGCGAGCCGGGTGATGATGCCTTCAGTGGTCTGCTCGACGATGGCCTCAAGGATCTCAAGGGCGCTGCCAGTGATACCCGGGTCGACAACTTTGCCGAGCGGCTCGGCGCCCTGACCCAGGCCGCAACCGCCAAGACAGCCAATGCCGTGCCCATGCCGGCTCCCCTCAACCAACCTCTGGCCATGCATCAGGGAGGCTGGACCGAAGGGTTGGTCAATCGGGTAATGTACTTGTCCAGCCAGAACTTGAAGTCGGCGGAAATTCAATTGCAGCCGGCCGAACTCGGTCGCCTCGATATTCGCGTGCACATGGCGCCCGATCAGCAGGCGCAGGTGGCCTTCAGCAGTGGCCATGCGGGTGTGCGCGAGGCGCTCGAAGGCCAGGTCCAGCGGCTCAAGGACGGGTTCGCCGAGCAGGGGCTGGGCCAGCTCAATGTCAGCGTGTCCGACCAGCCGCGCGACCAGGATCGGGGGCGCGAGGCGCAGCGTGGCAGTGCTTCATCCCAGCGACGGGGTGATGGGGGTGACGGGGTGGAGGCTGCAAGCCCTGTGGCAGAGGCTGCTGCGTCCAGTGTCGTGCTGGGTAGCAGTATGGTTGATTTTTACGCTTGATGGCCTCTCGCGGGCAAGCCCGCTCTTACATATAGGAGCGGGCTTGCCCGCGATGGGCTGCAACGCAGCCCCGGCTCCCGCGCCACCCATCCATTCTGGCATAACACTTGCTCCAGCCAATGCGCATGATTGTGAACACACAAATAGCGACGGATTATTGGCATGGCAAAGAGCGACACAGCGAAAAATCCCGCCGGCAATGGCAAACTCAAACTGATCCTTTTGCTGGTGTTGGCCTTGCTGCTGGCCGTGGGGCTATCCGTGGGCGCCACCTGGTTCTTCCTGAGCAAGCCCGCCAGCAAGCCGGCAGCCAGCGCTGAAGTGGTAAGCGATGCCAAGGCCGCAGCCGTCTACGAGTCGCTCACCCCCGCGTTCGTGGCCAATTACAACCAGAACGGCCGCCCGCGCTACATGCAGGTCAGCATTACCTTGCAAGGGCGCGACCAGGTCGCGTTGGACGCCTTGAAAGTGCACATGCCGCTGATCCGCAACAATTTGGTCATGCTGTTCTCCGGCCAGAACTTCGACAGCCTGGCGACTCCGGTCGGTCAGGAGATGCTGCGCCAGAAAGCCACTGCCAGTGTGCAGGAAGTGGCACAGAAAGAACTGGGCAAAGTGGTTATCGACCAATTGCTCTTCACCAATTTCGTATTGCAGTAGGAACACGACATGGCCGTGCAGGACCTGCTGTCCCAGGATG
>CAYVPI010000099.1:0-19672 GCA_964453495.1 uncultured Pseudomonas sp. | reverse complement strand
CGCCCAGGCCCGGGCCCGGGAACGGGTGACGGTAGACCATGTCGTACGGCAGGCCCAGTTCCAGACCGAGGCGACGGACCTCGTCCTTGAACAGCTCGCGCAGCGGCTCGACCAGCTTGAGGTTCATTTCTTCCGGCAAACCACCCACGTTGTGGTGCGACTTGATCACGTGGGCCTTGCCGCTCTTGGCGCCAGCCGACTCGATCACGTCCGGGTAGATGGTGCCCTGGGCCAGGTACTTGATGTTATCAAGCTTGTTCGACTCGGCATCGAACACGTCAATGAAGGTACGGCCGATGATCTTGCGCTTCTTCTCCGGGTCCGCTTCGCCAGCCAGGTTGTTCAGGAACTGATCTTCGGCGTTGGCGCGGATCACCTTGACGCCCATGTTCTCGGCGAACATGGCCATCACTTGCTCGCCTTCGTGCAGACGCAGCAGGCCGTTGTCGACGAAGACGCAGGTCAGTTGGTCGCCGATGGCCTTGTGCAGCAACGCGGCAACCACCGAAGAGTCCACGCCGCCGGACAGGCCGAGCAATACGTTGTCGGTGCCGACCTGGGCACGGACCTGGGCGATGGCGTCTTCGGCAATCTTCGACGGCGTCCACAGCGCTTCGCAGCCGCAGATGTCGAGGATGAAACGCGAAAGGATGCGACCACCTTGCTTGGTATGGGTCACTTCCGGGTGGAACTGCACGCCGTAGTAGCGACGATCATCGCTGAACATGCCGGCGATCGGGCAGCTCGGGGTGCTGGCCAGGATGTGGAAGTCTTCCGGCATCCTGGTGACCTTGTCACCGTGGCTCATCCATACGTCGAGGCCGAACAGGCCATCGGCGTCGATGTGGTCTTCGATGCCGTCGAGCAGGCGGCTCTTGCCGACCACGTCCACGCGGGCGTAACCGAACTCACGCAGTTCGGAACCTTCAACCTTGCCGCCCAGTTGCTCGGCCATGGTCTGCATGCCGTAGCAGATACCGAAAACCGGTACGCCCAGATCGAACACTGCCTGTGGGCAGCGCGGGCTGTCGGCGACGTGCACGGACTCGGGGCCGCCGGCGAGGATGACGCCTTTAGGAGCGAATTCGCGGATCGCATCTTCGTCCATGTCGAACGGATGCAGTTCGCAGTACACGCCGATTTCACGCACGCGGCGGGCGATCAGCTGGGTGTACTGGGAACCGAAGTCGAGGATCAGGATGCGGTGAGCGTGAATGTCGAGGGCCATGATTCAGTCTCGTCTAAAAAATTCAGAAACAGTCGTGATTCAGAAACAACTCGGGGCTGATTAACACAGCCCCGGTTGATTAACTTTTTGCTTGAAGGCTCAACCTACGCGGTAGTTTGGCGCTTCTTTGGTGATCTGTACGTCATGCACATGGGACTCGGCCATGCCGGCACCGGTGATGCGCACGAACTCAGGCTTGGTGCGCATTTCTTCGATGTTGGCGCTGCCGGTGTAACCCATCGAGGAACGCAGGCCGCCCATCAGCTGGTGGATGATCGCAGTCAGGGTGCCCTTGTACGGCACACGGCCTTCGATGCCTTCGGGTACCAGCTTCTCGGCGCCGGCCGAGGAATCCTGGAAGTAACGGTCCGAAGAACCCTGGGCCTGGGACATTGCACCCAGCGAACCCATGCCACGGTAAGCCTTGTAGGAACGACCCTGGAACAGTTCGATCTCGCCCGGAGCCTCTTCGGTACCGGCGAACATCGAGCCCATCATCACGGCCGAAGCACCGGCGACGATGGCCTTGGACAGGTCACCGGAGAAGCGGATGCCGCCGTCGGCGATCAACGGAACGCCAGTGCCTTCAAGGGCAGCGGCGACGTTGGCGATGGCACTGATTTGCGGGACGCCGACACCGGCGACGATACGGGTGGTGCAGATCGAGCCAGGGCCGATACCGACCTTGACCGCATCAGCGCCGGCTTCGGCCAGGGCCTTGGCAGCAGCGCCGGTGGCGATGTTGCCGCCGATGACCTGCACTTCAGGGAAATTCTGTTTGACCCAGCGAACGCGGTCGATCACGCCTTTGGAGTGACCGTGTGCGGTGTCGACCACCACCACATCAACGCCGGCATTGACCAGGGCAGCGACGCGGTCACCGGTGTCTTTACCGGTACCGACTGCTGCGCCAACACGCAGACGACCTTGATCGTCCTTGCTGGCCAGCGGGTAAGCCTTGGCTTTTTCGATGTCGTTGACGGTCATCATGCCTTTGAGGGCGAACTTGTCGTCGACGATCAGCACGCGCTCGATGCGGTGCTTGTGCAGCAGCTCGCGCGCTTCGTTCTTGTCGGCGCCTTCCTTGACCGTGACCAGACGCTCTTTAGGCGTCATCACTTCACGAACAGTGGCATCCAGACGGTTTTCGAAGCGTACGTCGCGGGAAGTCACGATGCCGACCAGGTCGCCATTGTGCAGCACCGGTACGCCGGAAATGTTGTTCAGGCGGGTCAGCTCGAACAGGTCACGCACCGTGGCATCAGCCTCGATGGTGATCGGGTCCTTGACCACGCCGGCTTCGAACTTCTTGACCTTGCGCACTTCGGCAGCTTGCTGCTCGATGGTCATGTTCTTGTGGATGATGCCGATGCCGCCTTCCTGGGCCATGGCAATGGCCAGACGGGCTTCGGTCACGGTGTCCATGGCGGCGGAAACCAACGGAATATTCAGCTCGATGCCACGGGTCAAACGGGTCTTGAGACTGACTTCGTTAGGTAGGACCTCGGAATAACCGGGTACAAGGAGAATGTCGTCGAAGGTCAGAGCTTCTTGGCTGATACGCAGCATCGCGGGGGCTCCCGAGCGGGAAAAATGGAAGCGCGCCATTATACTCATACATTGGCCCAGGCTCAA
Organism: uncultured Pseudomonas sp.; assembly: GCA_964453495.1. Classification (GTDB taxonomy): domain Bacteria; phylum Pseudomonadota; class Gammaproteobacteria; order Pseudomonadales; family Pseudomonadaceae; genus Aquipseudomonas. Next base: position 16,809 of record CAYVPI010000099.1, on the reverse strand, counting down.
TGTAAATCACGTCTACGGCAGCTGCACCAGTACATTGGCGACCGGGTGATCGAGCCAATCGGCAAATTCGTCGAGAAATTCCTGCTTGAATCCCGCCTCTGCCCAGTTGTTGAAGATGAACCCCAGGTTGGAAAAAGCGCACGGCTGCAGGTACAAAAAGCCATTGATATCGTCTTCATGCCCACACAAGGGGCAGGTGAAGTTATCGGTCTGGCCGGGCATCCACTCTTCAAGGCTGTCGAACAAGGCCTCGCCGATCTCCTTGCGGCATTCGGGGCAGCCCGCCTCCTCGAGAAAACCGAGCAAGGGTGTATAGATGCAGCGCTTGGTGATGACTTCCAGGCCATTGATCGGCTGATCGAATGGCAGCAGCTCCGGGCGCAGCACCACATCCCGTGCGCCAAGGGCGATGGCGTGGGCCATGTGGTTGCCGGTGCGGCCACAGGTGGTCAATTGTTCCTGGATGATATTCTTGCGGACAAGCCAGCGCAGGATCGCCCTTGCCCGGGGTTCATGGACGGGCAGCGTGGAGATTTTCGGGACGATGATGCTTTGGGTGACCATGGTGCGGACCTGCTGGATGCTTTAGGGCGGCAGCTTAATATCCTGCCGCTTGGGGTCAAGTGTTCGTCTGATCTGGCCTCATCGCGGGCAAGCCCGCTCCTACAGGTCCGGCGCAACCTCTGTAGGAGCGGGCTTGCCCGCGATGAGGCCCTCAAGATCATCACGATGGAGATTCCCCACCCAATACCCTTATCATGCACCCCATGATTAAAGACCCCTTCCAACGCCTCGGTCTCGACCGCGAAGTCCTCACCGTCAGCCAACTCAACGGCCGTGCGCGGGTGCTGCTTGAAGATGTGTTCAGCAACATCTGGGTTGAAGGTGAGATCTCCAACCTCGCCCGTCCCGCCTCCGGCCACGTGTATTTCACCCTCAAGGATAGCGGCGCCCAGGTGCGTTGTGCCCTGTTCCGGCAGAATGCAGCGCGAGTGCGCCAGGCGCTGAAAGACGGCCTGGCGGTGAAAGTACGCGGCAAGGTCTCACTGTTCGAGGGCCGCGGCGACTACCAATTGATTCTCGACACCGTCGAGCCTGCCGGCGACGGCGCACTGCGCCTGGCCTTCGATGCGCTGAAGGAAAAACTCAGCGCCGAAGGGCTGTTCAGCGCCGAACGCAAGGTTGCCCTGCCTGCCCATCCACAGCGCATCGGCATCGTCAGCTCGCCCACCGGTGCGGTGATCCGCGACATCATCAGTGTATTCCGGCGCCGCGCCCCACAAGTCGAACTGACGCTGATTCCGACTGCCGTGCAGGGCCGCGAAGCCATTGGGCAGATCGTCCGCGCCTTGCAACTGGCCGATGCCCGTGGCTTCGATGCCATTATCCTGGCCCGTGGTGGCGGTTCGCTGGAAGACCTCTGGTGCTTCAACGAAGAAGCCGTTGCCCGGGCCGTGGATGCCTGCGTCACGCCAATCGTCAGTGCGGTCGGCCATGAAACCGATGTGTCGATCTGCGACTTCGTCGCCGACGTGCGTGCGCCAACACCTTCGGCCGCCGCCGAACTGCTGGCGCCGGATTCCAGCGACCTGCATCGCCGCATAGAAAGCCTGCAACGGCGCCTGCTGCTGCGCATCCAGAACCGCCTGGCCCATGACCGCCTGCGCCTCGATGGACTGACCCGGCGCCTGCGCCATCCGGGCGAGCGCCTGCGCCAGCAGGCCCAGCGCCTGGACGACCTGGACATGCGTTTGCGCCGCGCTTTCGAGCAACGCCTGAACAACCGCCGCGAGCGCCTGGCCCGGCTCGACACCCGCCTGGCCGCCCAACACCCTGGCCGTACCCTGGCCCTGCTCAAGCAGCGCATTGATACCCTCGCCGAACGCCTGCCCCGGGCCATGCATGCCGGCCTCAATGCACGGCGCCTGCGTTTGCAGGCTCAAATCCAGACGCTGCAGGTAGTCAGCCCCCTGGCCACCCTCGCCCGCGGCTACAGCATTTTGCTCGACGAGCGCGGCCAGGCCATCCGCCGTGCCGACCAAACCCACACCGGCCAGCGCCTCACCGCGCGCCTGGGCGAAGGCGAGTTGCAGGTACGCGTCGAGGACAACCACCTGACCCCGGTCACGCTTTCTTTACTGGATTGATCCATGCCACGTTTTCTCGCCCCATTGCTACTGCTGTGCCTGGTGTTTACCAGCCAGGCCCATGCCAGCTACATCACCCGCATGCTCAACAAGCCCGTTCCGGGTGGCGTTGCTGTCATCGACCTGGGCACGGCCGAACGCGCCCCACAGGCCAGCTTCGGTGGCAGGCCGGTATTGGTGGTCAAGGAACAGAACAACTGGCTGGCTATCGTCGGGCTGCCGCTAACCCTCAAGCCGGGGCCAGCTCAACTCACCTCTGCCGGCCGCACCCTGAACTTCTCGGTTGCCAGCAAGGCTTACCCGGAACAACGTATCACTCTGAAAAACCAGCGCCAGGTCAACCCGAACCCGGCTGACCTGAAACGCTTCGAGCGTGAACTGGCCGAGCAACTGGCTGCGTACCGCAGCTTCAGCCCTGGCACGCCGAGCAACCTGTTGCTGGACAAGCCGGTGAACGGTCCATTATCGAGCCGCTTCGGCGTACGCCGCTTCTTCAATGGTGAAGAACGCAACCCTCACGCCGGCCTGGACTTCGCCGTTGCCACGGGCACGCCGATCAAGACCCCGGCTGCCGGCAAGGTGATCCTGATTGGCGACTACTTCTTCAACGGTAATACCGTGTTCGTCGATCATGGCCAGGGCTTTATCAGCATGTTCTGCCATATGTCTAAGATTGACGTCAAAGTCGGCCAGAGCCTGGCCCGCGGCGGGGTTGTCGGCCGCGTCGGCGCCACTGGGCGCGCCACCGGGCCACATATGCACTGGAATGTCAGCTTGAACGATGCGCGGGTCGATCCGGCGATATTCATTGGGGCATTCCAGCCCTGACATACAGCCCTGCTACGGGAATTGCGCAGAGCCAAAATGCTGCGCAATTTTTTTATAATCACCCGACCTTCAGCGCAAAATAATCTCGATTTAAAACACCTATAGAACATTTATCTCAATTTTTCAGCAAGGCTTGCCATCTTTCACCCCAATGGTTAGGGTTGAAGACATGAAGACCTCTCACACCCTTATCCAGCTTCGTCAACACCGCAGCCTCTGCCTGGTCAGTGCCCGACTGCCAAGCTGAATCGCGTCGCCTCGCCTATTCATCTCTTGTTCTCTTGGCGGGCCCTTTTCACAGGCCGCACATTAAAGGATTGCTTCCATGACCATGCTCAAAGACCCGTCGAAAAAATACCGCGCATTCCCCACCGTCGATCTGCCTGACCGTACCTGGCCGTCCAAGACCATTACCGTCGCGCCGATCTGGTGCAGTTCCGACCTGCGCGATGGCAACCAATCGCTGATCGAACCCATGGATTCGGCCAAGAAGCTGCGTTTCTGGAAGACCCTGGTCAGCGTCGGCGTCAAGGAAATCGAGGCCTCTTTCCCGTCTGCCTCGCAGACCGACTTCGACTTCGTGCGCAGCCTGATCGAAGAAGGCCACATTCCGGACGACACCACCATCCAGGTGCTGACCCAGGCCCGTGAAGACCTGATCGCCCGTACGTTCGAATCCCTGCGCGGCGCGAAAAAAGCCATCGTTCACCTGTACAACGCGACCAGCCCATCGTTCCGCCGCATTGTCTTCAACCAGGACAAGGACGGCGTGAAAGAGATCGCCGTGAACGCTGCCAAGCTGTTCGTCAAATACGCCGCTCAACAACCGGAAACCCAGTGGACCTTCCAGTACTCGCCGGAAACCTTCAGCGCCACCGAACTGGAGTTCGCCAAGGAAGTCTGCGACGCGGTAATTGAAGTCTGGAATCCGACGCCTGAGCACAAGATCATCCTCAACCTGCCGGCCACCGTCGAAGTCTCGACGGCGAACATCTACGCCGACCAGATCGAATGGTTCTGCCGCAATGTGTCGCGCCGTGACAGCGTGATCATCAGCCTGCACACCCACAACGACCGTGGCACCGGTGTCGCTGCCACCGAACTGGGCCTGATGGCCGGTGCCGACCGTGTCGAAGGCTGCCTGTTCGGCAACGGCGAGCGCACCGGTAACGTCGACCTGGTTACCCTGGGCTTGAACCTCTATACCCAGGGCATCGACCCTGAGCTGGACTTCTCGGACATCGACGGCGTGCGCAAGGTGGTCGAAGAGTGCAACCAGCTGCCAGTGCACCCACGTCATCCGTATGTCGGCGACCTGGTCCACACTGCCTTCTCCGGTTCGCACCAGGATGCCATCCGCAAGGGCTTCGCCCAGCAGAAAGACGACGCCCTGTGGGAAGTCCCGTACCTGCCGATCGACCCGGCCGACATCGGCCGCAGCTACGAGGCGGTGATTCGCGTCAACAGCCAGTCCGGCAAGGGCGGCATCACCTACCTGCTCGAGCAGGAATACGGTATCAGCCTGCCACGCCGCATGCAGATCGAGTTCAGCCAGGTCGTGCAGGGTGAAACCGACCGCCTGGGCCTGGAGATGACCGCACAGCAGATCTATTCCTTGCTGCAGAAGGAATACCTGCAAGCCAACCTGCCCTACGCCTTGGTCAGCCATCGCCTGCAGGAAGAAAACGGCAACAGCAAGGTCGAAGTGGAAGTCAGCAGCGACGGCGAGACCGTGCACTGGCGCGGCAAGGGCAACGGTGCCCTGGAAGCGCTGGTGGCCGGCCTGCCAATCGCAGTCGAGATCATGGACTACAACGAACACGCCATCGGTGCGGGCACCAACGCGAAAGCTGCGGCCTACATCGAACTGCGCGTAGCCGGCGAGCGTCCTGTGCATGGTGTCGGCATCGATGAAAACATCACCACAGCCAGCTTCAAGGCGCTGTTCAGTGCACTGAACCGCTCGCTGAGCCAGCAGGAAGCCAAGGCGGCGTGATAATCGCCTGATGTAAAAAAACCGGCCTTTGGGCCGGTTTTTTATGGTTTGGTTGTAGCAGGCCTGGCCTCATCGCAACTCAAACACATCTGCATCCAGGTTCGCTGGAAACCTCGTCCGGTACGCCGCCAGTTCCACCGCACTCAGGCACACCTGAAACACCCCATCGGCTTCCCCGACGCTGAGCAGGCTTTCACCCTGGAAATCCAGGACCTGACTGTCGCCGGTGTAAGCGAAGCCCTTGCCATCTGTACCTACGCGGTTAACCGCGGCCACATAGCACAGGTTCTCGATTGCCCGTGCCGGCAATAGCCGGTTCCAGTGCAACCGACGTGCTCCCGGCCAGTTGGCGGTATAGATCAACAGGTCCGTATCCTGGGCATCGCGGCTCCACACCGGAAAGCGCAGGTCGTAGCAGATCAGCGGACGAATGCGCCAGCCCTTGAGCTCGAACTGCACCTGACGCTCGCCCGGCGTGTAGTGCTTGTGCTCACCGGCCATGCGAAACAGATGGCGCTTGTCGTAGTGCAGTATTTCGCCGTCAGGTCGCGCCCAGAGCAAGCGGTTGCGGTGACTGCCGTCGGCGGCCTCGATGATGATGCTGCCGGTGACCACTGCATCGAGCTTTTTCGCCTGGGCCTTCAGCCACTTGGATGTCGGCCCGTTTTCCAGCTCCGACAGGCTCTGAGAATCCATGGAAAAGCCGGTGGTGAACATCTCCGGCAGAATGATCAGGTCAGCGCCCCGTGCCTGCTCGATCAGCGCCTCAAAATGCTGAAGGTTGGCCGTACGGTCATGCCAGGCCAGGGTGGTTTGCACCAGGGCTACATTCAGGTTGGGCAGGTTACTCAGATCGCGCATAGTTTTTCCGCTGCCTGGCGCAGCGTCTCCTCGCGTTTGGCAAAGCACAGGCGCACCAGGCGCTGTTCGGCGATGGGTTGCTGATAAAAGACCGAGATCGGAATGGTCGCTACACCATGTTCGCGCGTCAGCCACAGGGACATCTCGACGTCATTGAGGTCCGGGCGGATGGCCGAATAATCGACCATCTGGAAATAGGTGCCCGGCACGCGGGTGAAGGTGAAGCGTGAAGCGGCCAGCAAGTCGCAGAACAGGTCGCGCTTGGCCTGGTAGAACGCTGGCAACTCTTCGACATGCTCCGGGTGCTGCGCCATGAAGTCGGCTAATGCCCACTGCAGCGGGGTCACGCCGCAGAAGTTGACGTACTGGTGCACCTTGCGCAGTTCTGCGGTCAGGGCCGGTGGGGCCACCACGTAGCCGGTTTTCCAGCCGGTGACATGGTAGGTCTTGCCGAACGAGCTGACCACGAAGGCGCGCTGATACAGCGCCTCATGGGCCAGCACGCTGGCATGGTGTACGCCATCGAAAACCAGGTGCTCATAGACTTCATCGCTGACCAGATAAATATCGCGATCTTCGATCAGCTTCGCCAACTGCTCCAGCTCGGCGTGACTGATCAGCGCCCCACTCGGGTTGTGCGGGCTGTTGAGGATAATCATGCGTGTGCGCGGACTCAGCGCATCCGTGAGCTTTTGCCAATCGATGGCAAATTCCTCGGGGCTCAGCTGCACATGCACGCAGCGGCCACCGGCCAGCTCGACCGATGGCTCGTAGCTGTCATAGGCCGGATCGAAAACGATGACCTCATCGCCAGGGTGGATCACCGCCGAAATGGCACAGAAGATCGCCTCGGTCGCCCCCGGGGTGATGGTCACTTCGGTATCGGCATCGACCTTTACGCCATAGCTGCGAGCAATCTTGGCCGCGACCTGTTCGCGCAATACCGGCAAGCCGGCCATAGGCGAATACTGGTTGTGACCGGCGGCGATGTGTTGCCCCACTGCGTCACACAGTGCCTGTGGCGCTGCGAAGTCAGGAAAACCCTGGGAGAGGTTGAGCGCGCCGGTCTCATTGGCCAACGCAGACATGCGAGTGAAGATGGTCGTGCCGACATTCGGCAACTTACTGCTGATCATGGGCCATTCCCTGCTGGACACCCGGCTCTTGGCGGCGCGGGTGGCTTTGAGGATATCCCATTGAGCGGACGTGAAAAAGGCGCCTAGTGGCGCCCTTTTTGATTGAAGGCCCTTTGGGCCTTATCGCGGGCAAGCCCGCTCCTACAGAATTTGTGGGAGCGGGCTTGCCAGCGATTGAACAATCAGCGCTTGTCGCGGCGCTTCTTCTCGGTCTTCTTGTGGTGCGACATCAAGCGGCGCTTCTTGTTGACCTGGCGGTCGGTCAGCGTGTTCTTGTTGCCTTCGTACGGGTTGTCTCCGCCCTTGAACTCGATGCGGATCGGCGTACCTACCAGTTTCAACACCCGACGATAGGTGTTTTCCAGGTAACGAACGTACGAATTCGGTACTTTCTCGACCTGGTTACCGTGAATCACGATCAACGGCGGGTTGGCGCCACCCAGGTGAGCGTAACGCAGCTTGATCCGGCGGCTGTTGACCATCGGTGGCTGGTGCTCGCTGACCGCGTCTTCGAGGATCTGGGTCAGGCGGCTGGTTGGCCAGCGGGTAATCGCCGACTTGAACGAAGCCTGTACCGATTGGTACAGATTGCCCACGCCGGTGCCGTGCAGTGCCGAAATGAAGTGAATGTCGGCGAAGTCGACGAAGAACAACCGGCGTTCCAGCTCGGTCTTCACATAGTCGCGCTCGCTCGGCTGCATCCCGTCCCACTTGTTCAGGGCGATGACGATAGCGCGACCGGCCTCCAGGGCGAAGCCCAGCAGGTTCAGGTCGTGGTCGACCACACCTTCACGGGCGTCCATCACGAAGATGACGACGTTGGCATCCTTAATCGCCTGCAGGGTCTTGACCACCGAGAATTTTTCGACTTCCTCGTGGATCTTGCCGCGCTTGCGCACACCGGCCGTGTCGATCAGCGTGTACTTCTCGTCGTTGCGCTCGAACGGGATGTAGATACTGTCGCGGGTAGTGCCGGGTTGGTCATACACGATTACGCGGTCTTCACCGAGCATGCGGTTGACCAGGGTCGACTTGCCGACGTTCGGGCGACCGATGATGGCGATCTTGATCCCGTCTTTTTCGCTCGGGCCAGGAATGCGCTTGGCTTCCTCGCCTTCGGCAACGATCTCTTCCTCGCCTTCTTCCTGTTCGTCATCGTCTTTCGGGAAGTCGCTCAGGGCGATTTCCAGCATCTGGGTGATGCCACGACCGTGAGCACCGGCGATCGGGATCGCGTGGCCCATGCCCAACGGGGCGAATTCGGCGCGGGCCATTTCCGGGTCGATGTTGTCGACCTTGTTGGCGACCACGTAGGAACGCTTGTTACGTTTGCGCAAATGCTCGGCGATCATCTGGTCGGCGGCGGTAAAACCGGCCTTGGCATCTACCAGGAACAGAACGACATCCGCTTCTTCAATGGCCAGCAGCGACTGCTCGGCCATTTTTTCGTCCATACCGTGCTCGTCACCGGAGATACCGCCGGTGTCGACCAGAATGTAGGAACGCCCTTGCCACTTGGCCTCACCGTACTGGCGATCACGGGTCAGACCGGACAAGTCGCCGACGATGGCGTCACGAGTCCTGGTCAGGCGGTTGAACAAGGTGGACTTGCCGACGTTCGGTCGGCCCACCAGGGCGATTACGGGAACCATGCGGCTCTCCACTTCGTTATTTCAGAAAATACAAAAGCCGCTGCTAGGCAGCGGCTGGTGCTCGGGGCAGCACATGAAGTGCCGCAAGCCTTGCAGAGCAAGGCCGCTTGGGGTTGGTTACCCCAAGCATAGCTAACGCATTACTTGATTGTCAGCGCTTCCAGCTTGCCGCTGTTGCCGTACACGTAAATCGTGTCGCCTACCACCAGTGGACGTGCGCGCAAGCCATCGCTGTCGATGCGCTCGCGGCCGACAAAACGGCCATCCACCTGGCTCAGCAGGTGCAGGTAACCTTCCAGGTCGCCTACCGCTACATAGCTGGAAAACACTTCTGGCGCCGACAGTTGGCGACGGGCCAGCGAATCGTTGCTCCACAATGCCGAAGACGAACGCTCGTCGATACCTTCGACGGTGCCCGACGCCAGGCTCACGTAGACGCTGCCAAAGCCCTGGGACACGCCCGCGTAGCTGGAAGCATCACGCTGCCAGAGTACGCGGCCCGATTCCAGGTCCAGACCGGCAACCCGGCCCTGATAGCTGGCCACGTAGAGGATGCCGCCGGACAACAACAGGCCACCGTCGATATCGACCACGCGGTCGAGCTCGGAACGACCTTGTGGGATTGCCACGCGCTGCTCCCAGACCGGCACGCCGTTCTGGGTGTCCAGGGCGACGACCTTACCGGTGGAAAGACCGGCAACCGCCAGGCGGTTGGTCACAATCGGTGCACCGGTGCCACGCAGGGTCAGTACCGCTGGGGTGCTTTCGTAGATCCAGCGCTGGTTTCCGGTGGCGGCATCCAGGCCAATGATACGGTCGTCCTGGGTCTGCACGACCACCACGTCACCATTGGTGGCTGGCGGCGCAAGCACTTCACTGGTGACGCGCGAGCGCCACTTTTCTTCACCACTGATGGCATCCAGGGCCACGACTTCTCCCTTGAGGGTGCCGATCATGACCAGGCCATAACCCACACCAACGGCGCCGGAGACTGGCAGCTCCAGGTCTTTCTTCCAGAGCACATCGCCATTGTAGCGGTCCATCGCCATCACCACGCCAGAGACGTCGGCGGCGAAGATACGCTCGTTTTCAATGGCAGGCACCAGCATGTTGAAGGTTTCACCCTGGCCGTCGCCGATCGAACGGCTCCATTGCTTCTTCAGGACCACTTCTTCCTTGAAGTCGGTCAGTTCTGCCGGTGGCAGTTCTTTCTTGCTGTTGCTGCTGCAACCCGCCGCCAGAAGCGCCAGGGCCAGCAATGCTGCATGTTTCCAACGGATCACGTCACGCATCCCCTTTGGCCAAGTCGTCGAGCTTGAGTTGCAGGCCACCGACAGCCGCTTCATCGGACAGCGCGGCCTTGGCTTTTTTATACGCGGCATGGGCGTCGTCGCGGCGACCCAGTTGCACCAGCAGGTCACCCCGAAGCTCTTCACGGCTGGCCTGGAAGGCCTTGTCGGCATCACCTTCAAGCAGTTTCAGGGCATCGTCGGCCTTGTTCTGGGCTGCCAGTACACGCGCCAGACGCTGACGGGAAATTTCGCCCAAAGTGGCATCGGCAGGCTTGTCCAGCACGCTCTTGAGTTCGCTTGCAGCGTCGTCAAGCTTGCCCGCGTCCACAGCCACCTTGGCCACGAACAGGCTGCCGTATTGGGCATAGGCTGTGCCGGCGAACTCGCTCTTGAGCTTGCCAGCCAGCTCGGCCACCTTGGCCGTGTCAGGCTTGCCAGTCGGGGTCAGCGTGGTTTCCAGCAGCGCCTGGTAGAGGTTCGAAGCCCCTTGCGCCTGATTACCCTGATGCTTTTGCCAGGCTTGCCAGCCGAACACGATCACCAGCGCCAGCAGGCCACCGGTCAACAGGGGCTTGCCGTTACGCTGCCACCAATCCTTTACAGCCGCGAGTTGCTCTTCTTCAGTACTCGACACCCCAATACTCCTATTCGCTAAATCGGCTGTTAACCAGCTTCAAGCCTGCACGACGCAGGTCGCCAGATGCTCGGCCAGAGCATCGAAGGCAATGTTTTGTTGTTCGCCCTGGCCACGCAGGGGTTTGAAACCTACCACTTGTTGCGCCAGTTCGTCGTCCCCCAGGATCAAGGCGAACAGCGCACCGCTCTTGTCTGCCTTCTTGAACTGGCTCTTGAAGCTGCCACCGCCGGCATTGACCTGCAGGCGCAAGCCCGGCAGACGGTCGCGTACACGTTCGGACAGGGCCAGGCCCGCCAACTCGGCCTGTTCGCCAAAGGCGCACAGGTATACATCAACCTGACGGGCAATGGATTCGGGAATCTGTTGCAAGGTTTCAAGCAGCAGAATCAGGCGCTCGATGCCCATGGCAAAGCCAACGCCAGTAGTCGGCTTGCCGCCCATCTGCTCGACCAGGCCATCGTAACGACCACCGGCACACACGGTGCCCTGGGCGCCGAGCTTGTCGGTCACCCACTCGAATACGGTTTTGCTGTAGTAGTCCAGGCCGCGCACCAGCTTGGGGTTGAGCACGTACGGAATGCCAGCGGCATCCAGGCGGGCCTTGAGGCCTTCGAAGTGCAGGCGCGACTCATCGTCGAGGTAGTCTGCAAGTTTCGGCGCATCGGCCAGCAAGGCCTGGGTTTCCGGCACCTTGGTGTCGAGGATGCGCAACGGGTTGGTCTTCAGGCGGCGCTGGCTGTCTTCGTCGAGGCGATCCATGCGTGCCGACAAGAATTCCACCAGCGCATCGCGATAACGACCACGGGCTTCGCTGGTGCCCAGGCTGTTGAGCTCGAGCTTGACCGCGTCACGGATACCCAATTGGCCCCAGAGGCGCCAGGTCAGCACGATCAACTCGGCATCGATGTCCGGCCCGTCGAGGTTGAAGACTTCCACGCCAATCTGGTGAAACTGGCGATAGCGGCCTTTCTGCGGACGCTCGTGGCGGAACATCGGGCCGATGTACCAGAGTTTCTGCACCTGGCCACCGCCAGTGATGCCATGCTCGAGCACGGCGCGCACGCAGGCAGCGGTGCCTTCAGGGCGCAGGGTCAGCGAATCGCCGTTGCGGTCCTCGAAGGTGTACATCTCTTTTTCGACGATGTCGGTGACTTCGCCGATCGAGCGCTTGAACAGCTCGGTGAACTCGACGATCGGCATGCGGATCTGCCGATAACCGTAGTTATCCAGCAAACCGGCAACGGTGCCCTCGAAATAGCGCCACAGGGGCGTCTGCTCGGGCAGGATGTCGTTCATGCCCCGGATGGCTTGCAGAGATTTACTCACAGATAATCCTTAGCGATTCTTTGTCAAAAGGCCCGATCAGCCGCGGGCGATCAATGCCGCGTCGGCTTCGACCTTTTCGGCCGCCTTCTGCCGAATGAGCTTTTCCAGCTCGTCGACCAGGTTGTCATTCGTCAATTTTTGCGCCGGCTTGCCGTCGATATAGATCAGGTTCGGCGTACCGCCGGTGAGGCCGACATGGGCCTCCTTGGCTTCGCCGGGGCCATTGACCACGCAACCGATCACCGCGACATCCAGCGGCACCAACAAATCTTCCAGGCGCCCTTCCAACTCGTTCATGGTCTTGACCACATCGAAATTCTGCCGCGAGCAGCTCGGGCAGGCGATGAAGTTGATACCCCGCGAACGCAGGTGCAAGGACTTGAGGATGTCGTAACCGACCTTCACTTCCTCGACCGGGTCGGCCGCCAGCGAGATGCGGATGGTATCGCCAATCCCCTCGGCGAGCAGCATACCGAGGCCCACGGCGGATTTCACCGTGCCGGAGCGCAAGCCACCGGCTTCGGTGATGCCCAGGTGCAGCGGCTGGATGATCTGTTTGGCCAACAGGCGATAGGCTTCGACGGCCATGAACACGTCAGAGGCCTTTACGCTGACCTTGAAGTCCTGGAAATCCAGGCGATCAAGGTGCTCCACGTGGCGCAGGGCCGATTCCACCAGCGCTGCAGGTGTTGGCTCGCCGTACTTCTTTTGCAGGTCTTTTTCCAGGGAACCGGCATTGACGCCGATGCGGATCGGAATACCCCGGTCACGCGCGGCATCGACCACGGCGCGCACGCGATCTTCACGGCCGATATTGCCCGGGTTGATCCGCAGGCAGTCCACGCCCAGTTCGGCAACGCGCAAGGCGATCTTGTAGTCGAAATGGATATCGGCAACCAGTGGCACCTGGACCAACTGCTTGATCTTGCCGAAGGCCTCGGCAGCATCCATATCCGGCACTGAAATGCGGACGATATCCACCCCGGCATCCACCAGGCGGTTGATTTGTGCGACGGTCGCGGCAACATCGTTGGTATCGGTGTTGGTCATGCTCTGTACGGCGATAGGTGCATCACCGCCGACAGGCACGGAGCCCACCCAGATTTTACGAGATTCGCGCCGTTTGATCGGAGATTCGCCGTGCATGACTTATTGCCCTAGCTTCAGGCGAGCAGTCTCGCCACTGGTAAAAGGCGCTACATCCACGGCCTGGCCGTTGTAGGACACTTGCACACCACGGGCAAAGCCCAGACGCAGCGAAAAAGGAGGCTTGCCGCTCAGGTCGAGGCTGTCGCCCTTGCGCTTGAGCCCACTGAACAACACTTTGCCATTGCCGTCGGTGAGTTGAGTCCAGCAGTCGGCAACGAATTGCATGTGCACCTTGCCGGCACCCGTGCCAGGCGCAGGAGTGGCGGGAGCGACTGGAGCGGTCGGCGCAACGGTTGCCACCGAAGCTACCGGAGCGGCAGGAGTAGCAGGAGTAGCAGGCGCGACCGGAGCAGGAGCCACCGGAACCATCGCTACAGGCGCTGCCGGCGCAACAACCGGAGCAGCGGCAACAGCTGCGGCGGCTGGCGATGGCGCGGCGGCTTCGGCAGATGCCGGTGTGGCAGCAGGATCTGTGGCAGCCTGGCCCTGATCAAGGTTCAGAACCGTTTCTTCACCTTTTTCGGACTCGCTCACGGCCTGGTCTTCAGGCTCGTCGAGCTGATGAATCTGGGTGGTGCCATCGGCGCTTTCGACTTCAACATGTTCCATGGCCAGGCTGGCCAGGTCCTTGCCACGCAGGCTGGTCTGGTCTTGCCACCAGAAGAAACCGCCGCCGATCACCACCACCAGCAACACCAGGCTGACGATGCGCAAGATGTTGTGCGACAGCCGCACTGGCTCTTCGATACGCCCCAGGCTGTGGACGTCACTGCCCTGGGCGTGGGTGCCGGTGACCTGGTCAAAGGCCTGGACCAGTGGAGCCTGGTCCATCCCCAGCAGTTTGGCATAGGCGCGTATGTAGCCACGGGCAAAGGTATGCCCCGGCAGCTTGTCGAAAGCACCGGCTTCCAGGTTGGCCAGGGAAACCTGGGTGAGGTTGAGCTTGATCGCCACCTCTGGCAGCGACCAGCCTTTGTTCTCACGGGCCTGGCGCAGGGTCTCACCGGGGTTGACGCGAGTCGATGCTACTACTTCGGGATGCGCCGCTTTCATCATTGCTCCGACAGGTATTGCTGATATTCCGGCGTACCGGGATAGAGTCGTTTTAGTTGCAGGCCAAAACTGGCGGCCTTGTCGCGATCTTCAAACACTTTTGCCAGCCGAACGCCGAGCAATAGACTACGTGCATTTTGCTCGGTGAGCAGGCTAAAACGGTCGTAATAGTCACGCGCGGGCACATAATGCCTGTCTTCGTAAGACAACTCAGCCATTTCCAGCAATGCACGTGGTTGTTGGCGGTTCAGGCGCAGGGCTTTTTCCAGTTGCTGCCGGGCCAGATCGCGCTGACCGAGCATCGCAGCGGTCATGCCCAGGTTCTCGAACACCCGCGAACGCTCAGGATACAGGGTATCGGCAGCGGCTTGCTCAAAGCGCTCGTAGGCTTCGTTGTAACGTTTCTGCTCGAACAGAAAACTGCCGTAGTTATTGAGGATTCGTGCATCGGCGGGACGGGAAGCCAGCGCCTTGCGAAAATGCTCGTCGGCAAGTTCCGGTTCCATCTCGGCCTGGAACACCAGCCCCAGCGCCGCGTTGGCATCAGGGTCGGAGCCATCCAGCTCCAATGCTTTCTTCAACGGAACCTTGGCGCGCTCGGTCATGCCTTGTTGCAAATACCCGATACCGAGTTGCACATAGGCCTCACGCGCTTCATCACGGCCCTTGCTGGTCTTCATCGGGTTGTAATCACCCGAAAGCACGCAGCCAGCACACAGGCTGGCCAACAGCAAAAGCAGCGCAAAGCGCAGGGACATAGAGATCCTCTCTTGGTTATTTCGCGGCGTCTTGCGCTACATCGTTGTCGGCGTTGAGTTCACGCACGGCGATATAACGTTCGCTGCGACGGGTGCGATCCAGCACCTGCCCTACCAATTGACCACAGGCCGCGTCGATGTCTTCACCACGGGTGGTGCGGACGGTGACGTTGAAACCGGCATGATGAAGCTGATCCTGGAAACGACGAATGGCGTTGTTGCTCGGGCGCTCGTAACCGGAGTGCGGGAACGGGTTGAACGGGATCAGGTTGATCTTGCACGGCACACTCTTGAGCAGCGCAACCATTTCCACCGCATGCTCGAGCTTGTCGTTGACGTCCTTGAGCAAGGTGTATTCGATGGTCAGCACGCGCTTCTCGCCCAACGCGGACATATAGCGCTGGCAGGAATCGAGCAGCACTTTCAACGGGTACTTCTTGTTGATCGGAACCAGTTCGTTGCGCAGCGCGTCGTTGGGCGCGTGCAGCGACAAGGCCAGGGACACGTCGATGTGCTTGGCCAGTTCGTCGATCATCGGCACCACGCCCGAGGTGGACAGGGTCACCCGGCGCTTGGAAATGCCGTAGCCGAGGTCGTCCATCATCAGGTGCATGGCGGCGACCACGTTGTCGAAGTTCAGCAATGGCTCACCCATGCCCATCATCACCACGTTGGTGATGGCACGGTCGACGGTAGCCGGGACACTGCCGAAGGATTTGTTGGCAATCCACACCTGGCCGATCACTTCGGCGGCGGTGAGGTTGCTGTTGAAGCCTTGCTTGCCGGTGGAGCAGAAACTGCAATCCAGGGCACAGCCTGCCTGGGACGAAACGCACAAAGTGCCGCGTTTGCCCTGGGGAATGTACACGGTCTCGACGCAGCTGCCGGACGCCACGCGCACCACCCACTTACGGGTGCCGTCGCTGGAGATGTCCTCGCTGACCACTTCCGGACCACGGACCTCAGCAATAACCTTGAGCTTGTCGCGCAAGGCCTTGCTGACGTTCGTCATGGCGTCGAAATCATCGACGCCAAAGTGGTGAATCCATTTCATTACCTGACCGGCACGGAAACGCTTCTCCCCGATTGAGTCGAAGAATTTTTCCATTTCCTGTTGAGTCAGACCCAGCAGGTTGGTTTTTACAGTCGATGTAGTCATGGATTCACCTTCACTCTTAAGCCAATGCTTAGCGAGTGGTTACTTCAGTAGCTGCGAAGAAGTACGAGATTTCACGAGCAGCTGCGGCTTCGGAGTCCGAACCGTGTACAGCGTTGGCGTCGATGGAATCAGCGAAGTCAGCGCGGATGGTGCCGGCAGCAGCTTCTTTAGGGTTGGTAGCGCCCATCAGCTCACGGTTGCGAGCGATGGCGTTTTCGCCTTCCAGAACCTGAACAACAACAGGGCCGGAAGTCATGAACGCAACCAGGTCACCGAAGAAACCGCGCTCGCTGTGCTCGGCGTAGAAGCCTTCGGCTTCAGCCTTGGACAGCTGCTTCATTTTCGAAGCTACAACGCGCAGGCCAGCGTCTTCGAAACGGGTAACGATCTTGCCGGTAACGTTTTTAGCAACGGCGTCAGGCTTGATGATGGAGAAAGTACGTTGAACAGCCATGGTGTAACTCCAGAAACGGTAATTTGCGAAAAATTAAACCCGCGAATTATACGCGGGTTCTTTGGTATTGCCTAACTGCGTGCGGTGTAACTCAGTCCGCTTCGTCGATCCAGGCCGCTTGAATGGCTTCAAGCACCTTCTCGCCACCACGGGACGGATCGTCGCTGAACTCCGGCAATGCCAGCACCCACTGGTGCAGATCAACGAAGTTCACGTAACGCGGATCCACATCCGGCTTGGATTCGGCGAGCTGGATCGCGATTTCCAGCACATCAACCCATTTCAGGCTCATGTCAGCTCCTTAGGATCAGTGCGGCGCTTCGGCGGCATGGTTGAGCGAGTATTTCGGTATTTCCACGGT
>CAYVPI010000098.1:0-20223 GCA_964453495.1 uncultured Pseudomonas sp. | reverse complement strand
CCCTTACGGCGGGTTACTTTTGTTGGGGCAAAAGTAACCCGCCGTAAGGGCGGAAGGGGCCGGCAGAAACACAAAAGCTTCTGGATCCGCCCAACAATACAGGCGTCATCGACAGCGCGAAATTTTTACCGGTCACCACTGACGCTCCGCGTGGGAACGAGAGGCAGAGCGTGGGAACGGGGTGCGCGAGGTGCAGCCCAATCAGATTTCCACCTGCGTCCCCAATTCAATCACCCGGTTAAGCGGCAAGTTGAAGAAGCGCAGGTTGCTGTTGGCATTCTTCAGCAGGAAAGCAAACAAACTCCCCCGCCAATGCGACATCCCGACCAGCTTGGAGGAGATCACCGTCTCGCGGCTGAGGAAATAGGTGGTGCGCATCGGGCTGAAATCCAGCTCGTCGAGGTGACACAACTTCAGGGCTGTCGGCACATCCGGCTCATCCATGAAACCGAAATGCAGTATCACCCGGAAAAAGCCCTCGCCATAACTCTCCACCTCGAAACGGTGTTGCTCCGGCACCCGTGGTGAATCTTCGTTGACCACCGTCAGCAGCACTACCTGACTATGCAATACCTGGTTGTGCAGCAAATTGTGCAGCAAGGCATGAGGGACAGCATCTGGCCGTGCGGTGAGGAATATGGCGGTGCCCTCCACCCGGTGTGGTGGCTGCACCCGTATGCTGCTGATAAAAATTGGCAGCGGCAGCCCGCCTTCATCCAGGCGTTCGACCAGGACTTGCTTGCCACGCTTCCAGGTGGTCATGAGCACGAACAGGACAATACCCGCGATGACCGGAAAGGCGCCGCCCTGGACGATCTTCGGCACGTTGGCGGCAAAGAACAGGCCATCGACGAAGAGAAAGCCCAGCAACACGGGCACCGCCAGGACCGGTGGCCATTTCCACAACAGCAGCATGACCGCCGAAACCAGGATGGTGGTCATCAGCATTGTGCCGGTTACCGCCACACCATAAGCCGAAGCCAGCGCGCCCGAGGACTCGAAGCCGAGTACCAGCAGAATCACCGCCACCATCAACGCCCAGTTGACTGCGCCAATATAGATCTGGCCCTGTTCGTCATGGGAGGTATGCTGGATATGCATACGCGGAATGTAACCGAGCTGGATGGCTTGGCGTGTCAGCGAGAATGCACCGGAAATCACAGCCTGGGAGGCAATCACCGTCGCCATGGTCGAAAGCCCTACCAAAGGAATCAAGGCCCAGCCCGGCGCCAGCAGGTAGAAAGGGTTACGCGCCGCCTCCGGGTTGCCCAGCAAGAGCGCGCCCTGGCCGAAATAGTTCAGCACCAATGCCGGCAGCACCAGGATGAACCAGGCGCGGGCGATCGGCTTGCGGCCAAAATGGCCCATGTCGGCATAGAGCGCCTCGGCACCGGTCAATGCCAGCACTACAGCACCGAGGATTGCCACACCCATGCCCGGGTGCACGATAAAGAAGCGGACCGCCCAGACCGGGTTCATCGCCTCGAGCACCTCGGGATGCTGGGCGATACCGTAGGCACCCAATGCTCCCAGGGCAAGAAACCAGACCACCATGATCGGCCCGAACAAAATGCCAATGCGCTCGGTGCCATGGCGCTGAATCAGAAACAATGCCACCAGCACAATCAATGACAGCGGAACCACCCAATGGTCGATGCCATCGAATGCCAGCCCCAGGCCCTCGATGGCCGAGAGCACGGAAATCGCCGGGGTGATCATGCTGTCGCCGTAGAACAGCGCCGCACCACACAAGCCGCACACCACCAGAAAGGCACGCAGACGCGCGTGGGAACCTGCCGCGCGCCGGGCCAGGGCGGTCAGCGCCATGATGCCGCCTTCGCCCTGGTTGTCGGCGCGCAGCACAAACATCATGTACTTGATGGAAACGACCCAGATCAGCGACCAGAAAATCAGCGAGAGGATGCCTAGCACGCCATCATGGTTGACGGGCACGCCGTAGTCACCGGAGAACACTTCCTTGAGGGTGTACAACGGGCTTGTACCGATATCGCCATACACCACCCCGACCGCAGCAACCAGCATGCTCAACGGCTTCGCCGAAGACTGCGCTGTGGCTGCGTGACTGCTTGCCTGAACCATCGACCACTCCTGAGACCAAAACCCGGGCCTGCTAACAATGGTCCAAAGCCTGCACCTTTGCCATTACTGCGCCCAATTCATTGCCCATCCAAATAGCGTAACAAGATGTGACGGCGCGAATCATAGCGCAGCACTCGTCGTATTTCCCCGCATAAAGCTGGTCAAGTGCGTTGTGCGCCGCTAGAATTGCGCACTTTTTGATCAGAGGCGCTGCAAGCGCCCAACCGGACAGTGACGCAACCTCTGCGGCACTGTCCAATTACACCGAGGTTTGCCATGTCCACCACTCCTACGCCGTCTGTTCCAAAGGTTGGCTTCGTTTCCCTGGGTTGCCCCAAAGCCCTGGTCGACTCCGAGCGCATCCTCACCCAACTGCGCATGGAAGGCTACGAAGTCGTGTCCACCTACCAGGATGCCGATGTCGTGGTGGTCAATACCTGTGGCTTTATCGACACCGCCAAGGCCGAATCCCTGGAAGTGATCGGTGAAGCCATCGCCGAAAACGGCAAGGTCATCGTCACAGGCTGCATGGGCGTCGAAGAAAACGCCATCCGCAACGTACACCCCAGCGTATTGGCCGTAACCGGCCCGCAGCAGTACGAGCAAGTGGTCAATGCCGTGCATGAAGTGGTACCGCCCAAGCTCGATCACAACCCGCTGATCGACCTGGTGCCGCCGCAAGGCATCAAGCTGACACCGCGTCACTACGCCTACCTGAAGATTTCCGAAGGCTGCAACCACAGCTGCAGCTTCTGCATCATCCCGTCCATGCGCGGCAAGCTGGTCAGCCGCCCGGTCGGTGATGTGCTGAGCGAAGCCGAGCGCCTGGTCAAGGCCGGCGTCAAGGAGATCCTGGTGATATCCCAGGACACCAGCGCCTATGGCGTGGACGTCAAGTACAAGACCGACTTCTGGAACGGCCAGCCGGTCAAGACCCGCATGCTGGAACTGTGCGAAGCGCTCAGCACCCTCGGCGTCTGGGTGCGCCTGCACTACGTGTACCCGTACCCGAACGTCGACGACGTGATCCCGCTGATGGCTGCCGGCAAAATCCTGCCGTACCTGGACATCCCGTTCCAGCATGCCAGCCCGAAAGTGCTCAAGGCCATGAAGCGCCCGGCGTTCGAAGACAAGACCCTGGCCCGCATCAAGAAATGGCGCGAACAGTGCCCGGACCTGATCATCCGCTCGACCTTCATCGTTGGCTTCCCTGGCGAAACCGAAGAAGACTTCCAGTACCTGCTCGATTGGCTGACCGAAGCGCAGCTCGATCGTGTCGGCTGCTTCCAGTACTCCCCGGTCGAAGGCGCACCGGCCAATGACCTGGATGCCGAAGTGGTGCCCGATGAGGTCAAGCAGGAGCGTTGGGACCGTTTCATGGCTCACCAGCAAGCCATCAGTGCCCAGCGCCTGCAATTGAAGATCGGCAAGGAAATCGAAGTCCTGATCGACGAAGTCGACGACCAGGGCGCGGTTGGCCGCTGCTTCTTCGACGCGCCGGAAATCGACGGCAACGTCTACATCGAAAGCGACAAGGACCTCAAGCCAGGCGACAAGGTCTGGTGCCGGGTAACCGACGCCGACGAGTACGACCTCTGGGCCGAAACGATCTGACATCGACCCTATGAAGAGCCCCGCCCTCGATGGCGGGGCTTTTTTTTGCAACTATCTTTTACCTTGGCGGCCATTGGTCGATAGTAGGCACTAACAAGCAC
This sequence comes from uncultured Pseudomonas sp., assembly GCA_964453495.1. Taxonomy (GTDB): domain Bacteria; phylum Pseudomonadota; class Gammaproteobacteria; order Pseudomonadales; family Pseudomonadaceae; genus Aquipseudomonas. Next base: position 16,408 of record CAYVPI010000098.1, on the reverse strand, counting down.
AAGGAGGCTGGTTGCATGCGTACTCACTCGGTCATTCACACCCCCAGGCAGAGTGACTATCCCGAACTCACCCGGGTCTGGGAGGCCTCGGTGCGTGCCACCCACGGGTTTCTCCCGGACAGCTACATCACGCTGCTACGGGACATGGTGCAAAACCAATACCTGGACGCCGTCATGCTGATCTGCTGCAAGGATGCCCGCCAGCGCATCACCGGCTTCGCCGGCGTGGCTGCCGGCAAGGTCGAGATGCTCTTCATCGACCCGGAGTATCGAGGCCAGGGCATCGGCAAGCAATTGCTGCGCTATGCCATCGAACACCTGAACGCCGATGAGCTGGACGTCAACGAACAAAATGAGCAGGCTGTAGGCTTTTACTTCAAGCAAGGCTTTGAAGTGATCGGGCGCTCGGAGCACGACGGCATGGGCCAGCCCTTTCCTTTATTACACCTGCGCCTGAAACGTCCACAAGTAGCCCGAAATGGCTGACGGCTCTGTCCTCGGAACGGGTAAGCCTGTTCCGATATTGCTGCTAATACCGCCCACGGAGGCCCTTTAGCCGAATGTTGCCGGGATAAACCAGCTGGGGACGGTTACAATGTCCTCTTCATTGTTTGCAACGGCTTTTCCCATGTCTGAACCCATTCGTCTTTCCAAACGCCTTATCGAGCTGGTCGGCTGTTCCCGTCGGGAGGCTGAGCTGTTCATCGAGGGCGGCTGGGTCTCGGTAGATGGTGAAATCATCGACGAACCGCAGTTCAAGGTCGGCGACCAAAAGGTCGTACTCGACCCTGATGCCAAGGCCATCCCGCCTGAACCTGTCACCTTGTTGCTCAACCAGCCCGCCGAGCTCGACCAGGACAGCGCGCTGGCCACGGTCACGCCTGCCACCCTGGCCGAAGAGCACCGCTACGGCAAGCGCCCGCTCAAGGGCCATTTCCTCAGGTTGTCGTGCGCTGCCGAACTGCAACAAGGCGCCAGTGGCCTGCAGGTGTTTAGCCAGGACTGGCGTGTCATCCGCAAGCTTACCGACGACATTGCCAAGCTTGAGCAGGAGTACGTGGTCGAAGTCAGCGGCGAGATGGCCGAGCACGGCCTCAATCGCCTGAACCACGGCGTCAAGTGGAAAGGCCGTGAGCTGCCAGCGGTCAAGGCCAGTTGGCAAAACGAAACGCGCCTGCGCTTTGCCATGAAGAACCCACAGCCCGGCCTGTTGACCCAACTGTGCGCCAGCGTCGGCCTGACTGTCGTGTCGATGCGCCGTATTCGTGTCGGCGGTGTCTCCCTGGGCAAGATCGCACCCGGGCACTGGCGTTACCTGTCGGCCAAGGAAAAGTTCTAGGTCGCCACGCCTTCCCCCCATTTTCAGCGTCGCCCGATTGCGGCGCTCATCGATCAGGATGTTCACATGATTCACAACGATGTTCTGCGCAGCGTGCGCTACATGCTCGATATCAACGATGCCAAAGTCGTCGATCTCGTCGCGCTCGGTGGCCTGGAAGTCAGCAAGGCCGATATCGTCAACTACTTGAAGAAAGACGAAGAAGAAGGTTTCTTGCATTGCCCGGACCTGGTCATGGCGCACTTTCTCGACGGCCTGGTGGTGTTCAAGCGGGGCAAGGACGAGAGCCGCCCGCCATTGCCAATCGAGGTACCCGTCACCAACAACATCATCCTGAAGAAGCTGCGCGTCGCCTTCGAGCTCAAGGAGGACGATATGCACGCCATTCTCAAGGCCGTGGACTTTCCAGTATCCAAGCCTGAGCTGAGTGCGCTGTTTCGCAAGTTCGGCCACAACAACTATCGCCCTTGCGGCGACCAACTGCTGCGCAACTTCCTCAAGGGCCTGACCCTGCGAGTGCGCGGCTGAGCCGACCATGAGCTATAGCGTCTCGCCCATAGGCTTTGTTCGCTCCTGCTTCAAGGAGAAATTCGCCATTCCGCGCCAGCCCCAGCTGGCGCCGGCAGCGCGCGGGGTCCTGGAATTGATTGCGCCATTCGATCAGGGTGATGCAGTGCAGGGCCTGGAACAGGTCAGCCATATCTGGTTGTTGTTCCTGTTCCACCAAGCGCTGGAGGACAAGCCGCGGCTCAAGGTGCGCCCGCCAAGGCTTGGGGGTAACAAATCCATGGGCGTCTTTGCTACCCGTGCCACGCACCGGCCCAATGGCATAGGCCAATCGGTGGTAAAACTGGAAAAGGTCGAAGCGGGTCGTTTACTGCTTTCGGGTATCGACCTGCTCGACGGTACCCCGGTGATTGACATCAAACCCTACGTACCTTACGCCGACAGGGTCGATGATGCCCGCAATGACATCGCCAATGCCGCGCCACAGCTGATTACCGTGCAATGGAGTGACGTGGCACAGGTGCAGGCTTACGAGCATGCCACGCGCCTTGCAGAGCCGCTGGTTCAACTGATCGAGCAATGCCTGGCCCAGGACCCGCGCCCGGCGTACCAGACGCCTGTGCCTGAGCGTCACTACGGCGCGCAGTTCTGGGATGTGGACGTGCGCTGGCACTATCCCCGGCCGGACCTTATCCATGTACTGGAAGTGGTACCGGCCAGCCGCTAGGTAGGCAAGCAAAAAAACCGCCTTGATGGGCGGTTTTTTTCATAGCACGGGATTACTTCTCGACGAATGCACGTTCGATCAGGTAGTCACCCGGCTCACGCATACGTGGAGAAACCTTCAGGCCGAAGCTGTTGAGCACTTCGCTGGTTTCGTCGAGCATGCTCGGGCTGCCGCACAGCATGGCGCGGTCGTCCTGCGGGTTGATCGGTGGCAGGCCGATATCGCTGAACAGCTTGCCGCTGCGCATCAAGTCGGTCAGGCGGCCTTCGTTTTCGAACGGCTCGCGCGTAACGGTCGGGTAGTAGATCAGCTTGTCACGCAGGGCGTCGCCGAAGAACTCGTTTTGTGGCAGGTGCTCGGTGATGAATTCGCGGTAGGCGACTTCGTTCACATAACGCACGCCGTGGCACAGGATGACCTTTTCGAAACGCTCGTAGGTTTCAGGGTCCTGGATGACGCTCATGAATGGCGCCAGGCCCGTACCGGTGCTGAGCAGGTACAGGTGCTTGCCCGGCTTCAGGTCGTCGAGTACCAGGGTGCCGGTAGGCTTCTTGCTGATGATGATTTCATCGCCTTCCTTCAAGTGCTGCAATTGCGAAGTCAGCGGACCATCAGGCACCTTGATGCTGAAGAACTCCAGATGCTCTTCCCAATTCGGGCTGGCGATCGAGTAAGCACGCATAAGCGGCCGGCCATTGGGTTGTTGCAGGCCGATCATCACGAACTGACCGTTCTCGAAGCGCAGGCCCGGGTCACGGGTGCACTTGAAGCTGAACAGGGTGTCGTTCCAGTGATGGACACTGAGTACACGTTCGTGGTTCATGTTGCTCATGTACAAGGGCTCCTGAAGAAAAAGCGGCGCTAAACCTAGAGCGCGATTGCGCTGTAGTTTAGAGGCAGCGACAATATCTGTTAAATGGATTATTAAGATATAGGTTATCGGTTATATCGATATGCGATTTACTCTTCGTCAACTCCAGGTATTCGTTGCAGTCGCCCAACAGGAAAGCGTCTCGCGGGCCGCAGGCCTGCTGGCGTTATCGCAATCGGCCGCCAGCACCTCGATCACCGAACTTGAACGCCAAACCAGCTGCCAATTGTTCGACCGTGCGGGCAAGCGCCTGAGCCTTAACGCCCTGGGGCATCAATTACTGCCTCAGGCCGTGGCCCTGCTCGATCAGGCGAAGGAAATCGAAGACCTGCTCAATGGGAAATCCGGCTTCGGTTCCCTGGGCGTCGGTGCAACCCTGACCATCGGTAACTACCTGGCAACCTTGTTGATTGGCAGTTTCATGCAGTTGCATCCCGAGAGCCAGGTCAAACTCCACGTGCAGAACACAGCTAATATCGTGCAACAGGTTGCCCACTACGAAATTGACCTGGGTCTGATTGAAGGCGATTGTCACCACCCCGACCTGGAAGTTCAGCGCTGGGTCGAAGATGAGCTGGTGGTGTTTTGCGCCCCCCAACACCCTCTAGCCATACGCGGACATGCCAGCCTCGCCGAGCTGACCCAAGAGGCGTGGATTTTGCGCGAACAGGGGTCGGGGACTCGCCTTACCTTCGACCAAGCCATGCGCCATCACCAAACGGCGTTGAACATCCGCCTGGAACTGGAGCACACCGAAGCCATTAAGCGCGCGGTGGAGTCAGGCCTGGGTATTGGCTGCATCTCGCGCCTGGCCCTGCGCGATGCCATCCGCCGTGGCAGCCTGGTGGCAGTGGAAACCCCGGAGCTGGATCTGGTGCGGCAATTCTATTTTATCTGGCACAAGCAGAAGTACCAGACTTCTGCCATGCGCGAGTTTCTCGAACTGTGCCGCTCCTTTACCGCCGGGGTTCAGCGCAGTGACGAGATCGTCCTGCCAAATATTGCCTAAAGCAGTATTACCGCCCAGACCAGCCCGATCATGCTCAGCGCCACGAACTGAGCAGCGCTGCCCATGTCCTTGGCATTTTTCGAAAGGGGGTGGCGATCCAGGGAAATACGGTCGATGGCAGCTTCGATGGCCGAATTCAGCAGTTCAACGATCAGCGCCAACAGGCACACGGCAATCAGGATGGCCCGCTCGACCCGGCTGACGTCCAACAGGAATGCGACCGGAATCAACACCGCATTAAGCATGACCAGTTGGCGGAAGGCGGCTTCGCCGGTAAAGGCAGCACGCAAGCCATCAAAGGAATAGCCAGTGGCGTTGAGAACACGCTTGAGGCCGGTCTGGCCTTTGAAAGGAGACATAGATGAGCTACTGCAACCTTGAAAAAAGTGAACGCTAATTGAATACCAGTCAAAAAAGCGTGAAGTCGACCGTCTCTAAGTGCTGGAAATCGATTCGAGTTGTTGCAACAGCAAAGCCGCCTGGGTCCGGGTGCGCACACCAAGCTTGCGGAAAATCGCCGTCACATGAGCCTTGATCGTCGCTTCCGAAACGTTGAGTTCGTAGGCGATCTGTTTGTTCAACAACCCTTCACAGACCATGGTCAGCACGCGGAACTGCTGTGGTGTCAAGCTGGCCAAACCTTCGCTGGCGGCCTTGGCCTCGGCGGAGACACTCACAGCTTCGAATGCCTGGGGCGGCCACCAGACTTCGCCGTCGAGCACCATGCGCACTGCGTTCTGGATGACGTCCATCGAGCTTGACTTGGGAATGAAACCACTGGCACCGAACTCTCGCGACTTCACGACCACCGAAGCCTCTTCTTGTGCCGATACCATCACTACGGGGATTTGCGGGTACTGCCCACGCAATAACACAAGCCCGGAAAAGCCATAGGCACCGGGCATGTTCAGGTCCAGCAGGACCAGATCCCAGTCGGCCTTTTCGGTAAGCCGGGCTTCCAGTTCGGCAATGCTTGCCACTTCCACCAGGCGCACATCCGCACCCAGCCCCAGGGTCACGGCCTGGTGCAGTGCACTGCGAAACAGAGGGTGGTCATCGGCTATCAGGATTTCGTATGTGGCCATCGATCAAATGATCCTGTTTTGTGCAAGCACACAAGAAAAATAGCGCTTGCAGAGGCAACTCAAAGCGTCGGCGACAGTGCCGCACGCCAATAAGGCAAAGCAAAGAAGCCCCTGGAAAAACAGTGTTCAAGCCTTCTTCGTGCCCGAATCGGCGCCAAGCATGCCGAGGCAAAACCGGGTGGTCAAGCTGAACACCGCTGCGTTGTCAAAGGAACGCCTTCAGGCGCTGGTGTACTTCATCCTGCTCATTGAGCGGCAGCTGAAATTTGGCCCCCAGGTAATGGGCGCTAAACACGTCCAGATAGGCATCCAGCGCTTGGGCTGCCGCTTGATCGTCGGCCAGCTCCAGGCAAAGGGCTGCCACCTCTGCGGTACAAAAATGATCATCGCGCTTGGAGCGGCGCAATTTGTAGCGCGAAAGCTGCTCGGGCTCGAGGCTCAAGACCGGGAAACGCTCAAGGTACGGGCTCTTGCGGAACATCTTGCGCGCTTCGGTCCAGGTCGCATCCAGCAGAATGAACAACGGACGTTTGCCGTTTTCGACGACTACCTTGTTGACCACACGCCGGGGCTCGACGAATTCCCCCGGGAATACAATAAAAGGCTGCCACTGATCCTGCTCAAGCAACGCCAGTAGTGCTTGGTCGACGTCGGTTCGCGACCAGGAGAAAGCACTGGTGTCGGCGATCACGTCGGCGATCAACCAACCGGTATTGGACGGCTTGAGCGGCTCGACGTCATACATCAGCAGGCATACGGCGGAGTTCGCCGGCACTCGAGGTCGCCAGGCACACAGGCAATAGCTGAAAATCACCCGGCACCCGGGACACCGCGGGGCCCTTGAGCCACGGGCGGTAAAGGGCCTGATGCTGCGGGCCAGGCGTTCGTCGCGCAATCGGGAAACGGCATGGCTCATCGGTGCGAACCATCAGAGCAGGTAAAAAGGGTCACTGCACAAACTCGGTAAGGCTGAAGACCTGCAAGTTTACCAGAGCGTTGCAGGCAACTGCGGCCCGGTGCGGTTTTCAGATAGAACCCGCTCCCACCGTCCCTTATAATCGACCGCTTGACCGCCAGCCCATGTGCTGGCCACGTTTATCCTGTTGGCAAGTTTGCCACGAATGAACGCACCGCCAGGTCGCTGGTCAAACCGCCAGTCACCGAACCAGGAGAGTTTCATGCTGCGCTTTATCGTCCCGTCCCTCACCTTGCTGTTAGCTCTGCCCCTGGGCGCACAAGCCGCGTCCAAGAAAGACTTCGAGCTCAGCAAGATGCTCGACCAAGTGGCCAAGGAAAGCAGTGTCGGCACGCCACGGGCGATCAACGAAGACATTCTTGACCAAGGTTACACAGTTGAAGGCAAGGAGCTGATCGACCACCTGAGCGTGCGCGAAAGCCACGCCGAGCAGATGCGCAGCAACCCTAAGGCTGTCTATTATCAACTGGGCGCCAGCGTCTGCCGCAACCCCTCCTTCCGTAAGTTGATGGACCGTGGCGCGGTAATGACCTATGAGTTCACTGAACACAAGACCAATCGTCCAATCGTGACTCATCGCTTCAAGGCTTCCGACTGTCCTGCCGGCAAGCCGAAAAAGTAATCAGCTTATCTGTTCATTGACGCGCCGCTGCTCTTCATCGGCGCGTAGTTCGGCGAGCAAGGCCTGCATGTAGGGTGAAGGCCGCTCGCCACTCTCAAGCCGCCGCAGGCATTCCTGCTCCAGCGTCAGGTGGTTGGCTTCAGCTGCCCGCTTCAATTGCTGATACAGCTCCCTGTCGAGCTCAAGACTCATACGTCTCACAAGTCAGCCCTCCTTGCAGCATGCTTCTGCTGCAATCCCAGTAGACCAGTTTCAGGAAAAGCCTGGAGCCAACCTGACGAGCGGTGCAATTACGCCTGAACGAATGGAAAGCCATTGTTCGTCATGACGTTATGCCTGAATGATCAAGGCGGCATAAACAACTGTCAGGGTCTAGATTTACAGAATCGACATTCACATTGACACATGCAGTGTCGTGGCCTCGCCGTACATCTCGGCGGGTACAGGTTCTGATGCAGAAGGAGACGTTGAATGCCTTACGAACCGAACGAGTTCCTGTCCAGTCATTTCAAGAACAACGGTATCGACCTCACCAGTCAGGTCGACGAACACCTCAATCTGGTCGCCCCCAACAGCCCGAACCTGCCGCTATACCGCGACATGGTTCTGACAGTCCTGCGTATGGCCCAGGACGACCGCAACCGCTGGAACGCCAAGATCACCTTGCAAGCATTGCGCGAACTCGACCATGCCTTCCGCGTGCTGGAACAATACAAGGGGCGCCGCAAGGTCACTGTCTTCGGCTCCGCTCGTACCCCAATCGAACACCCCATCTATGCCCTTGCCAGGGAGCTGGGTGCAACGCTGGCTCGCTCCGACCTGATGGTGATTACCGGCGCTGGCGGCGGCATCATGGCCGCTGCACACGAAGGTGCCGGGCTCGATCACAGCCTGGGCTTCAATATCACCCTGCCATTCGAACAGCATGCCAACGCCACTGTCGACGGGACCGACAAGCTGTTGCCCTTTCATTTTTTCTTCACCCGCAAGCTGTTCTTCGTCAAGGAGGCCGATGCCCTGGTCCTCTGCCCCGGCGGCTTCGGAACGCTGGACGAAGGCCTGGAAGTGCTCACATTGATCCAGACCGGCAAAAGCCCACTGGTCCCGGTAATATTGCTCGACGCTCCGGGTGGAAGTTTCTGGCAGGACGCCCTGGACTTCATTCGCAAGCAGCTGGAGGGCAATCACTACATACTGCCCAGCGACATGAAGTTGCTGACACTGGTGCACAGTGCCGACGAGGCGGTTTCGCAAATCAACCAGTTCTACGGCAATTACCACTCGAGCCGCTGGCTGAAGAAACTGTTCGTGATCCGCATGCACCATTCACTCACCGAACCAGCACTGGCGCATCTGGACGAAGCCTTCAAGGACCTGTGCCTGAGCGGCGGCTTCCACCAGCATGCCTACAACGGCGAAGAACAGGACGAACCGCAATTCAGCCACCTGACCCGCCTGGCTTTCACCTTCAATGCCAGGGACCAGGGTCGGTTACGCGAACTGGTCGACTTCATCAACCTGCAAGAAAATTGGGTAGCGGCCCAGCCTCAACCGCTGACGCAACCGGCTCGCTCCCGAGAACCGCTCAAGCTGACCTGAAGCCTCAATCGTCCATGCCCCGGCCGCTCAACAAGCGGCCGATCATTTCCAGCGGGTAACCCCGGTAGCTGAGGAAGCGCGTTTGTTGCGCACGCTCACGCGGGTCTGCTGGCAACCCTGCGAACTTGCGTCGCCAGGTTTCGGCAAGTTGCGTCTGCCAGTCGAAGCCGCACTCACGCAGAGCCTGTTCAATGTCGCTGCGCTGCAAACCACGCTGGCTCAACTCCTCACGAATTCGCATCGGGCCATAGCCTGAGCGCGCACGGTAGTTGATAAAGCTTTCCAGGTAACGGGATTCACTCAAAAGACCCTCGTCCGTCAGCCGGTCGAGCGCTTCTTCGATCAATTCGGGAGGGGCGCCGCGCTGACGCAGCTTGCGCGTCAGCTCGACTCGACCGTGCTCGCGGCGTGCGAGCAGGTCCATGGCAGTACGCCGTACGGCGACAGGGGTATCGAGTACGGCGGACATAGGCAGGATCAGAAGTCGGCGTCAGCGTCGACCAGATCGTCTTCCTGGGCCACTTGGGCCACGGCAGCCTTGTTGGCGTCAGGACCGCCAGTCAGCAGCTTGTCGCGGATCTGCTTCTCGAGGGTGGCGGCGATTTCCGGGTTCTCTTGCAGGAACTTGGCGGAGTTGGCTTTACCCTGGCCGATCTTGCTGCCCTGGTAGCTGTACCAGGCGCCGGATTTTTCCAGCAGACCGTGTTGAACGCCCAGGTCGATGATTTCGCCGTTCAGGTAGATGCCCTTACCGTACAGGATCTGGAATTCAGCCTGGCGGAAGGGTGGTGCCACCTTGTTCTTGACGATCTTGACGCGGGTTTCGCTGCCCACCACTTCGTCGCCCTCTTTCACCGCGCCGGTACGACGGATGTCCAGGCGAACCGAGGCGTAGAACTTCAGCGCGTTACCACCGGTGGTGGTTTCCGGGCTGCCGAACATGACGCCGATCTTCATGCGGATCTGGTTGATGAAGATCACCAGGCAGTTGGCGTTCTTGATGTTACCGGTGATTTTACGCAGCGCCTGGGACATCAGACGGGCTTGCAAGGGAAGCAGAACAGGCATGGGTTCAGATAGATTGGAGCCTACCATCCCGAAACGCTGCGTACCCATGCTTACCATAGCCTTCACCCTTGCGGTGGCCCCTGCACGATCTACACTGCCTATCTGAACCGATTTCAGGTAGGGATTGATGAGCAGGATGCCGAAAAATTTCTTGGATGATATCAGAAGCTGCTGTCCTGACGACATCCTTACCTATATGACCAAGCATCCTCCTAAGCGGAGAGCCAGTCATATCCGCGATTTCATGCTGCTAGCACACCAACTCAATCCGGAGTGGCATACGAAGCCAGGCATCATTACAGCGGCGTGCCGAAAATTCCTTTCTAAGCGGCGAGAAGCGATCGCAGAGTGGAAAGAACAGCCAGTCAAGGAGGTTACTGTCATCTCCGACTACGGGGCAGTTCGGCACTACTTAAGCAAGTTACAAAAGGCAAAAAAATTGCCTAGCAACACGCTGCTCCCGCCTATCCCGAGTTCGTCGGACGTGTTCAGCGAAAAGGAATGTAACATCCTAGGGTATTTGAACTTAGCTGACGCAGTTCAAGCCCCCTCCCTAGAGGCCGCGCTTAACGATATCTCACGACAAATAGAACAGCACAGACAAGTCATTCTGGCCAAATGCAAAAAGATCGTGATAGATGGGTATCGCGAATTCTCCAAAACGCAACAAATGATCCAAAAAAGCGACATTGCAGCGATTCGGGAAACAACTGACAACTTAGATCCCACCCTCAGATCCCGGAGGAGCGGACAAAATCCAAGCTACTTCTCGCAGTCGCATCCAAACGGTTTCATCAACCTAATCGCTTATATCGCCGAGGAGCAAGGCGGCCTGTTCACTCGATCAGCATTCCCTGGCGCCCATCACGCTTACTCATGGTCAGCAAGTAAAGCCAGACAGCAACTTGGAATCACAGATGAATTCGGGGTGGCTGCAATGTGCATTATTATCGACGAGCTTGGAATCAATGTTACCGACCTATGTAACGCCAAGGTTAAAAAAACCAAGGATGGTGAATTCATCGCGATTCGTGAAGATGGTGGCGTGACGATCACAACACTCAAACCCCGAGCCAACTCATTAAAAGAACGTCTCGCTCCCATAACCATCGCTCCCGACGAAGTTACGGCAGATAACATTGATGCGAACAGTGTGTTATGCATGTTGCTCGAAATGAGATCACTGCATGCAAAAACATTGAACTCAAATTATCTCTTTGTAATGGATAGCTCAAGCCAAGCGCGAGTGGGAGAGGCCGAGGTTTACCGCATGCTCGACCAGAGGAGGAAGAATGCGTTCAAAAAAATCATTAATTCATTACCGTCTTGGGTGATCGATGCTGAACCAACGATGCCAAAAATAAGGGTATCCAAAGGGCTTTTGAAATGGCTTGAAAGCGGTGGAGATGCTCTTTCGACGAGTATTTATTTGGGCAATTCGCTTCTCACAGCATTGAAGAACTACATCCCACCAGAAATCCAAGAGTTCATACACAGGAAAAAACTTCGCGACCATCAGAACATTATGCTCTTCGTATCTGATGGCATGTCCGTTGCTAATGACGATGGGGCTGGCAACGCCCACGACATCGCCCAAGAACAGCTCATTGCCCTGGTAAAAAATCTCCAAAGGAATACCCGCTTAACGGGCGCCAACGAGGCTCACCGCCTAATTTACTTTCTGTGCTCAGCCAAAACAATCGAGCTTATTGTTTCATATGCAAAATATGGGCAGGACAAAGACCTCATAAAAACATGCAAATCCATCATCACTAAGATTGAGGATGAGGGCAGCAGAAAGATGATTAAGATGTTGGGTGATGCAATTCCACGAGACATGAGTTTCGAATTCATTGAGGAAGTCATGAATGAAGAAGCCTAAGATCCACGACTGGGAAGCCAAATCTACATCGCCCACTGACCTTCCTGACTGGGTACATCCCCAGTCCACCGCTTCCGAATGGTTCGTACCCAAGACAGGGTTTAAGGTCGATCCTACTCAGGCACCGGTAAGCTCGAAGTACGCAAAAGTAAACTTCAATTACAAATTTTGCGACAACACCCACGCAACAGATTTAATCTGGAATCTATTGTCAAAGGATCTGAAATCGTCTGCTATCGCCCTGATCGAAAGTTCAAATTCGAAAAGACCCAACGCGCTAGTTGGCTTCATACGAACCGCTTTCGAAGTCATCGATCACGTACTAGAGCCCAAGATAACCTCAAGCCCAGTCCCGCGAATCATTACTCTGTCCGACATCACCACGGGCCACATTAAGAGTTTTTTGGAAGCACATGATTTAGTAGCTATGGGCATTAACGTATCAGCGTTGAATGCCGATCTGGGCTCGACTATCAGAAACCGCGAGAACATTAGCTATAAAATTGCAAGCATGGACATCCCGTCCATTACCAGGAAAATCTTGATTCAAAAGCTCAAAGATTCTAATGCAGCTGCATCTGAGCGAGAGTTCGATTCCGCATGCGATCTTGATGATAGCGAGCACTCACTAAGCATTTCGACAATCCAGAACAAATGCACCGACCTTTCGTATCTACACGCAACCAAAGAGTACCAGGCATACCGGTTTGAAATCGGCAAACATGAAATCACCGACATACTCAATGACGTATCAGAGGGATTTATCACAAAAAATCAGACCCCACTGATGCCGATAAACATTGCATTTCACTACATCAGCCACGCCATAAAGTTCCACAGAGACTACGCACCGAATCTCCGAAAGTACATACAAGACCTGGATAACTACTACACCTCGAACATCCTTTCGAAATACGCCGAATCCACAATAAAATCTAATGTCCACATTTTCAAGCGGCAGGTACTGGAAGCAGTCCCCATGCCTGAAGAGCTAAAGCGTCTAAACATTCAAACCTACGGCAGGTGTTCATTTGCAAGAGGCAAACATGAATCACACGCTGCTTTGCGAGACCACATCTCCACAAACGAACTGATCAGCTTCTATGCCATAACAACGCGAATACTGATACACACCTTCACCGCTTGCCGATTACTGAGCGCCTCGTTACTAGACAGGGACTGCCTCACCCTCTCCAAGATGGACGGCCTATGGGATATAAAGTTAAAGATCCCAAAATCCAGCAGTAGCAATGATCTGGAGATTATCAAACGCCCGCTACCGAAAGTCATTTGGAACTTAATCTATGAATATATTAGCTTCATGGAAGAACGCCATCCAGGCATGACCTCGATATGGCCATCGGATGCGCGCAAAGATGCGGGTCGAGATGAGCGCTCCAACCGTAAACTGCTGGATCAGTATTCGGACTGGATCGAAGTTCCACTGATTGACCAAAAGCGGTGGTATGCCCGCCCCCATCAGTTCAGGCGCTTTTTTGCGGCCTTCTTTTTCTACCTGAGTGAAGGGACAGACATTGAGCCCCTGCGCTGGATGATGGGCCACATCGAACCCAGTGTAACTCTTTACTACGCTGACATTTCGACACAAGTAGACTGGGAACGTGAAACGATTGAGTTCCTCACGGCATTTCTGGAGGGCCATCTGGGGAAAGATGCCCTGGTAGATGATGACCTAGAGGAAGACTTGTCCGAATGTTCTCTCCAGGTGAAGTTAGGTGATCATGCGCTGCTAGCTGAGCATCTCCGAGAGTTGTCCAGCCACCGCCACATCAAATTGAAGATCTTGAACGATCAGAAAATCTATATCTACGCGAGCAAATAAAATGAGCAGATATTCCAAAGGCGAGACATCCCAGGCAAAGCTGCAAGAAAGGCAGGCCAAAACTCAGAGCCTATTAACCAAAACCATCCTGATAAAGGATGCAGTCAAAGACAACCGTAGCATTCCCTCGTTGGATGCCCATCGGAGCAAACGCGGAGTTTCTTTTAAATCTGCACTTACTTGGGTCGATGCTGAACGGGGCATCATATCTTGCTCGTACAATACGTCACGCGAACCATATAACATTGAATACTCTGACCAACTAGCAGCCGCACTAGATTCCTACAACAAACAATCCCAATCACATTCTGACTCCTCTCCAACACCGCGCCAAACAAAGCGTTCTCAGAGCGAAGAAATTGCGAGTCTCAAAGGCCAAATCGAGAGCCTACAAAACGCATTAGGCGAGGTCTACCGGGCATACATGCAGTTAACGGCTCGAGTAGATGAGCAAACGCGACAGGATCTCAGATATCAGCAAGTGCTTAAAAGCCACACCAGAGCGCTCAACCGGGCTCACCTGACATTGGTGAAGCCATGATCAATATTGCCAAATCACCAAATCTTGACTTCCTCTTTAACCATGGCCATATCGAACCCCCGCCACTACCACTCCTGTTTGACTCGGCGGGAAATTTTTGCTGGGAGTTGAACAGTTATCTGACGAAATTTGGCGGCGGCGCCAACAGCTACGGTGCGCGACCCTCTTGTAAAACAGTATTCAGTCATGCTGAAACCATAAATGTCTTTCAGATGTTTCTTGAGCACAAAGGGAAAACCCTTTTAGAGGTTGACGACGAAACCCTGTACGACTTTGTCACGTACCTACAAGACGCCAATCGCGCCAACCCTACCACGATCAAAAGAACTGTAAGGCGTGTATTACCCCTCCTAGAACACACTCAATCTGAAAATTCGTTCCACCCGCTGATGACATGTGACCCGTCGGCTAATGGCTACCAGCTAAACGCCATCGAACATCATTACAGGCGAAGCAGGCAAAGGTCTCTGAGGTACTTGTCTCACCCATGCATAGATGAGTTGCAGGACACTCCAATTCAACCCATCAGCTTCATTCGAAACGTGGAACTGAATGCTTGGCACGAAGCCATTTTTGAATACACATCCAACCAGTTCATTATCGACCGTTGGTATGTATTCAGCAGCCTTTTGGAGTTTACTGGCTCTCGACTTGAAGAGGTTCTTAACATCCCAGCAAGCTCCATCATCAAAGCTTATGAATATAACGATTTAGTTAAAGACATCCCTGTACTTAAAGGAAAATACAAAGGTTTCTTCCGTGAGGTTTTGATACCTCGTTCGGAGCTGCAAGAAATTTACAAGTTTATAATCACCACTAGGGAAAAACACCCCATAAGCAAAATTCACGACCAAATACTTGTCAACGAAAGCACAGGACAACCACTAGCACGAAAAACATTTAACTCCTACTATCGAACAGTTACTAAATCATCTAAACATGCAGCCTTGCTCAAAGGGGTATCACATCACAATTTCCGCCACCGCTACTTCACAATCTTAGTAGCAAGAAACATCAGCAAACTGAGCAAAATATCTAGAGCGAACATCCTTGATGTAGCGCTATCTGTTGCTCGGAAAGACTCTTTCCATGCCTCTAGAGATACACTGTCGACTTACGTCCACCTTACACAAGACCCTGAGATTCTGAGCATTCTCAGATCGTATGAGAACGAAGTGGGGAATGCGAAGTCGAAGCTGGCCGCAATAGCAGAGATTGCAGGATCTCTCGGGAAGGATATGACCCCAGAAGCGGCGCTGGCCGCGATAATCAAGGTAATAGAGGGCTGATGAAAGGGCTGGCAATGATACCTGCTGGTCAATGTCGTCAAGGATGGCTAACACATCTGACGCTTTTGGATCCCCAGGAGTCAGGTGGACGAGTGTCCAGAGCGCCTTTCGCCTCGCTGCCTCACGTGTGCGCATTTCTTCATGGCTGGTCATTTCAGCTTCTACCGGATTACTGTTGGCACCTGGACAGCGGTGGTGGCGTGCCGCCTGCGGCGGAGGGCTGTCTTGAACCAAGCCGTGGCAGCGCCACGTCTTGGCCCTACGGGCGTCCATCCCGCACGCCTGCGCGCTCCGCTTGCCGTAGACGTTGTCGTGATTGGCCCCAACCCAAATTACTCAGCCAAAAAGCGGTTGGCCATTGAACATGACTACCAAATGATCAATGGCGAAACGAAACTTCGAACCCGCAAGGCACAGCTGTACTACCTAAAACGACGACTGAATCTCAATGCAAGCCACGATGAAACGATAGACGACGCACAGCAGATCATCATGCTTCGAATTGAAGACCCCCTTGTGTCAACGGAGCTAAACATTCATGAGTGATACCGACCTGAGCGCTGAGTGTGGCAGCAGAAGCAAAAGGTAACGACCTTCCTGGGTAACCTGTGGTCTCGAAGGGACATATCTGGAAAAGCAGAGCCGCGTTCACGTATCAGGCTGTTGCGTAATTGGGTACAGCGCAAGAAAGGACGACCTAAGTTTGAAATCTTTCTGAGCTTGGTCAACGCGATCAGTCGAGGGCTTTAGCGCGGCGCTGAACAGCATGCCGCTGGCCGTGCGTAAAAGCATGACTTATGACCAGGGACGTGAAATGGCCAAACATGCCGAGCTGACCCAGAAGACGGACGTGGCGATTTACTTTTGTGACCCGCATAGTCCTTAGCAGCGCGGCAGCAACGAAAATATCAATGGCCTGATTCGCCAGTACCTGCCCAAAGTAAGCGACCCATAAACCACACATGGCAAAAAAACGATGTGTGTATTTAGCGCTAGATAATCGGCGAGCAGTTCCACGGCAGCAAGGCTTCGTAATCGTCCACCGACGAT
>CAYVPI010000097.1:0-20228 GCA_964453495.1 uncultured Pseudomonas sp. | reverse complement strand
GAAGGACAGCAGGCCGCAGGAGAGAATGGATTTCAGTTCTTGTGGATTCATTGTTTTTAGCACCCTGGTGTAACGATGGTAAGGGAGACGATGCTGTGTTGTTGTGTGATACGTTATCGTACAACTGCAGCTAACTCTAGAGGTCGTTCGTCTCTTTTTTAGAGCAGAGGCAGTGCGTAGCTGAGGATCAAGCGGTTTTCATCCTGCTGGCGCACGCCGGGAATGTTGTTGCGCCACATGGCGTTCTTCCACATCACGCCGAAGCCTTTCAAGGCACCTTCCTGCACCACATAGGCCAGGGTCAGGTCGCGTTCCCATTCACTGGCGCTGCGGGTGGTCGGCGTATCGATATCCTGGCCCTTGAGGTAATTGAGGCCGAACGTGGCACCCGGCAAGCCGACTTTGGCGAAGTCATAGCCGTAGCGTGCGACCCAGGTGCGTTCGCCGGCACGGCCGAATTTCTGGATCTGCAAGTCGGTGATGGTGTAGTTGGAGGAGCCATCACCCTGGTTCAGCCAGGGGAAATCGCTGTCGCCGCTGCTGACCTGATAGCCACCGCCGAAGGTATGACCGGCCACCGAGTAAAGCAGCAGGCCGCTGTAGAGGTCGTTGTCGACCTTGCCCTTGGTGGTGGTGCCGCCGTAATAGCCTGTGGTGAAGTAGCTCCGATTGTGGCTGTTGGCGCCATCATCGCTGCTGTTGAAGTAGCGCAGGTCGGTCTTCAGCACGCCCGGCCCGATCGACCAGTTGTGCACAAGGCCAAGGAAGTGCTGCTTGTAGAAATCTTCCAGGTTGCCGTAGTAGTACTGCAACAGCAGGTCCTTGCTCAGCTTGTAGTCGCCGCCGCCGTAGTAGAACGTGTTGCTGAACTGGCCGGTGCGCGAATTGTTGGCACCGCTGATGGACATCCCTTCTTCGCTGGTCGAGTTACGGCCCTTCACGTGCTCGATCTGGCCGCCGACCAGGGTCAAATCCTTGATTTCGTTGGAAGTGATCTGCCCACCTTCGAAGGTCTGCGGCAGCAAGCGCCCATCGTTATAGGAGATGACCGGGAGCTTGGGCATCAGCGTGCCGTAGCGCAGTTCGGTCTGGGAGAGCCTGGCCTTGGCCGTCAGCCCCAGGCTGCTGAACTCGTCCACCGCCTGGTCGCCGTCGCTTGGGAAGACCGTACCACCGTAGTTGGCGCCTTGGGGGTTGCCGTGTTTGCCAGTGGAAGAGTCCAGCTTGACGCCCAGCAGGCCGATGGCATCGACGCCAAAGCCCACGGGCCCTTGGGTGAAGCCGGAAGCGAAATCGAGTTGAAAGCCTTGGCCCCATTCTGCCTGATAGCTCTGGGCCGAGGCTTTCTGGCTGGGGGTGGCGCTGTCGCGGTTGTCTGTATTGATATAGAAATTACGAAGCTTGAGCGTGGCCTTGCTGTCTTCGATCAAGCCTGCGGCCGCGGCTTGCTGGGAAAAAACACCGACGGCGACAGCGAAGGCCAGGGTGGTCTTCTGCATGGGGTATTCCTCGTGGAGGTATTTCTTGTTTTTTTGGGGGCCGGCAAGCGAGCTTGTGACGGTTGATGTACGTTATCGTACAACTAAAAAGAAAGCCATCCCCTGGAATCAACATTTGTAGGAGGGGGTGGTGCGGCATTCCGATTGCCCGCGATCAAGACGCTGCGGTTTGTCTGGGACACCGCGGTGAGGCCACCGCGGCGGTCCGGCGATCCGGCAAGCCCCGCTCCTACATCACGCCCGGCTCAACGCCAGTGCCACACCCTGGCCACCGCCGATGCACAAAGTCGCCAGGCCTTTCTTGGCATCGCGCTTGATCATTTCGTGCAGCAGGGTCACCAGCACACGGCAGCCCGAGGCACCGATGGGGTGGCCCAAGGCGATGGCGCCGCCGTTGACGTTGACTTTGCCTGCATCCCAACCCAACTCCTTGCCCACCGACAGGGCCTGGGCGGCAAAGGCCTCATTGGCCTCGATCAAGTCGAGGTCGGCCAGTTGCCAATCGGCTTTTTCCAGGCAGCGCTTGGTCGCCGACACCGGGCCGATACCCATGATGGCGGGGTCGACACCAGCATTGGCGTAGGCGGCAATGGTAGCCAGCACTGGCAGGCCGAGGGCCTTGGCCTTGCTTGCGCTCATCAGCAATACGGCAGCGGCGCCGTCGTTGAGGGTGGACGCATTGCCGGCGGTCACGGTGCCGTCTTTCTTGAATGCAGGTTTGAGCTGGCTCAGGGCCTCGGCTGTGGTGCCGGCCCGTGGCTGTTCGTCGATGGCGAAGCTGACCGGGTCACCCTTGCGCGACGGGATCAATACCTGCGTGATTTCATCCTTGAAGCGGCCGCTCTCGATGGCAGCTACAGCTTTTTGTTGGGACGCGGCGGCGAAGGCATCCTGCTGTTCGCGGGTGATGCCGTATTTCTCGACCAGATTCTCGGCGGTAATGCCCATGTGGTAATCGTTGAAAGCGTCCCACAGGCCGTCGGTGATCATGCTGTCGATCACCTTGGCATTGCCCATGCGCAGGCCGGTCCGGGCGCCGGGCATGACATAGGGGGCCAGGCTCATGTTTTCCATGCCGCCGGCGATGATCACATCGGCATCGCCGCAGCGGATGGCTTGGGCGCCCAGGTGCAAGGCCTTGAGGCCCGAGCCGCAGACCTTGTTCAATGTCATGGCGGGTACCGCGTGGGGCAGGCCGGCCTGGATTGCTGCCTGGCGGGCCGGGTTCTGGCCGCTGCCTGCGGTCAGCGTCTGGCCGAGAATCACTTCGTCGACCTGGGCGCCGTCCAGCCCGGTTTGCTCGAGCAGGCGGCGAATCACTGCGGCGCCCAACTCCGGCGCGGGGATATTGGCCAGCGCGCCCTGGAAGCGACCGATGGCGGTGCGGGTGGCGGCGACGATAACGACTTCTTGCATGTTCGATTCTCCGGGCTGGGGCTGAAGGGGCATGCGCCGGCACAGTTGGATAGCGCTGTACCTGAGCGATCAAATTCCTTCATTTTCCCGCGCGGGAGTTGATTTGATAATTTTGTTTTTATGGTCGATTCATTACCAAATCAAATGAACGCCCGTGCCCTTCAGGCATGCCAGCAGCGGTACCAGCCGTCTTGCTCGGTCACTTGCAGTTCGGTCTGGTACAGCGCCGACAGGTTGGCACTGGTCAATACCTCGGCTTTGGGGCCGTCAGCGACCACTTGCCCCTGGCTGAGCAGCACCACGCGGTCGATCTCGGGAATGATTTCGTCAATATGGTGGGTGGTAATGATCATTGCCCGGCCTTCGCCACAGAAGCTGCGCATGGTCGTCAGCAGACCGAGGCTGGCGCCCATGTCCAGGCCGCTGGTGGGTTCGTCGAGGATCAGTGCCTGAGGGTGGTGCACCAGCGCCCGGGCCAGTAGCAGGCGGCGTTTCTGCCCAGTGGACAGGCGCTGGAACATGCGCTGTTCATCGACCTGTACGCCCAGCTGTACCATCAACGCCCGGGCCAGCGCGATCTGTTCCTCGCTGGGTTGCAGGTGCCCATGGGCGCCCATGGCACCGAAGAAGCCAGAGATGATCACGTCCAGCGCCGAGGTGTAGGGGGTGTAATCTTCCTGCATGTCCTGGGAAACAAAGCCGATCTTGCTGCGCAGTGCCCAAAGGTTGACCGTTTCGTTGCCGAACAGCTTGAGAAAACTGCCCGGTTGCTCGACCGGGTAGAGCTCGCGGTTGATCAGTTTGAGCAGGGTGCTCTTGCCCGCGCCGTTGGGGCCGAGGATGGCGACGCGCTCGTTATAGCCGATTTTCAGCGACAGCCGATCGAATACGCGGGTTTGTTGTTGGTAGGCGGTGACTTGGTTCAACTCAATCATCGTAATGCCTTCTTGTGCAACGGGATCGCCGGCTCTTTGGGCGAAGGGGGAGGCGATGATAACGCGCACGCGTTCTTTGTGGGGAGCGGGGCTTTGGGGGCTGGGGGAATTGGGGCTGCTGGGCAGCCCATCGCGGCCAAGGCCGCTTCTACCGGGTATTGCCATCCAGGTCATGACAATGCCCCAGGCATCAAATGACAAGTTTGTGGCACCAAATGACATTCCCTTTCCCGGCGGAGTGGGGCACACTCGGCCACAGCAAACAACCAATAACAAGAAACCTGCTTAACACCTTTGCGCCAGCCAAGGTGAAGGAGTACCCCAATGTCCCGCTATTCGATCGTTCTGATCTTTCCTGTCCTGCTTTTCGGCTTGACCCTCGTCGCCAATCTCCGTGATTACCCCCTGTCCCAGCATCGCGCCATTCCAGTGGCCTCCGTCGGGGAAGTATTCAACCAGCCCTGATTTCACGCGCAATCGGCCTGTGGAGTTGGACGCTCTGCCGTCTCACCGCCTTGGGTCACGACCTGTGAGGCCCCATGGGTGAGCAGCCAGCTCAGCATTTCGGCCAAGGGGACGCGATGAATGCGCTCGACCCATTGCAGGCCGTCGGGACTGTAGTTTTCGCTATAGTCGCTGAGCACCAGTTCATTGTGGTCGTCATGTAACCGCAGGCTGACTTCGCGCACATGCAGGGCGGTATCGGCGTGTTTGACCACGTGGTGCTGCAGGATCAGGGATTGCTGTTCAGGGTTCATCGCCAGGCAGTTTCCTTTAGAAAGACCCCAGATGCTTGCACTAGAGCCTTGCGCCAGGATGTCCGTTTTTTTGCCCCGTTGTCGCTTTGTTACGGCAGTGAAATAAATGACGAAGCGTGCCGGATGGGGTTAGATATTGCTTCTCTCAAACGTTAAGTGATGTGCTGGTGAACAGGCTTTTGATTGTGGACGACGACCTTGAGGTCCTCGCACTGCTGAAGAAATTCTTTGTGCAACAAGGTTATGAAATCGAGGTTGCCACCGATGGCACGTCGATGTGGGCAGCGATCGAGCGCCAGCTGCCGGACTTGATCATTCTCGACCTGATGTTGCCGGGGGAGAGCGGGCTGACACTCTGTCAGCGCCTGCGCCAGCAATATGCGATGCCGGTGATCATGCTGACCGCCATGGATGAGTTGATCGACCGCGTGGTAGGGCTGGAAATGGGCGCTGACGACTACCTGGGCAAGCCGTTCGACGCCCGGGAATTGCTGGCCCGGGTACGTGCGGTATTGCGCCGCGCCGCGGAAAGCCGCCCGCCGGCGGTTGGAACGCCACGCCCGCTGATCACCTTCGCCGACTGGCAATTGGACCTCACCCGCCGTGAGTTGCGCTCGCCGGACCAGGTGATGATCCCGCTCTCGGCCGGTGAGTTCGACCTGTTGCTGGTGTTCGTCGAGCACCCGCAGCGCATCCTCACCCGCGAGCAGTTGCTGGACCTGGCGCGGGGGCGCTCCTATGAGGCGTTCGACCGTACCATCGACGTGCAGGTCAGCCGATTGCGGCGCAAGCTGGAATTCGACCCCAAGCGCCCCGAGATGATCCGCACCATACGCAATGGCGGTTACCTCTTCATGCCCAGCGTGACCCGCCAGTGAAGCGGCTCAAGGCCGGCTTGCGCTTGCGCCCGCGCTACACCATCGCCCGTTGGATTACCCTGACGATCCTCGTGGCCATGCTCACATCACTGGTCTTCAACACACTGATCATTCAATTGGCCGGGGTCTGGGCCTACCCACCATTGGCCGACACCGGCCTGCTGGAAAGAACCGCCTCGCTCACCCGGATAATAGAAGCTGCGCCGGCATCCCAGCGCCAACGGCTGGCCGCGGTTGCCAGCGACAACACTTTGCATATCAGCTGGCATGCCAACCGCCAGGGGCTGGATCTGCCGGACAGCGCCCAAGCGTCTGCCCGTGGGGCTTCACCAGTAGCCCAGGAGCGGTTCGCCATGCGGCGGCTCGAGGCCTATCAGCCCGAAGACTGGCCGCAAAAGAATGGGCACTATACCTTGATGGTGCAATTGGCCGATCAGTCCTGGTTGATGTTCAGTGTACCGTCGCGCAGCTGGGGGTTGGAAAAGGGGCCGCGCTACCTGATCGTAATCCTGGTGGTGCTGCTGTCCACTGGCCTTGTGGCGCTGATCGCCACTCGCCGTCTGGCCAAGCCTTTGCAGCAGTTCGCCGACGGCGCGCGGCACTTTGGCCTGGATTTCCGGGCACCGCCCATCGAGCCGGTCGGGCCCCATGAAATTCGCCAGGCGATCCTGGCTTTCAATGCCATGCAGGCGCAGTTGCGGCATTTCATCGAAGACCGCACCCAGATGCTCGCCGCCATCTCCCATGACCTGCGCGCGCCGCTGACGCGCATGCGCCTGCGCGGCGAGTTCATCGAAGACCCGGAGCAACAAGAACGCCTGTTTCGCGACATCAGCGAGATGCAGGCAATGATCAACTCCGCGCTGGAGTTCTTTCGCGATGAGGCCCGCATGGAGCAGGCCACCTCGTTTGACCTTGCGCAATTGCTGCAGACCCTGATCGATGATTACCGTGACCAGTCAATCGAGATCAGCTTCGCCGGGCCGCCCCGGCTGGCGTATTACGGCCGCCCGTTGGGGCTCAAGCGGGTGGTGACCAACCTGCTGGACAACGCTATCAAGTACGCAACCGGGCCTGCGATCGAGCTGCTGGAGGATGACGACGAAGTGCTCATCCGCGTACTCGACCGCGGCCCGGGCATTCCCACCGTGAGCCTTGAGCAGGTGTTCGTACCGTTTTTCCGCCTGGAAGGTTCGCGCAACAAAAGTACCGGCGGTGTCGGCCTGGGGCTTTCGGCGGCGCGGGCCATCGTGCTGGAACACGGCGGCAGGTTGACCTTGCGCAACCGCAGCACAGGCGGGTTGGAGGCAAGGGTGGTGTTGCCGGTCAGGGCGCTGCGCTAGGTATACGCCTCGATCACCCATTTCACTTTCAGCAGTGCTTGGCGCAGCACCGGCATGCTCACTGACCCCAGTGCCAGGCGAATGGCATGGGGCACGTGGCTACAGACGGCAAAGGGCTCGGCGGTCGATACGCAAATCTGCTCGCGCAGCAAGGCCATGGCGATCTGGTCTGCCCGTGCATCTTCGGCCAAGGGCAGCCAGATAAAGTAGGACGAAGGATGGCGAATGTACTGCAGGCCAGCGAGCAGTTCGCTGGCCAATGCCTGCCTGGTTTGTGCGTCCGCGCGTTTTTGCGCTTCCAGTTTGTCGACGGTGCCATCGTCGAGCCAGGCGCTTGCAATCGCGGTCAGTACACCAGGGGTATTCCAGGTCGTCGCCCTGATGCTGCGCTCCAGGGCGCTCATCATCTGCGCGGGCGCGGCGACGAAGCCCACGCGCAACCCGGTGGCGACACTCTTGGACAACCCCGAGACATACACCGTCCGCTCCGGCGCCAGTTCAGCCAAAGGTGGGGGCGCTTGATCGGCAAGGAAGGCGTAGGCGGCATCCTCGATGAGCAACAGGTCATGCTGGCGTGCAATGGCCACTAACTGTTTGCGTTGATCGGCGCCCATCACCCAGCCCAATGGATTATGCAGGGTCGGCATGCTGTAGACGGCACGTACGGGCCTGGTGCGGCACAGCCGGCCCAGGGCGGCGAGATCGGGGCCCTGATCGGCACACGGGATGGCCACCAATTCCAGGCGCAGGGTCTCGGCCAGCACCTTGAAACCGGGATAGGTCAGGGCGTCGGCGGCAATCACATCGCCGGGTTGCAACAGGGCCATCATCGTCACCGTCAAGCCGTGCTGGGCGCCACTGACGATCAACACTTGCTCGGTTGGCACTCTCAAGCCACGACGACGCAAATGGCGGGCGACCGAGGCCCGCTCATGCATTCGACCGGCATGGGGCTGGTAGCGCAGCAGGGCTTCAAGATCACCGGACAAGGCGAGTTGGCGCAAGGCATTGCGCAGCAGCTCGGCTTGCCCGGGCAATGAGGGGTAGTTGAAATTGAGATCGATCATCCCTGCGCCAACGTCGTGTTGGTCGACGCCCAGCCCGGGCGGCAGGGATGTTTCCCTGACAAATGTCCCTCGGCCGGTTTCGCCGCTGACCAGGCCCATGGCTTCAAGCTCCGCATACACCCGGCTGGCCGTGACCAACGCCAGGCCATGGCTGCTTGCAAGCTGGCGGTGCGTCGGCAAGCGGGTGCCGGGTGGCAGTCGCCCCGAGCGAATATCGGCGGCAAAGGTATCGACCAGGGATTTGTAGCGGGCGGGGGGCATGGGCCGATCTATCCATGACAATATTCTGATTGTTATCAATAGTCGGCCATGGGATGGGCTTCATGCAATAGTCTGCTGGGGGCAGACCGGAGCCAGCGGTGATCCCATCGTGGGCAAGCCCGCTCCCACAGAGGCTGCAGGAGCTCACACATATCCGTGTAGACACAAATTCCTGTGGGAGCCGGCTTGCCGGCGATGAGGTCTTGGCTGGTCTCAGCGAATGCCCGCGTTGCGCAACGCCCCTGGCGTAAAGTCGTTCATGGTGACCTTCTGCTCGTATTGGGTGGCGTGTTTGGACTCGTTGGTCATGCCGCCCACCAGGTAGCGCCCGGCAATCAAGTCATACAACCCTTGGGCGGCATACAGGCTGATGCCGCGCTGGTAGTCATTGACCTGATAACCTTCGCCCACCCGCCAGAGTTGGCCGCGGCCGTCATAGTGATCGACTTCCACCAGGGTCCAGGTGTCTTCGTCGAAGTACATGTGGCGCTTGGCATAGATGTGGCGTTGGCCCGGTTTCAAGGTGCCGACCACTTCCCATACCCGGTGCAGTTCGTAACGCGTCAGGTTCTGGTCGATGTGGCCGGGCTTGAGGATGTCAGCGTACTTCACCTGCGGCGACCAGAGCTTGTAGTTGTTGTAGGGAATGTAGATTTCCTTCTTGCCGATCAGCTTCCAGTCGTAGCGGTCCGGCGAGCCGTTGTACATGTCGGCGTTGTCGGCGGTACGCAAGCCATCCGAGGCGGTGCCAGGCCCGTCATAGGCGACCTGTGGAGCACGGCGCACCCGACGCTGGCCGGCGTTGTAGGACCAGACATCACGCGGTGCCTTGAGCTGGTCGATGGTCTCGTAGGCCAGCAGCACATTGCCCGCAAGGCGAGACGGCGCCGTCACTGTCTGCTTCATGTACATGAGCTGGTTGGCGCTTTTTTCCGGGTCCACATCCGCCATCTGCTGCGGGAAGGCGAGGTCCTGATCCATCAACACGATGGTGTAGGAACCATTGACCTGGGGTGTTGCCTGGGCGACGGTCTGGGTGTAGTTGGTGCCTCGATAGCGCGTCTCGTGGTTCCACACCACCTCGACGCCACTCTTGGGGATCGGGAACGGGTAGTAGCGGGTGGTGCTGAAATTGGCCAAGCCATTGCCGTCGTTCACCAGCTCCGTGGTCACGGCGCTCTTCTTGGCGATGTCATAGATTTCCTGTGGCGATGCAGCGCTGCGCTGGGTCTTGTACACCGGGATCTTGTAGGTGTCCGGGTAGCGCTTGAGCATCGCCTGCTGGCCAGGGGTCAGCTTGTCCTTGTACTGGTCGACGTTGGCGGCCGTAATGACGAACAGCGGTGTGTCGCTGGCAAACGGATTGCCCAGAAAGCCATTGGCATCGACCGGCGCCGCATTGGGCTTCAGGCCGCCGGTCCAGGCCGGGATGCTGCCGTCGGCGTTACCTTCCTTCTGTGCGCCCAGCGGCGTCAGGGTGGTGCCCAGTTGGGCCGCTTCCTGGGTTGAAACGGCAGCCATCACGCTGCACGACAGCAGCGACAGGGCGAGTGCGCCAGTGCGCAACATAGAGATCGAGTTCATTATTGTTGTCCTCTTCACAGGTGTATCAGAAGTTCACGCCGAAGCTGAGTGCGACAAAGTCGCGGTCGATATTGGTGTTGTAATCGCCATCAAAGAAATCCGTGTAGCTGAGGCTGGCGGTGTAGGTGCTCTGGTAGTCGGCGTCCAGGCCCAGGCTGACTGCCTTGTTGCCTTCCTCGAAGTTGGGGCCGTAGCCGTCCACGTCGTGGGACCAGGCCAGGGTTGGCGACAGGTTCACCCCGGCGATGGCGTTCGGGTAGTCCAGCTTGGCGCGAGCGCGGTAGCCCCAGGAATCGGCGGTGTAAAAGCCCTTGTCGTTGCATTTCTGCTGCGGGTTGCTGGCATTGGCGCGGCCTGCGTTGGTGCCGACGCACAGGGCGTTCTGCGCCCCCGGCTGTTCACCGGCGCCCCAGGTCGGACTGCGGCCGAAACGCAGGTCGCTGCCATCAGCCTTGCCCAGGCTGGCGATGTGGTTGTAACCGACCTCGGCCACCAGGGTCAGGCGGCTGGCGCCCAGGACCTGGTCGTAGAACTGGGTGGCGGTCAGCTGAGCCTGGTACACCGGCATCTGCTTGTAGCCTTCGATGGTTGCGCCCGGTGTATTGTCGGCATGGCCGGTGCTGAAAATCGCCCCCCGGGGGTTCTGGCCCAGCGCGGCCAGGTTGAGGTCGGCGGTGTTGATCTGCAGTGGCATGTTCGGCCGGTAGCTGACCTCGCCACCCAGGGACGTACCGCCTGCGTTGGTCTGCAAGCTCAGGCCATACAGATGGACGTCTTCGGGGTAATCGATGTAGTAGCGCGTGGAGCGGATGGCGCCGAACGGATCGCCCGCCGTGGCCAGGGCCGGGTTGTTGCGCTGCATGCTCAGAAACGGGCTGCGGCTGTGGTAGTTCAGGGCATAGGCACCGAACTCGGTTTCGTTCAGCTCTGGCATGAACCAGCGCAGTGCCACGCCATACTGGCCGCTGTCTCGGGCGTCGTTGTCTTCCAGGCGGGGAACATACGCATCATCGATAAACTGCACGCCGACGGCAGCCGCGCCACCGGTGTTGCGCGCAACGCCAGGGGCAAGGTCCTGGCCTTGCACCACCAGGCGGTCGTTGCAGCCTTGGGGGAAGGTATCGGTGCCGAAAAAGGTGCCGCAGTTGTCGACCACGGTTTTTTCCCACTCGATCTGGTAGAAGGCTTCGGCGGTGATGTTTTCGCTCAAGCCTTGGGACACATACAGCATGTTGACCGGGATCAGGCCTTCCTTGATCTCGGCGCCCGGCCGGCGCAGGGCGGCTACATCGATCGGGTTGATCGAGTTGATGCTGTTGCCGATAAAGGTGCTTTCACCCCAGCTGACCACCTGCTTGCCCAGGCGCACATTACCCGGCAGCTCGCCGAGGGTGTAGTTGTGGTAAACGAAGGCATCGAGGAACTCGGCACCGGACGCCTTGGCCATGTCCTGGCGGCCACTGTCGTCGATATCGTAGAAGTGCTGGTCGCCATCCTTGAGCTCGAAGTCATACCAGTACTTGCCGCGCAGGAAGGCGCCGCTGTCGCCGTATTTCAGCTCCAGGTCGTGAATGCCCTTGAAGATTGTGGAAAAATTTTCGCCGGCCTTGAAGTTCTGGCGACCGTCGTCGAGGGTGCGCGAAGCAGCCTTGCCACCGGCAATGCCCTGGCTGTTGAAGTTGGAAATGAAGTCCTTGTCGGCACTTGTGGTCGACCAACTTCCGCCCACTGACAGCGATGAGTCGAACTGGCCCTCGATTTCCCCAATGTTGAAATTGACGGCCTGGGCGTGTGCGCTCACGCCCAGGGCAATGGCTGCCGCCAGTTGGCGCAGGGGCAGACGGTGGGGGCGTGTCTCAATCGGTAGCCACATGCATGGGTTCCTCAGTGTTTTTGTAATTGTTTTTTTGGGGACTGCGGGCCGACGCGAAACAGGCTCCGGACAAATTTACGCAGCCCGGACAAGGTGCCGAATATTCGTAGCGCACGCGCAAGCGACGCCCGACAAAAAATGATCATTGCGCTGGGATACCGATGCCTGGGAGCAGCGGGGCACAGGGGTGATTATTTTTTGTCGGGCGCAGCTTGCGTGCGGCCTATCGAGATGGGGGTCTACTGCGGCGCCACCTGCTTGGGTGTGCGCTGCTTTCATTTCGGTCAGGAGATTTTGCCGTGCGCTATTGGATAACCGCATTCGGTCTGGGAATCAGCCTTGCTACCGCCCAGGCGGTAGCCCTCGATCAACAACAGGCCAGTGCATTGGCCCAGCAGGCTTATGTATTTGCCTACGCCACTGCCGAGCACAACAAAGTGCTCAACGCCATCGCTGCCAAGCTGCCGTACAACACCCTCTACAGCGAGGCACGGCTGTTGGGCCCGGAAGACAACAAGGTGGTCTCGCCCAACAACGACACCTTCTATTCCCGGGCCTTGCTCGATTTGCGCGGCGAACCGCAGGTTTTGCAAGTGCCGGCGGTGGAGGGCCGCTACTACAGCTTCCAGCTCATCGACATGCGCACCGATAACCTCGATTACATCGGCACTCGCGCCACCGGCCACCAGGCCGGCCGCTACCTGATCGCCGGGCCTGATTGGAAAGGTGAGGTTCCCGCCGGTTTTGCAGGCCTGATCCGCTCGCCAAGCCGGCTGGTGTTCCTGCTGGGGCGTACCGAAGTCAAAGGCGAAGCCGACCAGGCGGCTGCGGCCCAAGTGCTCAAGGGCTACACACTCATGCCATTGTCCAAGGCTCAGGGTAATACGCCGCCTGCCGCCCTGGCCAAACTGCAACTGCCGGTCTATCAGGACAGCAAGCAGGGCCGGGCTGTGGACCTGTTCAACAGTTTCAATACCCTGGCCGTGTTGCACCAATGGACAGCGGCTGAGCGTGAGCAGTTGCAACGCTACGCGCCTATCGGGGTGAAGCCGGGGCTGGCCTTTAACCCACCAGCGGCGCTGGCCGAAGCAATCGCCAAGGGCGCCGAAGAGGGCCGCGAGCAAGTGCGCGCCGCTTCAAGCACGCTTAGTGAAGAGCAATCCGGCTGGTTCCGTTCCCCGGCCAACGTGGGCAAGTTCGGTACCGATGACCTGACCCGTGCCGCCGTGGCCTGGCGCTACATCTATGCCAATGACCCGGTCGAAGCGCTATACCCCATGGCCCTGCACGACGCCGAGGGCCAGCCGATGGATGGCAACCACGCCTATAGGCTGCGTTTCGCCGCCGGGCAATTGCCACCGGTTGATGCCTTCTGGTCGCTGACCCTGTACGACGGCTCTACCCAACTGCTGGCGGCCAACCCGCTCAAGCGTTACGCCTTGGGTGACCGCAGCCCGGGCCTCACATACGACGCCGACGGTGGCCTGACCCTGACCTTGCAAGCCAATGCGCCGGCCGCAGCCGAGCAGGGCAATTGGCTGCCGACCCCGCAAGGGCCGTTCAACCTGATCCTGCGTATGTACCTGCCGCAAAAGACGGCACTCGATGGCAGCTACCCGCTGCCCACCATTGTTAAACAAGAGGGTTGAGTCATGTTGCCTTTTACTCGCCGCCGCCTGCTGGGCGGTTTCACCGCCTTCGGTGCCGGGCTGTTGTGTCCGGGCTGGCTGCTGGCGGCAAGCAACGTCAGTGCGACATCTGCCGGCAATGTTCGTGATATCGCCCGTCAGGCATGGATCTATGCCTACCCAATGCTGATGCATTACCAGACTCTGCAAAAGCAGGCGCTCAATGCCAATGCTGCCGAGTACGTCGGTGGTTTCAATCGTTTTCGTCACTACAGCCAGGTGTTCACCCCACAGAACCGCGATATCGTCACCCCCAACAATGACACCCCGTACTCCTGGGCCTGGTTGGACCTGCGTAGCGAACCTCAAGTGCTGAGTGTACCGGCGGTGGAGGACGATCGTTACTACGTGCACCAGTTGGTCGATCAATACACCTACAACTTCGGTTACGTCGGTGTACTCAGCACCGGCCGCGAAGCCGGCGATTACCTGATCGCCGGGCCCAACTGGCAGGGTGAAACGCCAAAGGGGATCAAGCAGGTGCTGCGCAGTGAGACCGAGATCGTCATGATCCTGGGCCGCACCGGTCTCAAAAACGCCGCCGACATAGCGGCCGTGCAAGCCTTGCAACAACAGTACCGCTTGCGCCCCTTGCATCAGTACGCAGATATGGCAGCGCCTCCAGTGCCCGCGGCTATCCAATGGCTGTCCTGGGAGAGCAAAACGGGTCTGGGGCCTGGCTTTATCCATCAGCTCAACCAGCTCCTCACCCTGTGCCCCGTCCATCCGTCCGAGTTGGCGCTGCGCGAACGCTTTGCCCGCATTGGTATCGTGCCGGGGCAGGCGTTCGCCCCGGCAGCCCTGAGCCCCGAACAGCACCAGGCGCTGATCGCCGGCATCCAGGATGCCCGCGCCCAGTTGCAGGCGGCGGGAGATAAGGTCCACACCACCCTTGGGATGTTCGGCACGCGCGAAGCGATGCATGGTAATTACTTGAACCGCGCCTTGGGGGCTGCCGTCGGGATTTATGGCAACAGTGTCGAAGAGGCGTTCTACACCGGCAGCCGCCTGGACAATCAGGGCCGGCCGTTGCAGGGCGGACGCCACTACCGCCTGCGGTTTGCTCCGGGTCAATTGCCGCCGGCCAGCGAGTTCTGGTCATTGACGCTGTACGACCTGCCGGATCGGCAATTGGTCGCCAATCCCATCAACCGTTATTGCCTGAGCAGCCGTGATGCCTTGCAAGCGGATGCCGATGGTGGCTTGTCCTTGTGGGTGCAGGACGCGGCGCCTGAACAGGGAATGCAGAGCAACTGGTTGCCGGCACCGGCGGCGGGGGCTTTTACCCTGGTCTTGCGCTTATATGGGCCGCAGCAGCAGGTGATCGAACAGCGTTGGCGGATGCCGGTGGTTGAGGTTGTGGTCTGAGGATTGTGTAGTCATTGAGGGCTTCATCGCTGGCAAGTCGGATCGCCGCACCGCAGCTCCCACAGGGATCGCGCCTGGTTTGATTTCTGTGGGAGCCGGTGGTGCGGCATTCCGATTGCCGGCGATGCGGACGACGCTAACTTTCTGGCACTTCTCTGGGTATGTCGGTCACAGCGTTGGCCTAAAACCCTTCTGGTAAGAAGATCTATGCTGTAGGACAAGGTAATTTAAGCGTCATCGATGTGGCCACAGGGGTGCAGGAACAATTGTTTGCATTGCCGAACGCAAGACATAATGAAGCTGTGTTTGGGGGCGGAAAGCTCTACATTGTCAACGCGGAAGACGATAGCTTTTCTATTTACGACCCTGAACAAAATTCGATGAGGCCGGCGATAGAAAAACCTATAGCCTTGGAATGGACTTGTATCGGGTGGGTGTTGCTCTGGATTCGCGACAGCTCTATGCAAGCACTGTTGAGGGGGGGGGCTTGTATGTCCTGGATACTGTAACAGGCGACCAAAGTGTCATGGAAGGCATACGGTGCAGAGGCGGCCTGGTTATGAGCACTGGTGGTCGGCTTGCTTATGTTGGCGCGCAGAGTGAAGAGGGGGCTGGCGAACAATTGGTCGTTATTGATACGGTCGCAAACAGTATTGTGAAAAGGTTGGATACTCGTTTCGTAGTCAATACCTTTGCGGTAAACCCTGACGGCAACAGCGCTGTGCTTAGCAATGGCACGAATATAATCCACATCATTCCCCTGGCGTAATCGCAGGGCACGCACCGCATGAGCAGGCCCGGACCTGGCCTGCTCATGTTAAAAGATCAGGGTTGATCAAAGGCTGCTTAATACCCGCTATTACCTAATACCCGCAAACGCTGCGGCTCAAGAATCTCAATTCGTCCATACCCCAATGCCAGAATCCCCTCACTGGCCAAGGCATTGAGCTCGATGGACAAGGTTTGCCGCGACACGCCGAGCATCATCGCCAGGGTTTCCTGGGGCACGTGCAAGGTGTTGTGCATTTCGACGCTCTGCAGCGAATCACCACGGGTCAGCGCCAGCAAGCGGCGGGCAACCCGGGCCCTCAGGCCGCGCAGGGTGGTGTCTTCCAGTAGTCCGTAGAGGGTGCGTATGCGCCGGGCCAGCAGGGCGACGATGGCGTGGGCGAATGCGTTGTCCTGCATCAACCGGGCGAAGGCCTCATGGGGCACTACCAACAGGTCCAGGTCGGTCAGGGCGGTAGCATCGTGTGTGCGGGGTTCGCCGTCGAAAGGAGTGATTTCGCCGAACCAGCTTCCGGGTTCAAGCACTGACAGGATCGCTTCGCGGCCATCGCTGCGCAGGCTAGAAACCTTGATCTGGCCGTTGACCAGGCCGAAAAAGCCACTGCTGGCTGTCGATACCGCTTCATGTTGCCGGAACAACACCGCGCCCTGGCGCAGGTGCAGCCATTGGCAGGCATCGAGCAGTGCCGCGCGCGTGCTGGCTGGCAAGTCGACAAACCAGGGGTTCACTGCCAGCGCTCGCTGATGGGCATCGGACAGGGCAGGGTGCAGGGGCATACGGGCGTCCGCAGGGGATAAAGGGCAATTGTCAGATTCCCGATAGTTGCCGGTCAAGCGCATGGCTACAGTCGACCTCGTCACCATAACTACAACAGCCGGGGAAGAATCGACCATGAATGCCGCCGCACCTTCCGATGTACAAGCACGCGTGAGCGCCGAAGAATGGCAATTGCGCGTCAACCTGGCCGCCTGCTACCGCCTGGTGGCCCTGCATGGCTGGACCGATCTGGTGTTTACCCATATCAGTGCGCGGGTTCCAGGCCCAGAGCATCATTTTCTGATCAACCCGTATGGCTTGATGTTCGAAGAGGTTACCGCCTCGAACCTGGTCAAGGTCGACCAGGACGGCAACCAGGTGCTCGACACCCCGTACCCGGTCAACCGCGCCGGCTTCGTGATACACAGCGCGGTGCATGCGGCCCGCGAAGATGCCCAGTGTGTCTTGCACACCCATACGCGCGCCGGCGTGGCGGTCAGTGCGCAAAAGTGCGGCGTATTACCGATCAGCCAGCAATCGACGTTCGTCCTGTCTTCGCTGGCCTATCACGACTATGAAGGCGTGGCGCTGCATGATGCCGAGAAACCTCGACTGCAAGCTGACCTGGGCACATCGAACTTCTGCATGCTGCGTAACCATGGCTTGCTTACCGTGGGCAAGAGCGTAGCCGAAGCTTTCCTGGCCATGTACCTGTTCGAGAGCACCTGCCAGATCCAGATTGCGGCCCAGGCCGGTGGCGAACTGTTGCAGGTCGACCCGCACATTATCGAGGGCAGTGCCCACGCGGCCAGTGTGGCGACCAGTGGCCTGGGCGGAGAATTCGTCTGGCCGGCGCTGTTGCGTAAGCTCGACCGCACCGACACCAGCTATCGCACATAAGGAGCAAGGCATGACCGCTAGAATCTGCATCGGCCTTTCACGCCAGCTTGCGCCGCCGCTGCTTGAGCGCCTGCGCGCCTTGGGCGATGTGCGCATGCCGCACACGGACGCACCGGCCAACCTCGCCGAACTGTTCAAGGACGTCGACTATGCCCTGGTCACGCCGCTCGATGGGCGAATTGACCGCGCGGTATTGGCAGCCTGCCCACGGCTGAAACTGATCAGCACCATCAGCGCCGGTTACGACCATATTGATATCCAGGCTTGCGCCGAGCGGGGCATTGCTGTGTGCAATACGCCCGGCGCTGTGGTTGCGGCCACCGCTGACCTGGCCTTCGGCCTGATGCTGGCGGCGGCGCGGTGCATCGTCGAAGCCGACACGTTCGTCCGTGCCGGGCGCTGGGCCATGGGCTCGGCGCCGATCTATGGCATGGATGTGCACCACAAGCGCATGGGCATCATCGGCCTGGGCCGTATCGGTGTGGAACTTGCCAAGCGCGCCAAGGGGTTTGACATGGAGGTTTGCTATTACAACCGGCGGCAACTGGCGCCGGAAGAAGAAGCGCGGCTGGGTGTGCGTTACCTGGAGTTGGACAGCCTGTTGGCGCAGAGCGACTTTGTTATGGTGCAGGCGCCTTACGGGCCGCACACCCACCACTTGATCGGGGCCGAGCAACTGGCATTGATGAAACCCTCAGCGGTGCTGGTCAACGCTGCGCGTGGCGGAGTGGTAGATGACGCCGCGCTGGCCGCCGCGCTGCGTGATCGGCGCATTTTCGCAGCCGGGCTGGATGTCACCGAAGGCGAACCGGGCGTGCATCCTGACCTGCTGGCGCTAACCAACCTGGTGCTGGCACCGCACATCGGCAGCAATACGCGCGAAACCCATATGCGCATGGCCATGGAGGCCATCGAAAATCTGCTCGGTGCGGTCAGCGGCGCACCGCTGCGTAACTGCGTCACCCCTATAAAGGAGAGTGTCGGCGTGCTGTCCTGAGCAGTCAGGTGCCCTTCACGCAGTTGCCGATGAAGAACTTTGGTTGCGCGTACCGGCCAGTCGCACCGTCCAGGACTCGATAGCATCGATTCACTTTCACAGGAGATGAATCCATGCATATTTCAGTACTCGGCGGTGGTCACGGTTGCTACGCGGCAGCCATTGAACTGGCGGAAAAGGGCCATCAGGTCTGCCTGTGGCGTCGCGACGGCAAGGCCCTGAAAGAGCTGCTGGAGATTGGCAGCCTCAACGTCAAGGACTATGCCGGCTCGCGCACCCTGTCGGTGGGCAAGCCGGGCGATGCCCTGAGCCTGACCGATGACCTGGCCGAAGCCGTTGCCGGCGCTCGCCTGCTGGTTATTCCACTGCCGTCCACCTCCCACGAAAGCCTGGCGGCCGAGTTGGCGCCCCTGTTGCAGGAAGGCCAGGTGGTGTTCCTGCCGCCGGGCACCTTCGGCACTTACATTTTCGCCAAGGCCATGAGCGACGCGGGCAACACCGCCAAGGTGGCCTTTGCCGAGACCGGTACGCTGCCGTACCTGGCGCGCAAGCACGGCGTCAACGATGTAGTCATCAGCGGTTATGCCACGCGCCTGCCCACCGGTGTATTCCCCAGCGCCTTGTCTGAGTCCGCCTTTGCCGTGCTGCGCGAAGCCTACCCGAGCGTCGAGCCCATCGATGATGGCTTGAGTGGCGCGCTGATGAATGCCGGTCCCATCATCCACCCACCGCTGATCATGATGAACGCCGGGCCCCTGGAGCATTTCGAGACCTGGGACATCCACAACGAAGGCACGCAACCCTCGATTCGCCGCGTCACCAACCAACTGGACGCCGAGCGCATGGCCGTGCGTGAAGCCCTGGGCTACGGCGCACCGCACTTTCCATTGGCCGACCACTACAACACCACCGAGGGCGATGAGTGGATGTACGGCCGCGGTGCCCACGGCAAGCTGACCGACAGTGGCGACTGGCGCGAAGACATCGACCTGCAGAAGCACCGCTATATGCTTGAAGACACCCGCCTGGGCCTGTCCTTCCTGGTCTCGGTAGGCCGCTGGGCCGGGGTGCCGACGCCGGTTGCCCAGGGCCTGCTGAGCATCGCTTCGGCGGTAGCCGGCATCGACCTGTACGCCGAAGGCCGCACCCTGGAAAAACTTGGCCTGGCCCAGTTGTCCCGCACCCAGATGAGCGAACTGCTGACCCGGGGTATCCAATAATGAGTACGGCATTGCCACAGGTTGCGGTGGTCGGTGCCGGGCGCATGGGCGAGGGCATTGCCCTGGCCTTCGTGCATGCCGGGCTGCCGGTCACCCTGATCGACATCAAGCAACGTGAAGAGCAAGACCAGCAACGCTATTTCGCCCGGGTTCAAGCCAACATTGTTGGTGAGCTGCACGTGCTGGTGCGCCTGGGTGCATTGACCGAACAACAGGCGGCAGTGGCAGCGTCGCGGGTCTCGGTCAAATCCAGGACACAGGCCGAAGCCGAACTGGCAGACGTCGACCTGGTGTTCGAGGCGGTGCCGGAAGTCATCGCGGTCAAGCAGGACACCTTTGCCTGGTTGAGCGAGCATGTGTCCAACCAGGCGATCATCGCCTCTACCACTTCGACTTTCCTGGTTACCGAGCTTGCCGAAATGGTCTGTGAGCCCCAGCGTTTCGTCAACGCGCACTGGCTCAACCCGGCGCACCTGATGCCGCTGGTAGAAGTCAGCCGCAGCGCTGCCACCAGCCCCGACGTGGTCGAGCGGGTGCTGCAACTGCTCAAGCAGATCGGCAAGGTGCCGGTGGTGTGTTCGCCGGCTGCAGGCTACATCGTCCCGCGCATCCAGGCCTTGGCGATGAACGAAGCGGCACGCATGGTCGAGGAAGGCGTGGCCAGTGCCGAGGACATCGACACGGCCATTCGTGTTGGCTTTGGCTTGCGGTTCTCGGTGTTGGGGATGCTTGAGTTCATCGACTGGGGCGGTGGGGATATTCTTTATTACGCCTCACGCTACCTGGCCAATGCCATCGACCCGCGCTTCGCCTCGCCGAAGGTCATCACCGACAACATGGAGCAGGGCCGCAACGGCCTGCGTGAAGGGCAGGGCTTCTACGATTACGCCGGTGT
>CAYVPI010000096.1:0-20239 GCA_964453495.1 uncultured Pseudomonas sp. | reverse complement strand
ATACGTGTCAAAAGCTGCTTGAGAGCTTCCCCTGAACCATAGAATCTCCCACAGGTAATCCACCATAGGCACCTGTAGGAGCGGGCTTGCCCGCGATCGAGCCCGCAGGGTTCGCAGGTCAAGCCCCCGGAATGAAGTGCTTCTGCGCCGTGCCGCGAGCAATCAGGCGCGACAAATAATCGAGCTTCTGAGCATCCTGGTCGACGAACCGGAACGTCAGCTGCAACCAGTCGCTGTCGGGCTTTGGCTCATAGGCAACGACGGCATGCAGGTAACCATTGAGCCGGGCAATTTCGGCATTCTCGCCCTGCTCCAGGTCCAGCACTGCTCCTTCCAGAACTTGCGGCAACACCTCATTACGGCGAACCACCAACAGTGCTTCCTTCAGGCTCAGCGCCTTGATCACACATTGCTGGTTACCACCGGACAAGCGCAACTGCCCCTGCCCACGTCCGCGGGGCGCAGTCGCCGCCACCGATGCCTGGGCCAGCAGAGGTTTACCAGCCGGTGTCGGCTTGACCACCTCGGCCTTCCCAGCAGTAAGTGCATTGAGCGAATCATTGGCAAACGCCGAAGCTCTGGCAGGCGCCCCAGTCATGCCTGCATCGAGCTTGCCGATCTTGTGCAGGGCTTTCTTGACCTTGGTCAGCAGCTGTTCGTTGGTGAACGGCTTGCCGATAAAGTCGGAAACGCCGGCCTGGATAGCCTGAACCACGTTTTCCTTGTCGCCACGACTGGTGACCATGATGAAAGGCATTGCCTTGAGATTGTCCTGCTGTCGGCACCAGGTGAGCAGTTCAAGGCCAGACAACTCTGGCATCTCCCAATCACACAACACCAGATCAAACGCTTCGCGCGTGAGCAGCGCCTGGGCTTTGCGACCATTGATCGCGTCTTCGATAACCATGCCGGGAAAGGAGTTACGCAGACATTTCTTTACCAGGTCGCGGATAAACGGGGCGTCATCCACAACCAGTACACTGACTTTACTCATTGACCGCTCCTGAAAAATTCCCGGCATGCATAGCGCTGACTATTGGCCATTGGCCAAATTCTCGGTCACGCCGGGACTTTTAAGTCGTACGCGGGGTGCCTTCACTACCGGTGCCAGAAACGCAAACGCCCGGCCAAGGGCCGGGCGTTTATAGTCTCGGGCAGTCCTACTTATCGTCCGATTTCTGCGAAACATTAGCCTCGGACGCCGTTCCCTCGACTTCTTCCTTCATCCGCTTCAAACCCAAGTGGCGCACGTCGGTACCACGAACCAGGTAAATCACCAGCTCAGCGATATTGCGCGCGTGGTCGCCAATACGCTCCAGAGAACGCAGTGCCCAGATCACGCTCAGCACCCGCGAGATCGAACGCGGGTCTTCCATCATGTAGGTAACCAGTTCACGTAGAGCGGTCTTGTACTCACGGTCGATGGTCTTGTCGTACTGGGCTACCGACAAGGCAAGGTCGGCATCGAAGCGGGCAAAGGCATCCAGGGCATCGCGCACCATGTTGCGCACCTGGTCGCCGATATGCCGAACCTCGACATAACCACGCGGCGACTCCCCCTCCTCGCACAACTGGATAGCCCGCCGCGCGATCTTGGTCGACTCGTCGCCAATGCGCTCCAGGTCGATGACCGACTTGGAGATACTGATGATCAGACGCAAGTCAGACGCCGCCGGCTGACGCCGGGCCAGGATACGAACGCATTCTTCGTCGATATTGCGTTCCATCTGGTTGATCTGGTCATCGACCTCGCGAACCTGTTGAGCCAGGCCCGAATCGGCTTCGATCAACGCAGTCACCGCGTCGTTGACCTGCTTTTCAACCAGGCCGCCCATTGCCAGGAGGTGGCTGCGCACTTCCTCGAGCTCGGCGTTGAACTGTGCAGAGATGTGATGGGTCAGGCTGTCCTTTGAAATCATTTGTCCGCTCCGCAAAAGCGTTGAGTCGAGAGCTGCAAGCTACAAGCTGCAAGCTATTGTGTGGTGGCCAAAATGGCGCGCTTCTAACTTGCCGCTTGAAGCTTGCGGCTTGAAACTCTCCCCACTAGCCATAACGCCCAGTGATGTAGTCTTCAGTCTGCTTCTGCGCCGGGTTGGTAAACAGCGTGTCGGTATCGCCGAATTCGATCAGCTTGCCCATGTACATGAAAGCGGTGTAGTCGGAAACCCGGGCCGCTTGCTGCATGTTGTGGGTTACGATCACGATGGTGAACTTGGACTTGAGCTCATAGATCAGCTCTTCAACCTTCAGGGTCGAGATCGGGTCCAGTGCCGAGCAGGGCTCATCGAGTAGCAACACTTCAGGCTCTACCGCGATGGTACGGGCAATGACCAGACGCTGCTGCTGACCGCCCGAGAGGCCCAGGGCCGACTCATGCAGGCGGTCCTTGACCTCGTCCCACAGTGCCGCGCCCTTGAGGGCCCATTCAACGGCTTCGTCCAACACACGCTTCTTGTTGATGCCCTGAATGCGCAGGCCGTACACCACGTTTTCGTAGATGGTCTTGGGGAACGGGTTCGGCTTCTGGAATACCATGCCGACACGACGACGCAGCTCGGCGACGTCTTCACCCTTGCGGTAGATGTTGTTGCCGTACAGGTTGATTTCACCTTCCACGCGGCAGCCATCAACCAGGTCATTCATGCGGTTGAAGGTACGCAGCAGGGTCGACTTGCCGCAACCGGACGGGCCGATGAAGGCCGTCACCCGTTGCTTGGGAATATTCATGCTGACGTTGTACAGCGCCTGCTTTTCGCCGTAGAACAGGCTCAAGCCGGGTACTTCGATGGCGACGGTTTCCTGGGCCAGGCTCAGGCTTTGTTTGTCGCGGCCAAGGGCAGACATGTTGATGCCGTGGCTATGGGATTCTTGCTGCATGGGAGACTCCATACGCTAACAAATTCGGTTCGGTTTCGACTTTGTGGGAGCTGGCTTGCCAGCGATGGGATCACGGCGGTGCTCATGTAGAACCGCGTTGCCAGCATCGCGGGCAAGCCCGCTCCTACAACAAGAACATCGTTGTTGCAATAACTCAGCTATCCAGCGCCTTGTACTTCTCGCGCAAGTGGTTACGAATCCACACTGCCGACAGGTTCAGGGTTGCAATCACCAGCACCAGCAGCAGCGCCGTGGCGTAAACCAATGGCCGTGCGGCTTCGACGTTCGGGCTCTGGAAGCCGACGTCATAAATATGGAAGCCCAGGTGCATGATCTTCTGGTCCAGGTGCAGGTAGGGGTAGTTGCCATCCACCGGCAGCGATGGTGCCAGTTTCACTACACCCACCAGCATCAGCGGCGCTACCTCGCCGGCCGCACGTGCGACCGCCAGGATCATGCCGGTCATCATCGCCGGGCTGGCCATCGGCAATACGATCTTCCACAGCGTTTCGGCCTTGGTGGCACCCAGTGCCAACGAGCCTTCACGCACAGTACGCGGAATACGCGCCAGACCTTCCTCGGTGGCAACGATCACCACCGGTACTGCCAGCAGTGCCAGGGTCAGGGAGGCCCAGAGCAAACCTGGCGTGCCGAAGGTCGGCGCCGGCAGTGCTTCGGGGAAGAACAGGCGGTCGAGCGAACCACCCAGTACGTAGACGAAGAAGCCAAGGCCGAATACGCCGTAAACGATAGCCGGAACACCCGCCAGGTTGTTCACGGCGATGCGGATCAAGCGCGTGACCGGCCCCTGCCGCGCATACTCACGCAGGTAGACCGCCGCCAGCACACCGAACGGCGTCACGATCATCGCCATGATCAGGGTCATCATCACGGTGCCGAAAATCGCCGGGAAAATCCCGCCTTCAGTGTTTGCCTCACGCGGATCGTCACTGAGGAATTCCCAGATCTTGCTGACGTAGAAACCGAGCTTGGCCGTAGTGCCCATGGCATTAGGCTGATAGGCGTGCACCACCTTGCCGATGTCGATTACGACTTCTTTGCCGTTGGCATCGCGGGCAGTCATGCTGTCGCGATTGAACTGGGCGTGCAGATCGCTCAGACGGGCTTCGATGTCCTTGTAGCGGGCATTAAGCTCGGCACGTTCAGCTTCCATGTCGGCTTGCGCAGCTGCATCGAGCTTTCCGGCCAGTTCCAATTTGCGGGCATGCAGTCGCAGGCGTTCAAGACCTGCGTTGATCGCACCGATTTCAACTTTTTCCATAGACTTAAGTTGCGCAGCCAAGCCGTTGACCCGCTCGACGCGTGCCTGCAGTTCTGGCCAGGCCGCTGCACCTTCGGCGACGACCTTGCCGTCTTGCTTGACGTTGACCAGGTAGCCGTAGAAATTGCCCCACTCACGGCGCTCTACAGCCATCAGTTCTGCGGGCGTGGTCTGGTCGGTCAACCACTCACCGACGATCCAGGTGAAGTCGTTGCCATTCAGATCACGGTTGCCGACCTTGATCAGCTCGCGGGTCATGAATTCCGGGCCGTCTTCGGGCACAGGCAAGCCTGCACTCTTCAGGCGTTCACGCGGCACTTCTTCCTTCTGCACCACTTCGCCGACCACCACATGGTTAGCCTGGCCAGGAATGACGTAATTGGCCTGGATGATGTCGGCTGGCCAGAAGTGGCCCATGCCGCGCACGGCGATGACTGCCAGCAAGCCGATGGTCATGATGACCGCGATGGACACCGCACCACCACTGATCCAGACGCCTGGGGCGCCGCTCTTGAACCAGCCTTTCAGGGAGTTCTGTTTCACAGACTTCTACCTTTCTTAAAGCGACGAGTATTTCTTGCGCAGACGCTGACGAATCAGTTCTGCCAGGGTGTTCATGACAAATGTGAACAGCAACAGCACCAGCGCCGAGAGGAACAGCACCCGGTAGTGGCTGCCGCCGACTTCCGATTCCGGCATTTCCACCGCGACGTTGGCTGCCAGGGTCCGCAGGCCCTCGAACAGGTTCATCTCCATCACCGGCGTGTTACCGGTGGCCATCAGTACGATCATGGTTTCACCCACGGCGCGGCCCATGCCGATCATCAACGCCGAGAAAATCCCGGGGCTGGCGGTCAACAGCACGACCCGCGTCATGGTTTGCCAAGGCGTGGCACCCAGGGCCAGCGAGCCCAGGGTCAGGCCACGTGGCACGCTGAACACGGCGTCTTCGGCAATCGAGTAAATGTTCGGGATGACGGCAAAGCCCATGGCCAGGCCAACCACCAAGGCGTTGCGCTGGTCGTAGGTGATACCCAGGTCATGAGAGATCCACAGGCGCATGTCGCCGCCGAAGAACCAGGTTTCCAGGTAGGGGCTCATGTACAACGACAGCCAGCCCACGAACAGGATCACCGGAATCAGGATCGCACTCTCCCAGCCATCCGGCACCCGCAGGCGCAGCGACTCGGGTAGACGGCTCCAGGCGAAACCTGCAACCAGAATGCCGATTGGCAACAGCATCAGCAGACTGAAGATGCCGGGCAGGTGCCCTTCGACATAAGGCGCCAGGAACAGGCCGGCGAAGAAACCAAGGATCACCGTCGGCATCGCTTCCATCAGCTCGATCACCGGCTTGACCTTGCGGCGCATGCCTGGTGCCATGAAGTAAGCGGTGTAGATGGCCGCTGCGATCGCCAGCGGGGCGGCCAGCAACATGGCGTAGAAAGCTGCCTTCAAGGTACCGAAGGTCAGTGGCGAAAGGCTCAGCTTGGGCTCGAAATCGGTGTTGGCAGCAGTCGACTGCCAGACGTACTTGGGCTCATCGTAGTTCTCATACCAGACCTTGCTCCACAACGCGCTCCAGGAGACTTCCGGGTGCGGGTTATCCAGCAGCAATGGCTGCAGCTTGCCACCGGCCTCGACGATGATGTGGTTGGCTCGCGGCGACAGGCCGAAGATACCGGCACCCTCGACCACCGACTCGACCAGCAGGGTACGGTGAGCAGTACTGTGGAACACACCCAGCTTGCCCGACGCGTCCAGCGCTACGAAGCCCTTGCGGCGTTCTTCGGCAGCAATTTCAACGATGGGCGAAGAGCCCATCTGGAAGGAGCGAATCAGCTTCAGGCGTTGTTCGCCATCCGGGTCACGGGCCATGAACCATTGCGCCAGGCCACCCTTGGAGTCACCGACGATCAGCGAGATTCCGCCTACCAGTTGATGGCTGGCAGTCACTTCGGCATCGCCGTTATCTAGTAGCTTGTAACGGCCATTAAGGTTCTTCTCACGCAAGCTGAAAACGTCGGCCTGGGCACGTCCGTTGACCACATACAGCCATTGCTGGCGCGGGTCGACGAAGATCGCCTTGACCGGCTCGGTCATCTGCGGCAAATCGATGCGCTTGGTCTCGCTGGTGACCTCGCCGG
This sequence comes from uncultured Pseudomonas sp., assembly GCA_964453495.1. GTDB lineage: Bacteria > Pseudomonadota > Gammaproteobacteria > Pseudomonadales > Pseudomonadaceae > Aquipseudomonas. Next base: position 13,933 of record CAYVPI010000096.1, on the reverse strand, counting down.
TCATCATGTTCTCTTCCTGGCTCAGGGACAGAACATGCAACTGGGCGCCGGTGGAACCGGCCAGGACCAGGGTAGTATCGGTAGCGTTGAGGCTGACGTGTTCAAGTGCCCCGCCCTGCTCGTTCAGAGTGACAGGCGCTTCGCCATAAGGGTATTCGATACCCGGGCTGATGGTCTTCTTGCCATCGGGGTAAGTGACCTTGTAGGTGTGGCGGAACACCAGTGCCTGACCATTGGACAAGCCCACCGCCACCAGCGGGTGGCCCGGTTGGTCTTCAGCGATGGAAGTCACATGAGCGCCCGCGGGGATCGGCAGGCTGACACGACGCAGTTCGGCGCCATTTTCAACATTGAAAAACAGGGCCTGGCCTGTGTCGGAAACCCGCATGCCGACCTGGTTCTGCTCTTCCAGAGAGATCATCAGGGGCTTGCCGGCATCTTGCATCCAGGCAGGTGTAATTGCGTCCTCTGCGGTCAGGTCCGCACCCTGGAACAGGGGCATGACCACATAGGCCAGGAAGAAGAAAATCAAAGTGATCGCGGCCAGCACGGCCAGCCCGCCCACCAGTACATACCAGCGGGTCAGGCGATCTTTCAGCGCACGAATACGGCGCTTGCGTTGCAACTCAGGCGTATTGAAGTCAATTCGCTTGGGAGGGGAAGTCGTAGTCATTGTGGAGTTGGCCAGATCATTCATGCGCACACCCTAGCGATCCTGTATGACAGAAAGATGACAATGCAGTGACGCAACAAATCCGCCGCCAGCGGGAACTGGCAGTGGACCGGAAATTTGGGGGCCGGCGTACCGGCATTTGCAGGATCGAAGCTTGCTCGCGAAGGCGTCATTACATTCAACGTCACGTTGACTGAACCACCGCTTTCGCGGGCAAGCCTCGCTCCTGCAGAGCCCGGGATTACCCCGGGCTCAGGGTTTTACTTTTTTGCTACGTTGCCGCCTTCTTGCAGACCCAGGTCAGCCAGTGCTTTTGCAGCAACCTTGGCTGGCAGCGGGATGTAGCCGTCTTTCACAACCACTTCCTGACCCTGTTTGGACAGAATCAGTTTCACGAACTCGGCTTCCAGCGGGGCCAGAGGCTTGTTCGGGGCTTTGTTGACGTAAACGTAGAGGAAACGCGACAGCGGGTACTTGCCGTTCAGGGCGTTTTCTTCGGTGTCTTCGATGAAGTCAGTGCTGCCTTTCTTGGCCAATGGCACGGTTTTCACGCTGGCGGTCTTGTAACCGATGCCCGAGTAACCGATGCCGTTCAGCGAGGAGCTGATCGACTGCACCACCGACGCCGAACCTGGTTGTTCGTTGACGTTTGGCTTGTAGTCACCTTTGCACAGGGCTTCTTCCTTGAAGTAGCCGTAGGTGCCGGATACCGAGTTACGACCGAACAGTTGCACCGGCTTGTTGGCCAGATCGCCGGTCACACCCAGGTCGCCCCAGGTTTTCACGTCGGCTTTGCCGCCGCACAGACGAGTCGAAGAGAACACTGCGTCAACCTGTTCCATGGTCAGGTGCTGGATCGGGTTGTCCTTATGCACGAACACGGCCAGGGCATCCACGGCGACCGGGATGGCGGTCGGCTTGTAACCGTACTTCTGCTCGAAGGCGGCCAGTTCGGTGTCCTTCATCTTGCGGCTCATCGGGCCCAGGTTCGAGGTGCCCTCAGTCAGCGCAGGTGGCGCGGTGGCGGAGCCAGCGGCCTGGATCTGGATGTTTACGTTCGGGTATTCCTTTTTGTAGGACTCAGCCCACAAGGTCATCAGGTTTGCCAGGGTGTCGGAACCAACGCTGGACAGGTTGCCCGATACACCAGTGGTCTTGGCGTAGCTCGGGATAGCAGGGTCGACAGCGGCAACCGCGTTGGCGGTTGCAACGCCAGCGGCGACAAAGGTCATTGCCGCCATCAAACGCTTCAGTTTCATGCCTTACTCCTAGCAGATAGAGTTGTTTGGATCGGGCCCAAGTATCTGCAGGCCGCATGACTACTCTATGAAAGGAATATGACAATTAGATGAAAGGCCAGCATCCGTCCGTCAATGCGTGACCGCTCCATGCTCATGGCACCCGCTCACCGACAATCCCTGAGCATGACGTAGATCGGTGCCAGCCCCGAGCCCGTTGGGAACACCACAATATAGTCATCGAACTGAACCGCCTTCAGCCCCGAGAATGGCTCCGGCAGGGGTACTGGCGGCGTCTGAAAGTAGCCGATTTGCTGCGGTGCACTGGGCGCAACCGTTGAGGTTTCAGCGTGGGTTTCAAGTGTAGCAGCGGGTGTCCATAACAACGTGGTTGGCGCAGCACCTTCGGTGGTAAAGCAGAAAGCGGCCAGTTGTTTGTTCCATACAGCGGCCCTCACCCGAACGCGCGCAGGCACGATATTGCCGTCCGTCGGAGTCAGGAGCACTTGCGGAAGGCTTTCAATCTTCCTCGCTGCGATGGACAAACTCCCCGACTTCAAAGGTCCCATAGCTGAACTCAACCGAAACGGCAGGTCGACTTCTGCGCCAGCCGCGGCAAGATTCTGCCAGTTGCGCCCTTCGATTTGGTAAAGCTCTGCAAGCGGTACACTGAGCCCGAAACGTTTGTCGCCAGCCAGGCTGCTGAAGTGAAATTGCAGGACACACGCGCAGGTCCCCGGGTGCCCTGCATCTGTCGATGTGATTTGCCAGGTGAACTCGGCCACCGCTGAGCGAATAGCTTTTTGCAGGCCGACAAACGCACTTTCAATAATTTGTGAAGACCTTTCTGAGTACATGACCCAGGGCCGCACATTTGCAATAGCTGCAGGGCTAGTGAAGGTGGTCGGGGGTTTCGCAATCGCGGCCGATAAACGATCCAATTGCAACTCAATACCATCGAACAATAGTGCGGCGCGCCCTAACAGCTCGCGATGGCGCTGACTGACAAACGACTGTTGCGCAAGGTACTGGTCGCTGCTCTGTGTTATTTGCTCAAGAATGGTGGCCTGTAAACCACGGTCCAGAAAGGGGCTCGACACATCGCGCTGCGCGCCCTCCCTGGCGAATTTGACGCGAGACTCCATGGCTTCAAGCTTGCGTACAGCCCGCGTCGCATCACGCTGCGCCGATTCAAGCGCCGAAACATCCACCCACAGTTGCGCCAGTTGCTGCCCTGCCGGTCCCGACGCCTGCTTTGCCTGCGGCTGCCCCAGCAACTGATCGAAATGACTGAGGGCCGCCCCTGCCTCTTGCCCTGCCGAACTGATTTGAGCCACGATTTTTTGTACTTTTGCGAGATTCTCCGAAGAGCGCTGCAATGCCCGTTCTTGAGGGCTCAACCGGACTGCGGGTTGCCTGGGTACCGCTACCGGGACAACATCACCCTTGAACGCCGGTTTGCCATTGCTGTGGTGCCACTGTTTTACACTCAAGACCACTGATGCATCGTAGAAAGCACTGCCTGTGTCCTCGTCCTGCGGATAAAACAATAAATCCGCACCTTGGGGGTGACCGACAATGGTGTCGAAGTGCTCGATGAGTTTGTCGTGGTCTTCCTTGCGAACGTCAACGGCCCAGATTTTTTTTACGAAATCGAGAAATTCCATTTCGGAGTAGTCTTGTAGGCGCTGTTTAAATTCCATTTTGAGTAGCTCCAGTTAGTTCCTAGCCTATCCGTAATACACTCCGAGAGAAAATGCATTGCGAAGGTATGTTCGTTAAGTCCTTTATTTTTCAGCGTAAAAACACACACAGAAAAATTACGGAGTCTTGAAGCCGGGCTTTCCGTGCTGAGCCCGCCATTCTTTCACTACCTTTAAAACTCCCTCCGGGCTATCCTCTTGCCCTTCCTCTGGGTAGCAAAGTACATCTGATTTTTCAGGATATTCAGTAATAAATTCAAAATACTTTAGAAGATCATCGTGATAATCTTCGAACGCCTCTCCCTGCAAGCTACTTTTACTGTTAAAAACCCCTCAAGAAACAACAAAAATTCTGCTTCGGTGTAACCTTCTAACTTGGATTTGAATTCCATTTTATTTCTCCCGCCTGATGAGCCTCAATGAGCCTCCTGGGCGTCACAACTGAAATATCATCCAAGTCATACACCGCCCTCCTTTCGCCATCTCTTCCAAGTGATGCAGTTGTAATCTAATCCGGTTTCCCATATAGAAGTTTAGGATGCGGAACCTAGGCCTCAATACATCCAAGATGGAATACATTAATGAAGTATATTCTCCAATGGCCTTTTTTGCCCAGCAAATACCAATGTAGTTACTTGCATATCCGCGGCGTACTGAAAAACGACTTTTACATTTGCCTTACTGGCAGAATACGGGATATATGATTCCCAGCCACCTACCTCACCAATTGGATAAGGCGTTTTCACCGGTGGCTGCTTTTCGAAAGGCTCACCGAACATCTCCCGCACTGACGTTTGTGTCATATGATGATGGTAAGGGGTTGGAAGCTCACCTGCATACTCAATTATCGACGGCGCTGCTTTTTTCAGCGTTATGAATAGAGCCTCGAAGCGATTGGTCGCATCGCTGAAGGTCATATAGATACCTGTTACACACTCCAGATAAAAACTGTCACTCCCGGCGTACAACTGTTTCGGACAGATCAAGGGGACGAGTCCTCGCTCAAGCATATCTTCATATTCGCTACCCAAATTATCTATCCAGGCTTCAATGGCCGACTCGCTCATGCGTACCACCCCTGCTTTTCATATAGGTCGTGCAGTTGCTGACGAGCTGCTTCTATTTCAGCGTCGACCAAACCATATTCGAGCAATCCTGGCTTCAAGGCATCCATACCTCGTTCAAGAGCGGACTTTAGGTCTTTTGCATCTTCGATTTGTTTCGAAGCGCTGATCCTGCCTTCATAGGTTGCAGTAAATTTTGTGTGCACGCTAACAGGAATAGCAATCGCGGGAGCATTTTGAATGTATGCCCTTAATTTCTGCGTATCCCTATCAGGCAAATACTTCGCAATATAAAGCTCCAAAGCATTACGGGACACGACATGATCAATTATTACATCATCATTCATTCTCTACACCTCCGTTTGCAATAACCCTCCGACTTTAACGGAGCGCGGGACGATTGCAACGGTGCAAAAAGATAGCAGGCCACGTCCTACACAAATTCAGGAATACGCGCACGTATAAATTACGGACTCTTGAAACCAGGCTTTCCGTTCTGAGCGCGCCACTCCTTTATTTCCTTGAGAACACCCTCTGGACTGTCCTCCTGACCCTCTTTAGGGTAGAAAAGCACGTCGGACTTACCAGGATGCTCAGTAATATCTTCGAATTGCTCTATTAGTTTATCCATATAATCATTCAAATCATCACCTTCCAAACCTTGAGGATTGGAAAAAATCTCATACAAAAATAACAGGAATTCTAATTCAGTATAATCTTCTAGCCTTCTCTTCAAACGCATGACTATTTACCACCTTTATGTATTTCAATATGCCTTTTCGGCGTTACGATTGTTAGATTTTCCATGTCGTAAATCGCGCCCCCCTTTGAAACTTCGACTCTATGATGAACTTCAAATTTCTTGCGCTTTCCAACTTGCTCAGCTTTCGGTGGGTAAGGGGCCGAGCCATCACGCATTGTATCTAAGTTTAATTCATTGAATTGCTTACTTAACTCAGAGTCCTCCGCAACGGCCTGCCAGAACGCCTCTCTAAATTTTCTAAAACTGCTGTACTCCTGCCCTCGTAACTGCTCAGCAATTTGGGTCGGAATAGATGCCCCTGATCCTCGTTTCGACTCTTCAAGCCAAATTCCCGAAACAGGTTGTCCATGTCCATTTGCAACTCCAGGATCATCGCGTCGAGACTCATACAAGAGGTCGAATGGCAGATCTCCATCCGCCCCGAACCCAGGAATACTCGCATTGACATCCTCCTCGTCAACACCGGGAAGTGTTTCTATTTGCGGCTGAATCGGATCGGTCGTGTCTCCTGGGTATACGCCCGGCAGTACTGGCCCCTGAAGCAACGTCGTGGAGCCTAACGTTTCGCTACCAGGTGGAATCAAAGGCGTCCAGGTGCGATTACCCTGTGGCTGTTGCGCAATGGCATTGGCGATTTCGAGCTCGGCTGCAGAGTCAGGGGTTAGCCAGGGTGCCAGCGGCTGAGAGAGAGGCCGCACACCCTGGGCGCTGTTGGGGCGGGTGATACTCAGATGGTCGAGGTTGTAAGGCTCTGTGCCTTGAGCCGCTGCCAACGGGTAGCGGATCTCGAATTCACGCCTGTCGCCTACCCAGGTGCTCTTCTGCGCAATGGGGGCGAAGCCGTTGGCAATGCGTTTTTTATTGATGTCGTTGAATTGAGCGCCGAGATTCTCATCCTCGGCAATGGTTCGCCACAGCGCGTCGTCGAAGGCGCCGAAGGATGCAAATTCACGCCCGCGAAACAGGTCGCCGACTTGCGCCGGGATCGGTGCGCCCGCCTCCGCGGTGGTGGCTTTCCACCAATCCCATGCCGCGGGTTGGCCAGCCCCGGTGACGACGCCGGTACCGATGGGCGGAACATCGAACGAAAAATAGAGAGGCGTTTGCCCGGGAATGCAAACGATGCAGTCGTTGATGCGGCTGTCGGCACCCGAGGGAATGGCTTCGACCTGTGGTGCTATCGACAACAGGCCTGGACTGGTCGCGGCTTGCCCTTGCTCGGCAGATCCGGCGCCATCGCCTGGAGCGGCGTTGGCCGTGAACCTCAGGCGTTTACCGGCAGAGCCTGGCGTATCAACGCTGTAGGTATCGGTCAGCGGGTCGAAAACTGCGTTTCTCACCGGCACCTGGGCCGGGATGTCGTGGCCTGTGGCGGCGACGATGATCGCGGTGGCATCAGGAACGGTCTGGGGTTTGAGACGGTAAGAAACCTCGGCCGCACCACCTGCATCGGCGATGGTTTGCAGGTCCTGGCCATCACGCAACCCCAGCATGTCGGCCCCGATGCCAATGCCTTGAAACAAGCGGCTGCGCTGTGCGGGTGTCAATTCACCGTTGCCAAGCTCAGGTGAATAGAACAGTGCAGTGGCCGTCAAACTGACGGTTTGCCCCGCTCTAATCGCTAATACACGAGCAAGTTCTGTGATAGCAGAGCCGACAGTCTGTTCAAGCACTGCAGCGGCGCCTTGGGCAACCAGAGCCCCGCCACGCGTCAGTACCAGCCCTGCTCCGGTAACGACTGACTCAATAGGGGCCGTCAGTGTGTTGGCCTGCTTGACCAGCTCCTGACGCATGTCTTCAGCGGCTTGCTGCTTGAAACGGATGCGCTCGTCGCGTTGCTGCGCATACAGCCGTTGGCGTTCCCATTCCTGGTCTCGGGCGCGCCACACTCTCTCCTGTTCGGCGTGGCGAACTGTCAGGGCTTGAGATTGTTCGCTTAGCTGTCTTATCGCTTCCGATAGCAGCCTTGCTTCATGCGCTGCGGTGTACGCGGGTTCCCAGGCTTGATGGGCTTGGCTGATCGCCTGGCTTGAGCCCATTTGCTCGAGCCAGTTTGAATAGTCCTGGGATGAGTGCTCCAGGGGATCTTGCCCATCGATCGATCTGGCCAGGGCCTCCTTGTTTTGCAGCTCGATGCTTTTCGCTGCGATCAAGCCGTTGATCTCTTGCCGTTCCTTGGTAATGAGGTAGAGCTGCCAACGCTCGCTGCCATCGCTTTGCGGGCGCTTTCTTGCAGCTAAAACTTCGGCTTGGAGCGCTTGAGCCAGGCTTTGGGTACGTGCAGAAAAATGCCGATCAAGTTCTGCTTTTCTAGCGTCGCGCGCCTGGACATGGGCGTCGATGTACTGGCGGTGTGCGAGGGCCAGGGCCTGGGCTTGAGCACGTGCAGTAGCCTCGGTTTGCGCCTGCTGCTCAGCTTGTGCCCGGGCAATGGCCTGGGCCCTGGCCCTGAGCCTTTTCCTGCGCCGCTTGCTGCTTGAGCCGCCAAACCCTCCACCGAATCCGCCACCGCCCCCGATGCTGAAAAACCCTTGCCCACCGCTTGAAGCGGGAGGGCCGGGCCTGATTACAACTTCGCCTGTCGATCCATCGTTTTGCGTTCCCATACAGTTTCTCCTTGTCTGTATGGCGCAGATTGGCGATTGGAGGCGATGCGATAGAGGTGCATATTTATCGAGCAGGGGCGGGTTTCAGGAGGTTTGTATCGAAACAAATCAAGATGAGGAAATGAGCAGCTGGCGCCACTGGCTGCGTGCTCCTAAATGAAATCGCCCTGAAGAATTCAGGGCGATTTAGCCGTTACAAGATTGCCCTGCAACGCATTACCTGACGATCAACGACCCTTGGCCAGAAGGTAAGCACCCACCAACAAGCCAATGGTGCAAATTCCCGCCACGTAATAAGCCGGCCCCATCGGGCTGTACTTGAGCAGCAGCGTTACCATCATTGGCGTAAGGCCACCGAAGATGGCATAGGCCAGGTTGTAGGAGAACGAAATCCCCGAGAAACGCACCACCGGCGGAAAGGCATGCACCATCACGTAAGGCACCGCACCGACGATGCCGACGAACAGGCCGGTCAAGGAGTAAAGCGGGAACAGCCAATCCGGATGCGCCTGCAGGTTGTGGTAGAACACCCAGGAGCTGAGCAGCAACAACAGGCTACCGGCGACAAACACTCGGCCTGCACCGAATCGGTCGGCCAGAATGCCCGCGCCAACGCAGCCAAGTGTCAGGAACACAATGGCCAGGCTATTGGCCTTCAAGGCAACGGTAGGGCTGAAGCCATAAACGGTCTGCAATACGGTCGGTGTCATCAGGATGACCACGATGATCCCGGCCGACAGCAGCCAGGTCAGCAGCATCGACAGCACGATTGCACCGCGGTGATCGCGCAGCACTGCACGCAACGGGATCTCTTCAGCCAGGGCCTTGCGTTGCTGCAGCTCGGCGAATACCGGAGTTTCATGCAGCCAGCGGCGCAGGTAAACCGCCAGCAAACCGAAGACTCCGCCCAGCAGGAACGGAATCCGCCAGGCGTAGGCGGCCATCTCGTCGGCACTGAACAGGCTGTTGATCAGGGTTGCCACCAATGAGCCCAGCAGAATTCCCGCCGTAAGGCCGGCAGTGAGCGTGCCGCAGGCGTAGCCGGTGTGGCGTTGCGGCACATGCTCGGAGACGAACACCCAAGCGCCAGGCACCTCACCACCAATCGCAGCGCCCTGGATCACCCGCATCAACAACAACAGGATCGGCGCCCACAGGCCGATCTGTGCGTAAGTGGGGAGCAAGCCCATGATCAGGGTGGGCACTGCCATCATAAAGATACTGAGGGTGAACATCTTCTTGCGCCCAAGCAGGTCGCCGAAGTGCGCCATGATAATGCCGCCCAGTGGCCGTGCCAGATAGCCCGCGGCAAAAATGCCGAAGGTCTGCATCAAGCGCAGCCATTCCGGCATATCGACAGGGAAGAACAGCTTGCCGACCACAGTGGCAAAGAAGACGAAGATGATGAAATCGTAGAATTCCAGCGCACCCCCCAGGGCAGATAGCGACAATGTCTTGTAGTCGCTACGGGTCAACGGGCGCGAAGGCTGCGCGATACTCGAAGGCACGGAAGTCATGGCAAAGCGTCTCTTATAGGCAATTCAAGCCCGAACAGCGCTGGTTCGGACCTGGAGGGAGCCCGCACGATAGCAAATTACGTGAAAAAGCACATAGATGCCGCTTTACCCGGTCATAATCGGAACTGGATGGTCGTCGCGTGCCGTCTGGCTCGATATACTGGCCTGAAATAGCTGTAAAGGTTGTCGCCCCATTAAGGGGGGGTTGTGCGAAAACGCTGCTAGTTATACTTAGCCGATTTCGCAGAGTTCCCCTGGAGCGCCTCTGCAAAGCGAAAGCAGCGTATCATGTTCGTGCTGAATCGTTTTTTGAGGCGCCAATAAACCGCGCCAACCAATGAAGAGTCATGGGTCAGAGGCACCCCCGGCATGATTGAGCTCGAACAAGAAGATCCTATCCCCCAAGGCGACCTGGCCTTGCAGATCACGGCTTTGCCCCGCGAAACCAACGGCTTCGGCGATATCTTCGGCGGCTGGCTGGTCGCGCAGATGGATCTGGCCGGCACCGCCATGGCCAGCCGCGTGGCAGGCGGGCGTGTGGCCACGGTCGCCATCGACCGCATGGCGTTCCTGGTGCCCGTGGCCGTTGGCGCGCAACTATCCTTTTATACCCAGACCCTGGAAATCGGCCGCAGCTCGATCCGGATGATGGTCGAGGTATGGAGCGACGATCCATTGTCCAGCGAATGGCGCAAAGTCACCGAAGCGCTCTTCGTCTTCGTGGCTATCGACGGTAGCGGGCGCACCCGTTCGTTTCCACCTCGTCGCTGAGTGGTATGCGCGGTAAACTCAAAGAGCATTGGCTGGTCAAAATCCACAATGGTCCTAGAACGAGATAGCCGCATGTCCACACCTAAAGTCGAGTTGGTAAAGCTCAATGATCTGAACTGCTGGCGCATCAGCGATGGTCGCGCCCAGTTGGTCGTGGCCCAGCAAGGCGCGCAGATTCTGAGTTATCAACGCGACGACGACCAGAACCCGATCATCTGGCCCAACGACCAGGCACTGTTCAAACAAGGCAAATCCGTGCGTACCGGCATTCCGGTGTGCTGGCCCTGGTTCGGCAACCTGGCGCGCAACCCGCAGCCGGTGCAAGCCATGCGCCGCGGTGACGAGCCCGCTGCGGCCCATGGCCTGGTGCGCGGTCGCGACTGGCAACTGCTGGAAATCGACAGCTCCGGCGATGAAATCCGGGTAGATTTCAGCTTACCGGAAGCCCAGGGAGATTTGCCGGGCTGGCCGCACAACGTCGAACTGAAGATGAGTATTTCGCTCGGTGAACAGCTACGGGTGAATCTGACCAGTTTCAACCTGGGCAGCGACACCGTCAGTATCAGCCAGGCGCTGCATACCTATTTCGCCGTCAGTGACGTGCGCCAGGCCAGCGTCGAAGGTGTCGCGGGGCTGCGTTACATCGAAACCCTTGAAGACTGGCAGGAGCGTACCCAGCAAGGTGATCTGCGCTTTACCGGCGAGACCGACCGCATTTACCTCAAGACACCTAGCCAGCTGAGCATCGTCGACCCGGGCTGGCAGCGCCGTATCGAGCTCAACAGCAGCGGTTCCAACAGTGCGGTGATCTGGAACCCCTGGACTGAGCGCGCCGCGCAATTCAGTGACATGGCTGGGGATGGCTGGCAGGGGATGCTATGCATCGAGACGGCTAATGTCTGGGATGACATTGTCGAGTTGAAGCCTGGTGGCAGCCATACTCTGGGATTGAGTATTTCAAGCATCGTGCTTTAGTAGGCCTTTGGCCATCGCGGGCAAGCCCGCTCCTACAGGATCACCGTGGCCTCTGTAGGAGCGGGCTTGCCCGCGATCAGGCCCTCAAGCCAACCTACAAATCGGCCTCTTGCACGATCCGAACATTGCTCGCATCCAGCGCATACGCTGCATCAGCCAGGTCATTACTGACCTTCTCGACTTTCAGCGTGCCGGTCACCCACAACGGCGTGTAGATATCATCGAGCTTCAACCCATGGGGGTAGCGCACCAGCACCAACTGATTGGGTGGTGGTGGCGGCACATGGATGCACGCGCCTGGGTAAGGGACGAGGAAGAACAGCGTGCTGTTGCCCTTGGCATCGGTTTCCAGGGGGACGGGGTAGCCACCCAGGCGGATGTTCTTGCCGTTCAGCCCGGGCACCGTCTTGGTCGAATACATCACCGCAGGCAAGCCCTTGCTTTGCTTGAGCCCACCCTTTTCAGTGAAGGTGCCATCGGCCTCGGGGGAGTTGTGATCGATTTCCGGCATCTGCTCAAGGGCTTTCTGGTCGGACTTGGGCATCAACTCCAGCCAATCGGTCTCGGGCAGCTGGGCATTGGCCAGGCTGCTGCACAGCAACAGCGTCATCAGGAAATAGCGGCGCATGACAATGCTCGACAAAAGGGGAAGAATTTCGCCGCGCATTCTAACCCTCTGCGCGTGCCGGCGCAGAGGGCGTGCGATCAAGTGTCAGTTCTTTCTGACCATCCCATAGATCACCAGCAGTATCACCGCGCCGACCAGTGCGCCGATGAAGCCGGCGCCCTCTCCAGCCTGGTAGATACCCAGCGCCTGGCCGCCGTAAGTCGCCGCCAGCGAGCCGGCGATGCCCAGCAGGATGGTCATGATCCAGCCCATTGCGTCATCGCCAGGCTTGAGGAAGCGAGCCAGCAAGCCGACGATCAAGCCGATGAAGATGGTGCCGATGATGCCCATGGGAATCCCTCTGATTGATTAGCCCTGCGCCAAAGCCTAGACAGCGCTTTGGCATCCTGCCATTCAGAGGGTGATATCCGCCTTGCGGCTCAGTTGCCGATCAGGGCTTCAACCTGCTTGATTTGCGCCTGCAAGGTCGCCATGTCGGCGCTGCGCAGGGTGGCATGGCCCACTTTGCGGCCGACCTTGAAGGCCTTGCCGTAGTGGTGCAGATGGCAATCGTCGATGCTGATCACCTTGCTCACCGGCGGTACTTCACCGATGAAGTTAAGCATGGCGCTTTCGCCCACCTTGGCGGTGGAGCCCAGCGGCAAGCCGGCAACTGCTCGCAGGTGGTTCTCGAACTGGCTGCACTCGGCACCTTCGATGGTCCAGTGCCCGGAATTGTGGACCCGTGGTGCGATCTCGTTGGCCTTCAGGCCACCATCCACTTCGAAGAATTCGAAGGCCAGCACGCCGACATAATCGAGCTGCTTGAGAACCCGCCCGGCATAGTCTTCGGCCAATACCTGCAGCGGGTGCTCACTGCTGGCGATCGACAGGCGCAGGATGCCGCTCTCATGGGTGTTGTGCACCAACGGATAGAACTGCGTTTTGCCATCGCGGGCACGCACGGCAATCAGCGAAACTTCGCCGGTGAAGGGCACGAAGCCCTCCAGTAGGCACGGCACACTACCCAGCTCGGCAAACGTGCCGACGACGTCGGCAGCAGTGCGCAGCACTTTCTGGCCCTTGCCGTCATAGCCCAGGGTGCGGGTCTTGAGCACGGCCGGCAGGCCGATGCTGGCAACGGCGGCATCAAGGTCGGTTTGCGACTGGATATCGGCGAAGGCTGGCGTCGGGATGCCCAGGTCCTTGAACATGCTCTTTTCGAACCAGCGGTCACGAGCGATGCGCAGGGCTTCGGCACTTGGGTACACCGGCACGAACTGCGACAGGAAAGCCACGGTCTCGGCAGGGACGCTTTCGAATTCGAAAGTGACCAAGTCGACTTCATCGGCCAGCTGCCGCAGGTGGTCCTGGTCACCGTAATCGGCGCGCAGGTGCTCGCCCAGCGGCGCGGCACAAGCGTCCGGCGCGGGGTCGAGGAAGGCGAAGTTCATCCCCAGCGGAGTACCCGCCAGAGCCAACATGCGACCCAGTTGGCCGCCACCGATTACACCGATCTTCATGCTTTGAAACCTCAGGCCTGGCGCGGATCTGGATTTTCCAGGACGTTGTCTGTCTGTTCAGCGCGGAATTGCTTCAATACGGCATGGAACTGCGGGTGCTTGGCACCCAGGATGCTGGCCGACAGCAACGCGGCGTTGATCGCGCCGGCCTTGCCGATTGCCAGGGTCGCCACCGGAATCCCGGCCGGCATCTGCACGATCGAGAGCAACGAGTCGACGCCCGACAGCATTGCCGATTGCACCGGCACGCCGAGCACTGGCAAGTGAGTCTTGGCTGCACACATGCCCGGCAGGTGCGCCGCACCACCGGCGCCGGCGATGATCACTTCGATCCCGCGGCCTTCGGCTTCTTCGGCGTACTGGAACAGCAAGTCGGGCGTGCGGTGCGCGGAAACCACCTTCACTTCGTAAGGAATGCCGAGCTTTTCCAGCATATCAGCGGTGTGGCTAAGGGTGGACCAATCGGACTTGGAGCCCATGATCACGCCAACCA
>CAYVPI010000095.1:0-20264 GCA_964453495.1 uncultured Pseudomonas sp. | reverse complement strand
CATGCGCGCCTTTGGTGCCCGCATCGAGGAAGTGGACGACAGCACCTGGCGTGTGGCGGCAACAGGATACACAGCCAACGACTACCTGATTGAACCGGACGCCTCGGCCGCCACCTACCTCTGGGCTGCCCAAGCCTTGACGGCCGGTGCTATCGACCTGGGCGTCGCCGATGCGGATTTCACCCAGCCCGACGCCAAGGCCAATGACGTCATCAAGCAATTCCCGCACATGCCGGCCGTGATTAATGGCTCGCAGATGCAGGATGCCATCCCGACCCTGGCGGTGTTGGCAGCCTTCAACCAGACGCCGGTGCGCTTCACCGAGCTTGCCAACCTGCGGGTCAAGGAATGCGACCGCGTCCAGGCCTTGTACGATGGCCTCAATGCCATTCGCCCGGGCCTGGCGACAGTGGAAGGCGATGACTTGCTGGTGGCGGCCGACCCTGGTTTGGCGGGTACCACCAGCAATGGGGTGATCGACACCCATGCCGACCACCGCATCGCCATGTGCTTTGCCCTGGCCGGGTTGAAGGTCTCGGGTATCCGTATCCAGGATCCGGATTGCGTTGCCAAGACCTACCCGGGTTACTGGCAGGCACTGGCGTCACTCGGTGTGCAGATGCAGTTCGAGAACGCGTAAAAGCCCTGTGGGCTTTTGACGCAGCCTGACGGCAGCTGCTACGAATGAGTGGCTCGCCGCAAGTTTGTAGCAGCTGCCGCCAGGCTGCGTCAGGGCCCGAAAGCTCTCCTATATCTTCCAGCGCCTGGCCGTCTTCGCCAGCAACTGTTGCAAACCATCGAGGTTTTGCAGCAGTTGCCGGGTCAACATCTGGTAGCCCACCAGTTCACCGGCAATTGCGTGATCACCCGGCGAATCCAGCAATGCAGGTTCAGCCCGGCGTTCCAGCCGATCGGTTGCACCGGCCTGCAGCGCCCGGGCCATGCCGATCAATAACCTCGAGATGGCACGGTGCTCGGCGCTCAGGCGCGCCTGCAGCTGGGCCATGGCCGCCTCATCGGTAACGGCCGGACGAATGTTGGCCAGGATTTCCAGCGTGCTGACGCACATTCTGAAATGGCCCTGAATCGCCTCCAACTGCGTGATGGGCATTTTCACCTCCTTGGACACCGACGGCATCAATGAACGCAGCTGCAGCATCATGGCATTCAACTTCGCCATCAACTTCAGGTGCTCATCACTGGTGACCGACTGGCCGCTGACGATGCGTCCATACACCCTGGCGCATCCGCGCAATGCACTGGCCAGGTTGTAGCGCCAGGAATAGACGGCATACAGCGGCAGGGCGAAGGAAAACGCCAGGGCCAGGGCGATACCGATGAGGATATCCACGGCACGCCACAGGCCATCACTCATCGGGTTGTAACCGTGGCCGGCGACGACGAACAGGGTGATTGCCGAAAGCAGCGCGGTATAGCCGCCCTTGCCGATGGCATGGTAGGCAAAGAAGCCGCAGGCCAGCGCCATGATGCTGTAGGTCAGCAAGGGAATGTCCAGGTACGCTTGCTGGGTCACCACCAGCAAGCCAAGGCCGGCGCCGATCAAGGTGCCATAAGCCCGCTCGACGGCCTTCTTGCCGATATTGCCGTGGTGCTGCAAGCCGCCGATCACGATCAACATGGTCACCGAGGCCCATTCGCCGTGGGGCAGGTTCAGGCCGGTGGTCAGCAGCATGGTCGCCAGCAAGCCCACCACCACCCGCGCGGCATGGATCAGGCGGGCATGGCGGTAACGGCGATAGGGGTCGAGCAGGGGGCGCAGCAGTCGGTATAGCCAGGAGGGCAGATGGGCGGCGTGGGCGGTCTTCATCCGTTGAGTGAGCCTCGTTGTGCAGCAGAATTTATCTGTCATCTAACGCTGAAAGCTGCGCTTGTCCAAGGGAATTTTGTTCGTTGTCCATGGTTTGATCCGCGTGGCCTGATCGCGGGCAAGCCCGCTCCTACAAGAGCGTGCAATACCTGTAGGAGCGGGCTTGCCCGCGATGAAGCCCTCGAAATCACCTAAGCTTATGTAATTATATTATTTCATTTTAATCATTTAGATCGTTTATCGTTCACGGCATATCTTGTTATAACAAGTTGCCTCGAGACGATAACCCCATGGCAGAGCTTCTCCCCCTTTCCCCCGTTCCGCTCTATACCCAGCTCAAGGAATTGCTGCGCGCACGCATTCTTGACGGCACCTATCCGCCGCTGGGGCGCATGCCGTCGGAGCATGAGCTGGGCAAGGCCTTCGACGTCAGCCGCATCACCGTGCGCCAGGCGTTGGGTGACCTGCAGAAGGAAGGCTTGATCTTCAAGATCCACGGCAAGGGCACCTTTGTCGCCAAACCCAAGGCCTTTCAGAACGTATCGACCTTGCAAGGCCTGGCCGAGTCGGTGACCCAGATGGGTTACGAAGTGCTCAACCGCCTGCGCAGCTTCAAGCATGTCCCGGCATCGAAGGCCGTGGCCGAGCGCCTGCAGCTCAAGGAAGGCAGCCTGGTGACCGAGATCAAGCGCGTGCGTTTGCTCAACCGCGAGCCGGTGTCGCTGGAAATCACCTACCTGCCTCACAACATCGGCCTGAAGCTGGAAAAGGCCGACCTGGCCACCCGCGATATTTTCCTGATCCTGGAAAACGATTGTGGCATCGCCCTGGGCCATGCCGACCTTGCCGTGGATGCGGTGCTGGCCGACGGCGACCTGGCCCGGGCGCTGGAAAGCGAGGAGGGTGGGCCGATCATGCGCATCGAACGCCTGACCCATGACGCCGCCGGCGCGCCGCTGGATTTCGAATACCTCTACTACCGTGGCGATGCCTTCCAGTATCGCCTGCGCATCGACCGTCACAAGGACCCGCGACCATGAGCAACATCGACACCCTGGAGCAGGCCTACGACATCGTCATCATCGGCGGCGGCACTGCCGGCCCCATGGCGGCGATCAAGGCCAAGGAAAAGAACCGCAACCTGCGCGTGCTGTTGCTCGACAAGGCCAACGTCAAGCGCAGCGGCGCCATCAGCATGGGCATGGATGGCTTGAACAACGCCATCATTCCCGGCCATGCCACGCCCGAGCAGTACACCAAGGAAATTACCGTGGCCAACGACGGGGTGGTCAACCAGGCGGCGGTGCTGGCCTATGCCGAACACAGCTTTGCGACCCTCTCGCAATTGGACCAATGGGGCGTCAAGTTCGAGAAGGACGAGACCGGCGACTACGCGGTGAAAAAGGTTCACCACATGGGTGCCTACGTGCTGCCGATGCCCGAGGGGCATGACATCAAGAAAGTGCTGTACCGCCAACTCAAGCGTGCCCGGGTCGAGATCACCAACCGGGTCATTGCCACGCGGCTGCTGACCGATGCCACAGGGGCGGTCAACGGGGTGATGGGGTTCGACTGCCGCACGGCCGCCTTTCATCTGATCAAGGCCAAGGCCGTGATCCTTTGCTGTGGTGCGGCCGGCCGCCTCGGCCTGCCGGCATCCGGTTACCTGATGGGCACCTACGAGAACCCCACCAATGCCGGCGACGGTTACGCCATGGCCTATCACGCCGGGGCTGAGCTTGCGAACCTGGAATGCTTCCAGATCAACCCGCTGATCAAGGACTACAACGGCCCGGCCTGTGCCTACGTCACCGGTCCCCTGGGTGGCTTTACCGCCAACAGCAAAGGGGAGCGCTTTATCGAGTGCGATTACTGGAGCGGCCAGATGATGTGGGAGTTCCATCAGGAGCTCGAAGGTGGCAACGGCCCGGTGTTCCTCAAGCTTGATCACCTGGCCGAGGAAACCATCCAGAACATCGAAGAGATCCTGCACAGCAACGAACGCCCCAGCCGCGGCCAGTTCCACGCCGGGCGGGGTACCGACTACCGCGAGCAAATGGTCGAGATGCACATTTCCGAGATCGGCTTTTGCAGCGGCCACAGCGCCTCGGGCGTGTGGGTCAACGAGCGGGCCGAGACGTCGGTCAAGGGACTGTACTCGGCCGGTGACATGGCGGCGGTGCCACACAACTACATGCTCGGCGCCTTCACCTATGGCGAATTTGCCGGCTGCAACGCCGCCGAGTATGTGGCCGAACGCGACTACAGCGAGCTCGACCCGGCGCAAATCAGCGCCGAAAAGGCCCGGGTCTATGCACCGCTGCTGCGTGAAAACGGGCTGCCGCCGGCCCAGGTGGAGTACAAGCTGCGACGTTTCGTCAACGACTACCTGCAACCGCCGAAAGTGACCCGCAAGATGGAAATCGGCCTGCAGCGCTTTGCCGACATCGAGGCTGATATCGGCCAGATGAAGGCCAGCAATGCCCATGAACTGATGCGGGCAATGGAAGTCACGGTGATCCGCGACTGTGCCGAAATGGCGGCTCGCGCTTCGTTGTTCCGTAAGGAAAGCCGCTGGGGCTTGTACCACCACCGGGTCGATTATCCGCTGCGCAACGATGCCGAGTGGTTCTGCCACTGCCATTTGAAGAAGGATGAAAGCGGCAAGATGACCAGCTTCAAGAAAGCCGTGGAACCTTATGTAGTCGCTCTCGACGACAGTGACCAGCAGGCTTACAACCGCCTGCGGGTCGGCGCCGCTTGATGTTTGCTCAACAGCCCTAAGGAGGCGTGTCATGGCCTACCAGCCCCAGGATATTTTTTTTCGCAGTACCGCGCCGGTCACAGTGGATGAGGACAAGTGCATCGCCCACAAGGGCTGCACCGTGTGCGTAGACGTTTGCCCCATGGACCTGCTGGCGATCAACCCGGCAACGCAAAAGGCCTACATGGCGTTTGACGAGTGCTGGTATTGCATGCCGTGCGAGAAGGACTGCCCGACGGGGGCGGTTAGGGTGGAGATACCTTATCTGGTGCGGTGATCTATAAATCCACCCCTCACCCCAGCCCTCTCCCCTGAGGGAGAGGGGGCTAATTGAGGGTGTACCTGGCTTTTGCATACGACACAGAACAGCTCCCTCTCCCCTCAGGGGAGAGGGTTGGGGTGAGGGGAGTTTCTATCACTCACCACCAGAAAAAAGCCCACCGGCCAACCCACCGGACGCCCAACGCAACACCCCCTCGTTTCCCACCACCGCACCCGATGGCGGAGACGACTTTCCAGTATCCATGACTCGAGGGGACACACCCATGCGTGCACGCACCACTATCGCCGGCCTACTGCTGGCACTCGGCGCCTTGTCGGCCCAGGCCCAGACGATCCGCATTGCCATCGGTACCCAGGACACCACCATCAACTGCGCCGCCGGCGGCCTGATGATCCGTGAGTTGGGCCTGTTGCAGAAATACCTGCCCAAGGATGGCCCGTACAAGGATGCCCAATACGACATCCAATGGAAGAACTTCACCAGCGGCGCGCCGCTGACCAATGAAATGGTTGCCGGCAAGCTGGATTTCGGCGCCATGGCCGACTTCCCCGGTTCTCTCAATGGCGTCGCCCACGAGGCGGCAGGCAGCCATAGCCTGTTTATCAGCGTGCTGTCGGGCAGCATCAAGGGCAGCGGCAACGGCATCGTCGTGCCCGTTGACTCACCCGTGCAATCGTTGCGCGAGCTCAGGGGCCAGACCATTTCCGTGCCGTTTGCCTCCACCGCCCATGGCATGCTGCTGCGCGCCATTGCTGCCCAGGGCTGGAATCCGGATACGGATGTCTCCATCATCGCGCAGCCGCCGGAAGTGGCAGGTTCGGCCCTGCAAGCCAACAAGATCGCCGCCCATGCCGATTTCGTACCCTTTGCCGAGCTGTTCGAAAGCCGTGGCTTTGCCCGCAAGATCTACGACGGTTCCCAAGCCAATGCACCGACCTTCCATGGTGCGCTGGTGGAAAGCGACTTTGCCAAAAAATACCCGGAAGTGGTCGTGGCCTATCTGCGTGCCAGTCTTGAGGCCAATCAACTACTGGCGGCAGAGCCTGAGAAGTACAGCGAGCTGATCGAAAAAGTCACCGGCGTCGAAGCGTCGGTCAATTACCTGTTCCATGGGCCGCTCGGCCTGCAGACCCGCGACCTGACCTGGAAACCGGAATACCGCCAGGCCGTGGCCACGTCGATCGAAACCTTGAAGCTGCTGAAAAAAGCTGACCGCGGCCTGAACACGGATACCTTCATCAATGACAGCTACCTGCGCCAGGCTTTCAAGGCGAACGGCCTGGACTACGAACAGCAACTGCGCCAGTACGCGGCACAGCCCCTGCAAGCCAATGATGCGTTGACCGGTCAGCCGATTACCGACTTCAAGCACGTGGCGCAAATCTGGGTCAAAGGCGAACCCAAGGTTCGTAGCTACGCCACGCCCCAGGCCGCACTCGCTCAATTGGCCAGCCTGCAACAACAAGGCAAGGAAATCCGGGCGGTCTATGCCCAGGCCAGCGACAGCGGCATCAAGCTGTTGGCCAACCAGGCCTGGTTCGTGCGCGATGGCAGTGGCCAGCTCAGTGCGTTCCTGCTCAAGGAACAGGCCCAGCACCATGCCCAGGCCAACGGCGGCAGCGTGCTCGACTATGCCGGCGCCAGCCAACAAGCGCTGGCCAAGCGCTGAAGGGGGCGTGATGAAGATCATTTCACTGCCGTTACCCGGGCGCTGGCTGTTACGCCTGGGTTCGCTGCTGGCCTGCCTGTTGTTCTGGCAGCTGGCCGCCAGCCGCCATCTGGACCTGGGCCTGGTGACCTTCCGCAATGTGCCGCCACCAGGCGAGGTGCTCGGTGCAGCCCTGGCGTTGTTTGACTCCCGCACACTTGGGCGGCACCTGCTCGGCAGCCTGGAACGCGTGGCGGCCGGTTACATCGCTGCGGTGGTGGTGGCCGTGGTAATGGGCTTGAGCATTGGGCGTTCGAAGTGGGCGGCAGATGTGCTGTTGCCGCCACTGGAGGTGCTGCGGCCGATTCCGGCAGTGGCGTGGATTCCGCTGGCCATCCTGATGTTCCCGTCTTCGGAACTGTCGATGATCTTCATTACCTTCACTGGCGCCTTGTTTCCGATTTTGCTCAACACCATTCATGGTGTCGAAGGCGTCGATCGACGCCTGATCGCCTCGGCGCGCAGCCTGGGGGCCGGGCGCCTGGCCGTCCTGCGCGAGGTCATCGTGCCGGGTGCGGCACCCAGCATTGTCACCGGCCTTGCCATCGGCATGGGCACGTCCTGGTTCTGCCTGGTCACCGCCGAGATGATCTCCGGCCAGTGGGGTATCGGTTACTACACCTGGGCGTCCTACACGGTGCAGAACTACGCCGACATCGTGGTCGGCATGCTGGCGATCGGTTTGCTTGGCATGGCCAGCAGCGGCCTGGTCAAGCGCTTGGGTGCGCTGGCGACACCCTGGTACCGCCAGCAGGAGCGTGCAGCATGAGCATCATTGAAACCGTGCCGGGCTGCGGACGGATTCGCAGCGAGCACCTGTCGATTCACCTGGGGCAGGGCAAGGATGCCTTCGAAGCGGTTCGTTCACTCAGTTTTGATGTGGCTCCAGGCGAATTCGTCTGCATTCTCGGCCCGTCCGGTTGCGGCAAGTCAACGTTGCTTGGCGCACTGGCTGGGCACTTGCCGATCAGCACCGGTAGCCTGCAGGTTGATGGCCAGGCGGTGCGTGGCCCATCGCCGGAGCGCGGCATGGTGTTTCAACACCACACGCTGCTGCCATGGCGCCGAGTACTCGATAACGTCGCTTTTGGCCTGAAGATGCAAGGCGTCGGCAGGGCCGAGCGCGAAAGCCGTGCCCTGGAGTTTCTCCAGTGGGTTGGCCTGGAAGGCTTCGCCGGGCGCTGGCCGCACCAGCTCAGTGGCGGCATGCAGCAACGGGGGGAAATCGCTCGAGTACTGATCAACCGACCACGCCTGCTGTTGATGGATGAGCCCTTCGGCGCCCTGGACGCACAAACCCGTCAGCAGATGCAGGCTTTGCTGCTCGACATCTGGGCACGGGTGGGCACCACGGTGGTGTTCGTCACCCACGATATCGACGAGGCCTTGTTCCTGGCCGACCGCATCCTGGTGATGAGCCCACGCCCCGGGCGCTTCATTGCCGACCTGCACCTGGACTTTGCCCGGCCGCGCCACCCCGAGTTGGTCACCAGCCCCGAATTCGTCCGCCTCAAGCGCCATTGCCTTGAGTTATTGCGGCATCAGGATGGCCGGCAACTGCCGCGCCTGACGCCGCTCGGGCTCCCACTGGATAACGAAAGGCCTCGATTTGCCATATGAATGCACTCAATAGCGATAACCCCGAGATCCTCCACTTGCTGCCACGCCTGGGCCATGAAGATGCTGGCGTGCGCCGCATTGCCTTGATCGAACTGGCTGACCTTGAAGATCCTGATAACCTGCCTTGGCTGATGGACGCCCTGGGCGATGATGCGGCCGATGAGTTGCGTGCTGAAGCGGCGCGCCTGCTCGAAGCCTGGGAAGAGCCCGAGGTGGTCGAAGCCTTGTGCCGCGCCTTGACCGACCCTGATCACAAGGTCAGGGTGGCGGCCGCGCAAAGCCTCAGCCAACTTAAAACGGCGCAGGCCGGGCGAGTGATCCTGCCTTGGGCCGAGCATGCCGATGTGTTCGTGCGCAGCAGCGCCTTGCGCGCCTTGCGTGAACTGCGCCTGGCCGAAAGCGCGCCAGTGGCGCTCAAGGCGTTGGTCGACAGCCAGGCCTGCGTACGTCGCGAGGCAGTCGGTATCCTGGGTTGGCTCAAGCAGGTGACTGCCCTGCCCGAACTGGCGCGCCTGCTCGGTAATGACCCGGACACCGAGGTGCGACGCGTGGCGGCAGGTGCCCTGGGCTTTGCCAGTGATCCATCCGTATTGGTGGCATTGGTGGCGGCGTTGGGCGACGGCCAGTGGCAGGTTCGTGAAGAGGCGGCCACAACCCTGGGCAAGCTCGGCTTGCAAGGTGCCGGGCCTGCCCTGGTAGGCGCCTTGAGCGATGAATACTGGCAGGTGCGCCTGCGTGCAGCGCGGTCATTGGGCAAATTGACCTTTGCCGCCGCATTGCCCGAGCTCATCGCGTTACTGCAGCATGCCATCAGTAACCTGCGCAAGGAAGCCGCGCTGGCCCTGGGCGAATTGCGCGATCCGGCCGCCATCGTGCCTCTGCAGGCCAGGGAAAACGATGGCGACCCCGAGGTGCGTAAGGCAGTACGCATTGCTTTGGGCCAACTGGGCGGGGGGCACACGTGAACGCGCCTCGGGCGATAGGTAATACGCGCAGCCGTGCCGAGCTGCGCCTGGAATGGGCTGATGGTGGCGTGCAACTCATCAGCCATGCCCGTTTGCGTGGCAGTTGCCCTTGCGCCCAATGCCGGGCGGCGCGGCTACGCGGGCACATCGACCTGGTCGACCAAGGCGTGCGCCTGGTCGAACTCAACCCTCAGGGGTATGGGCTGCAACTGGTGTTCGATGATGGCCACGACCAGGGCATTTACCCCTGGGCTTACCTGCGGCAGTTGTCAGGTTGATGCTTCCTATACTGAAGGAAGGTCAGGGGAGAGTGATGATGATTCGTTGCAAGCGCGCCTATGAGTCAGCCGCTGCCGAGGATGGCACCCGCATTCTGGTGGAGCGCCTCTGGCCGCGTGGTTGCGCCAGGCATCAGCTGTCGCTGCAGGGCTGGAACCGCGATGTCGCGCCCTCCACGCAATTGCGCCATGCCTTCAAGCAAGGAGAGCTGGATTTCGATACTTTTCGCAGCCGCTACTGCCAGGAACTGGCAGGTCGTCCCGAGCACTGGATGCCTCTGCTCGATGCTGCGCGTAACGGTGACTTGACCCTCATCCATGCCGCCAGGGATTCACTGCACAATAGCGCCCAGGTATTGGCGCAATGGCTTGAAGACGAGCTGGACCGGGATACCGCGCCCAGCTCGCCGGTGTGTTACGCCGACCCACTGAATCGGCAGTGAACGACCGGGTTACGGCTTGACCGTCTGCGCCATGAAGCGGTGGATGTGTTGGGCAATTTCTACCGGCTGCTCTTCCAACGCGAAATGCCCGGCGTCGATCAAATGCAGTTCGGCGTCGGGCAGGTCCTTGAGGTAAGCCTCGGCACCTGCCGAAATGAACGCCGGATCACGCCTGCCCCAGACAATCAGGGTAGGGGGCTGCTTTGTGCGAAGAAACGCCTGCCATTGGGGGTAGGCTTCGATATTGCTCCAATAATCTTGAAACAATTGGACTTGAATCTTTCGGTCTGCTTCCGTTTGTAAAAAGCCGAGGTCGTGGGTCCAGGTATCCGGGCTCATCAAGAACTCGCGACCTTTTACATCTCGTAAATATTGCCCATTCATGACGCCGTCACGGCTGACATAGGAATAGAGTTTGCTCACATGTTCTGGTGAGCGGTCTTCATGGGCTTTGCGAAAGAACGCCAGGCGTGCTGGTGTTAGCCCGGCCAAGTAAGCGTTGGCATTTTGCACTATCAACCCTTGCAGGCGTTCCGGTTGCGCCAGCATCAGGCGGTAGCCCACCGGTGCACCGAAGTCCTGCATGTAAAGGCTGTAACGTTCTATTGCGAGCTTATCCATCAGGCCGGCAACGTGCTGTGCAAGCAAGTCGAAACTGTACGTCAGTTGATTCGGATTGGGGTGATCGCTATATCCGGAGCCTATGTAATCCGGCGCAATGATATGGAAACTTCCCGAGAGCAAAGGAATCAACGCGCGATAGGAATGGGAAGTCGAAGGGTAGCCGTGCAGCAGTAATATGCTCGGATTAGAGCGATCGCCGGCCTCGCGATAAAAAATGCGCTGCCCATTTACATCTTGATACTTGTAATGCACCTGGCTTGGCCATTGAAGGCCGCTGGCAAAGATGTTGGGTGGAAACCAGGCAATAAAGGTAGCCAACAAGGCTATTGCAAAGGTTCGATTGAGCTGGCGATAGATTCCATTCATGACAATGCTCCTGATCAAAGGTGCCGAGAGGGTGGCTTGACAGTAGCAAACGGAAAATTCTTCAACAATCTGACGATCATTTCCGAGGATTGCGTAAGACATATGGATTAATACTTGCCGCTTCCCTGTGGAAGAGAGCATGTACGCGCTTTCGTTGATGCTGTATCGTCCGCGCCCTTGTTCGGTTTCCCACATTGCATTTCGGTACCGGTTACTTCCATCGATGTTGCCTGCGCAAGCGGGGCGGCGCTTTATACAAGGGATTGGCATGAACTTCCTGATCAACACCCTCAATACTTTCTTCTGGGGCTATGTCCTCATTTACGGGCTGCTGGCGGTCGGTATTTACTTCACGATCCGGCTCGGGTTTATCCAGTTTCGCCACTTCCCGGAATTTTTCCGCTCGGTGCTGCGCGCAGCGCCCGCCGACAAAAGCGGTATCACGCCGTTCCAGGCCTTGTGCACCAGCCTGGCCTCGCGGGTCGGCACCGGTAACCTTGCCGGTGTTGCCGTGGCCCTGACCCTGGGCGGGCCCGGCGCAATTTTCTGGATGTGGGCCGTGGCGCTGGTGGGTATGGCCACCGCCTACTCGGAAAGCACCCTGGCGCAGCTGTACAAGGTACGCACCGACACTGGCGAGTTTCGCGGCGGGCCGGCGTTCTACATCGCCAAGGGCCTGAAAGCGCCCTGGGCTGCTTCGGTATTTTCGGTGTGCCTGATCCTGGCGTTCGGGCTGGTCTTCAACGCGGTCCAGGCCAACTCGATCGCCGATGCGACCCTGGGCGCCTTTGGCGTATCCAAGGAGGTGACCGGTATCGGCCTGGCATTGCTGGCCGGTATCGTTATCTTCGGCGGCATCAGGACCATCGCCCGGATCGCCGAATGGGTGGTGCCCTTCATGGCGGGTGCCTATCTGTTGGTGGCGGTCTACGTGATTATTGCCAACCTGGCTGATGTACCGGCGGTGCTGGCACTGATCGTCAAGAGTGCCTTCGGCCTGGAAGCGGCCGCCGGCGGTGTTGCCGGCGCCATGCTCAATGGCATCAAGCGTGGGCTGTTTTCCAACGAGGCAGGCATGGGCTCGGCGCCGAACATTGCCGCGGTGGCCACGCCCAACCCCCATCATCCGTCGTCCCAGGGCTTGGTCCAGGCGCTGGGTGTATTTATCGATACCTTGCTGATTTGCACGGCCACGGCGCTGATGATCATGTTGTCGGGGGTGATCCCAAGCCCTGAGCTGACCGGTACTGCGCTGACCCAGGCGGCCATGAGCGTGCACATTGGCGCAGCGGGCCAGCACTTTATCGCCGTGGCAATTTTCTTCTTTGCCTTCACTTCAATCATCGGCAACTACAGCTATGCCGAAAACGCCATGGTCTACCTCAAGCTCAACAGCCGCATCGGCCTGCTGACCCTGCGCACGGCGGCGTTGGCCATGGTGGTCTGGGGCGCACAGGAAAGCGTGGCAACGGTATTCGACGCAGCAGACGCGGCCATGGGCTTGATGGCAACCATCAACCTGATCGCCATCTGCCTGCTGTCTGGGCTGGTGGTCAAGCTGACTCGTGACTACTTCAATCAGAAGCGTCAAGGCACGCCGCACTTCAATCCAGCCGACTATCCTGAGTTGGCCGAGCAGATCGATCTGAAGATCTGGAACAAGGCACCGGCCGAACCGACCGTGCGGCCAGTCGGCCAGGCCGACCAACTGCTGCCCTGAGCCATCAGCGCCCCGGGCAGCCACGCTATTGCAGGGCTGTACCGGGGAGCGACGAGATGGACACTGTTACCGCCGATCTGATTCTGTACAACGGCCGCGTGCATACGGTCGATCGCGACAAGCCAAGGGTCAGTGCCCTGGCCATCAAGGACGGGCGCTTCGTGGTGGTGGGCAGCGATGCCCAGGCCATGGCCCTGCGCGGTGCCGGCACCCAGGCGATAGACCTCAAGGGCCGCACGGTTATCCCCGGCCTCAATGACTCACACCTGCACCTGATTCGCGGGGGCCTGAACTACAACCTGGAACTGCGTTGGGAAGGCGTGCCTTCATTGGCCGATGCCTTGGCGATGCTCAAGGACCAGGCCGAGCGCACCCCCGCACCACAATGGGTACGCGTGGTCGGTGGCTGGAGCGAATTCCAGTTCACCGAGAAGCGTTTGCCCACCATCGCCGAGCTGAACAAGGCAGCCCCCGACACCCCGGTGTTTGTCCTGCACCTGTATGACCGTGCCTTGCTCAACCGCGCGGCATTGCGTGTGGTCGGTTACGACCGCAACACGCCCAACCCGCCAGGCGGGGAGATCGTCAGGGATGCCAATGGCGAGCCGATCGGGATGCTGGTGGCCAGGCCCAACGCGATGATTCTGTATGCGACCCTGGCCAAGGGGCCCAAGTTGCCGCTCGAATACCAGGCCAACTCGACGCGCCAGTTCATGCATGAACTCAACCGCCTGGGGGTGACCAGCGCCATTGACGCCGGCGGTGGCTACCAGAACTACCCCGACGATTACCAGGTCATCGAGCAGCTGGCCAGGGACAAACAACTGACGGTACGCATTGCCTACAACCTGTTCACGCAGAAGCCCAAGGAGGAATTGGCCGACTTCAAAAACTGGACCGAGAAAGTGACATTCGGTCAGGGCGACGACTTTTTACGGCACAACGGAGCGGGGGAGATGCTGGTGTTTTCTGCCGCCGACTTCGAAGACTTTCTCGAACCGTGCCCGGAGTTGCCGCAAAGCATGGAGGAGGAACTGGAGCCGGTGGTTCGCCACCTCGTCGAGCATCGCTGGCCATTGCGCCTGCACGCGACGTATGACGAATCCATTTCACGGATGCTCGATGTGTTCGAAAAAGTCGACCGCGATATCCCCTTCAATGGCTTGCCGTGGTTTTTCGACCACGCCGAGACCATCACCCCGCACAATATCGAGCGAGTACGCGCCCTCGGTGGTGGCATCGCTATCCAGGACCGCATGGCCTTCCAGGGCGAATACTTCGCCCACCGCTATGGCACTCGGGCCGCCGAACAGACGCCTCCCATCAAGCGCATGCTGCCGAAGGCGTGCCCGTGGGCGCTGGCACCGATGCCACGCGGGTGTCGAGCTACAACCCCTGGACCTCGTTGTATTGGCTGGTCAGTGGTCGCACCGTAGGTGGGCTCAAGCTCTATCCGCAAGGCCTGAGCCGCGACACGGCGCTGGAACTGTACACCCATGGCAGCGCCTGGTTTTCATCGGAGCAGGGCAAGAAAGGGCAGATCAAGGTCGGCCAGTTGGCCGATGTGGTGGCCTTGTCGGCGGACTACTTTGCCGTCGAGACCGATGCCATCAAATGGATCGAATCGGTCCTGACCGTGGTGGGCGGCAAGGTGGTGCATGCCAGCGCCGAGTTCGACAAACTGGCGCCGCCCAGGTTGCCGGTGATGCCGGACTGGTCACCGGTGGCCAGGGTGCCGGGCCATTTCAGGCCACATGCGCCGATTCAGGCCAATGCACACCAATGCAGCGGCCCCTGTGCGGTGCACGCCCACGGGCATGAGCGGGCGCGGCTGTCGTCGGTGCCGGTCAGTGACTTCCAGGGGTTCTGGGGGGCATTTGGTTGTTCGTGCTTTGCCTTTTGACGAACTGCCAGTAGGCTACATAAAAAAATGCTATTGTTGAGCAGCTTCACCTATCGCACGTGCGATCGTGGAGAAGAGCCTATCGTGTTCTGCCTGCGTGGCCTTCGATGCGGTGAGGAATACTACGACAATGACACTGCGGCCATCGGGCCAGGTCATGATGCCAACATCGTTATAGGCGGCAGTGATGCCATGCAGGCGAGTCGAGGTCCCGCACTTGTCGGCCAGTGTTACACCTGCGGGTAAACCATTACGAAGCCTGCTTGGCATCATTTGCGCCTGCATCAGATCCAAGAGATAACGGGTCGACGAAGGCGATAGCAGTACTTCGTCCTGCAACTTTTTCAGGAATATCACAGCAGCGTCCGGTGTGCTGCGGTTTCGCGGATCGGCTAAAAATGACCGCAAGCCAGAGCGCAGTCTTGAGTCTCGCGCTTGCGGGGTTTCATTGGCCGATAAGGGCTCCCCAGATCTACGACCCGTCAACAGGTCTGAAACTCCTTCCTCATCGAGATCTACACGCATCCCTTCGATGCCATGCGATCGCAGAAAGGCCGTGACAGAAGCGGGGCCGCCGATCAGTTTAATCAGTGCATCCGTTGCGGTGTTGTCACTAAGGCTGACACTTTTGTGCAGCAACTGCTGTACCGTGAACGTCATGCGATCGCCGTGAAAATTATTGTTGATTGCACTGACGCCACCGCGCAGTTCTGCACGAGTGATGGTGATCTGTTGTTGCAGCGAAACTCGCCCTTGGTCTATTCGCTCCAACACCACCGCCGCGAGGGGAACCTTGAACACGCTCATCATAGGGTATGCATTATCGCTATTGATCCTCCATTGGGTTCCGCTTTGTGCGTCAAGCACGGAGATGCCGAGGGTGCCGCTGTTGATACCTCGTGCCAGCTCATTGAGCCTGGTTTGCAGTACGTTGTATGGTTGGACAAGAACTGGGGTTCTATGTTTACTTGCTTCCAACGATAAAGGGGCTAAAAGTACTGCGATGAAGGAAATTGCGATGAGTGTGGAACGGGCAAAGAGCACCATCGTTTCTAACATCCTTGATGTTGGCGAGGTCACAACGCATTAGCGAGAAATTGGGCACGATAGGCAAGCATGCACATCCTGTGGCATTACTGCTGTCCCGATATTTTGTCGCACTTTTTCACCGCTTGAGAGTCATAGTGCGAGGCAAACCATCTGCTTATTGATTTCGATAGTCTGTCGAGATAAAGATAGATGACTGGTGTGGTGAACAGTGTGAGCAGTTGGCTTATGACTAGCCCCCCGACTAATGCGTACCCCAACGGTTGCCGTAGTTCCGAGCCCATGCCGGTGCCCAGCAGAAGGGGCAGTGCGCCAAACAATGCGGTCATCGTAGTCATCATGATCGGACGAAAACGCAGCAGACATGCAGTGCGGATCGCGTCGAAGGAAGACAAATTGTCTCGGCGCGTCGCTGTAATTGCGAAGTCGACCATCATGATTCCGTTCTTCTTCACGATGCCGATCAACAGAATAATTCCGATCAAGGCGATCAGGCTGAAGTCGTAGTGAAAGACCCAAAGGGTAGCAATAGCGCCGACGCCAGCTGAAGGCAACGTCGAAAGAATTGTCAACGGATGAACGAAGCTGCCGTAAAGCGCACCAAGAATCAGGTAGGCGACCACCAGCGCAGACACAATCAGGATTGGCATTGTTGCGAGTGTGCTCTGGAAAGCCTGGGCCGTTCCCTGAAACGAACTCAACACAGCTGGCGGTAGTTGCAGTTTTGCCTGTGCGGCCTCGATCGCCGCGGTCGCTTGACCGAGAGATACACCCGGTGCGAGGTTGAAGCTGATCGTGACCGATGGAAAGTGTGACTGGTGGTTGACTGATACAGGTTGCACTGGATCCGTTGTCCATTGGGCCACCGAGGACAGCGGTACCATCGCGCCCGTTGACGGCGATTTCACATGGAGTCTGTCTAGTGCGCTCGTATCGCGTTGCAGAGCGGGCAGTACTTCCATGATGACCTTGTACGTTGCCAACTGCGTAAAATATTGCGCAATCTGACGTTGCCCGAAGGCGCTGTACAAGGTGCTATCGATCAATTCCGGAGTCAGGCCGTAGCGCGCCGCTTGATCACGATCGATTGACACGCTTAAAGCGGTGCCGTTGACCTGTTGGTCCGTCGCTACGTCTCTGAGTTGCGGCAACGAAATCAACTGAGTGAGCAGTCGTGGTGCCCACTTCGTCAGTTCTGCGACGTCCGCGCTCTGCAACGTCAGTTGATACTGCGTGCGGGAGAGTCGTGCACCGATGATCACATCCTGCGCGGCCTGCATATACAGCCTCACTCCGGTAATTTTGGCGAGCTGTGGCTTGAGACGTTGGATGACCTCGTCGGCGGATGCGTTACGTTGGTCGCGTGGTTTCAGCGTGATATACCAGCGTCCATTGTTGACAGTAGTGCCGGTGTAAGCACTGCCGCCGACGGCCATCAGACAATGTTCGACTGCCGGATCGTTGCTGATAATCGCCGCCAGCGCTTTTGAGTGCCGTCCCATTTCTTCGACGGAGATATCCTGTGAAGCTTCCGATAATCCGGTAATGAGTCCGGTGTCTTGTTGCGGAAAGAAGCCCTTGGGTATGCCGATGTAGAGAAATACGGATGCAACCAGCGAGAGAAAAAAAATGCAGAGCGTGGTGAGTTGATGCTTCAGTGCGATATCGAGGTAACGCTCGTACCCTTGCGCAATCCGATCCAGGCAACTTGTTATCCAACCCTTAGTGCGTTCGTTATCGGGCAATGTTGGTCGAAGCAGGTAACACGCCATCATCGGCGTCAGCGTCAGCGATACGAAAGCTGATACGATAATTGTCATCGACAACGTGACTGCGAACTCCCGAAACATTCTACCGATGATGCCGTCCATCAGCAGCAGGGGTATAAGGGCGGCGACGAGCGAGATGCTGATAGATGCAATCGTGAAGCTGGTTTCGCTGAGGCCTTTGTACGCGGCTTGCCTCGGCGGCATTCCTTGCTCTATGTGCCGCGAAATATTCTCAACCATCACAATTGCATCATCGACTACGAATCCCACCGCGATGGTCAATGCCATCAGTGAGATGTTGTCCAGACTGTAACCGCATACCCACATCAGCGAACATGCGCCAAGCAGCGATACGGGGACCGTGACGGCTGGAATGACTGTCGTGCGCAAGTTGCCGAGAAATGCATAGATAACTAGGATGACCAGTATGATGTTTACGAGCAGGGTCAGTTCAATATCGAGCAAGGATGCGCGGATAGTCTGGGTTCGGTCAGCCAGAACAGCGACTGTCAGCGAAGGCGGAAGCGTCGCAACGAGTTCCGGCAGTTTCGCCTTGATCTTGTCAACGGTGTCTACTGTATTGGCGCCAGGCTTCTTGTAAATTCCGACTGTGATTGCCCGCTTGCTGTTGAGCCATGCAGACAATGTACTGTCTTCAGGTCCGAGTATTGCTCTGCCGATATCGTTGACCCGAATCGGATTGCCCTCTCTGTGGGCGATGATGAGGTTGTTCCATTCGGCGGGATCGGTGATCTGACCGTTGGTGTAAATGGTGTACGAACGTGTAGCGCCGTTTAGTACCCCTTTGGGACTGACACCCGTGGATTTCGTCAACGACAAGCGCACCTCTTCGAACGATAGGCCTTTGGCGGCGAGCTTCAGGGGATCAAGTTGGATACGGATCGAGGGTTTCTGTTGTCCACCGATCGACACGGCACCGACACCGTCGATCTGGCTCAGGCTCTGAATGAGCCGTGTTTCGACGTAATCGTTGATCGTCGTCAGTGGCAGTGTCGCGGACGTCGCGCTCAGTAATAGAATCGGTGGGTCGGCCGGATTGAGTTTCCGAAACGTCGGCGGTGATGGCAGGTCTTTGGGCAATTGCGCAGCTGCCGCATTGATAGCGGCCTGTACATCGCTCCCTGCGGCGTCAATGTCGCGATCTAGACTGAACTGCAGAATGATCGACGTCGAGCTCAACGTACTCTGCGATGTCATCTGTGCGACGTAGGGAATCTTCGCGAACTGCGTTTCCAGTGGTTGCGCGAGCGACGATGCGACGGTGATCGGATCTGCACCCGGAAGCGTTGCGGACACCTGGATGGTTGGAAACTCAACCTGAGGTAGCGGCGCAACGGGTAAATGGGAATAGGCGACCAGTCCACTAAAAATCACCCCGATCATCAGTAGGCATGTCGCGACCGGGTAACGAATAAACGGAGCAAACAGGTTTGTAGTCATAGCTTCTGGGACTCCCTTGCGAGCCGCTCTGCCGACTCCGCCGGTGTTTCCGTGTTCGATGTGTCATCGGTGCGCGCCGAAGTTGCGAACACAAGCGTACGGTCCTGCAAGTGGTATTGCCCCTTGACCACGACCCGCTGCATTGGTTGTAGACCGCTCGTTATTGCGGAATAACCGATTGCCGAGTGAGCGACGACGACTGGTTGTACGCTTACCCTGTCGTCTTCTCCGACCACATAGGTAAATTGACCTTCCAGGCCATGCTGGACTGCATCTTCGGGCACGACGACAACTTGCTTCAACACCTTGATCACCGTGCGTGTCATCACTGATTGTCCGGGCCAAAGCGCATTCGTTTCGTTCACGAAATCGGCCTTCAGGCGGATTGTTCCGCTGGCGGAGTCGACGCTGTTGTCGATCGCGCTGACATAGCCGTTGGCCAGAAGTGTTTCGCCGTCAGTGGTCAGCACATCGACCGAAACCAGACCCTCAGCGACCGCTTGATGGATCGCTGGTAACTCCCGTTCAGATTGGGAGTAAACCACTGAGATCGGCGAAACCCTGACGAGCGTAAGAATCGATGTGTCGTTCGCTTTGACAATATTGCCCGGAGTCACCAGTTGGAAACCGACCCTGCCAGGTATCGGCGCATGCACAGCCGTATATCCCACCTGCAATTGCGCGTTCTGAATTGCGGCTTGGTCGCTGCGCACCTGTGCGCTCAGTTGTGCGACCTGTGATTTTTGTGTTTCGAGCGCCTGCATGGAAATTGCGTTGACTTGCGCAAGCTTCAAATGTCTTTCCAAATCGAGTTTCGCGTTTGAGAGAGCCGCCTGATTTTTCTCACTTCTGGCAATTGCCTGGTATATCTTCGTACGAAGTGACCTACTATCAATCTCGAACAGCGGATCGCCTTCGCGTACGAATTGCCCCTGCTTAAAGAGTACTTTCGTGATTTGGCCGTCGACCTGACTCTTAATCGAAATCTGTTCAATTGGTTGAACCAGTCCGACGCCCGTAAGGACAACAGGTATATCCATCTTCCGCACTTCTACCGTCGTAACCGGTACGGCGCGCTCTCCGTGATTGTCGGCGGTTGGCGGCGGTGTGGATGTCTTGCTTGAGTCACTATTGAAGTACAAGGCGGTGGTCGCGACCATCGAAAGTGTCAGAAAAGAACCCGAGATTTTTAGGCGCTTCGGAAGAGAAGTAGGCATTGGATCTTACAATTCCAAAAAAACAGTGTGAATAGATCGAGGCGCAGTCCGAACTGCATAACTCGCCATGACGTACAGCCTGCCTACGTAGTACGAATGTCAATCGTGCAATGTACAGCAGCGCACTGGTTCAACCTGTCCAGCGCTGAGTCGTAGAAAAGAACCCGGGAATGACATGGTGGGCGCCGGCGAGTTCGCTTTTTCTTTTGACGAACATTGCAATCCCCAGATCGAGTACGCCCAGCCCGAACGGCGAAAATATTGTTGG
>CAYVPI010000094.1:0-20532 GCA_964453495.1 uncultured Pseudomonas sp. | reverse complement strand
TGGAGAAGGGCATCCCGATCATTGCCCTGAAAACCGGCGTGTCGCAGATCGGCGCGGAACTGGCGCTGAGCCACACAAGCTCCTTGGCAGGCTCCGATGCCCTGTACGACAGCTTGTTCGACCGCCTCGGCGTCATCCGCGTGAGCGGCCCGGTGAGCTTTGTCGAAACCCTGAAGGCTGCGGCCTGTGGCAACCTGCCCGGCGGTGACAGCCTGATTGCGTTGGCCTGCTCCGGTGGTGATGCCGGCTTTATTGCCGACTATGCCGAGCGCAATGGCCTGAGCCTGCCCAAACTGGACGGCGGCCAGGTCGGCGAACTGGCGCAAGTCCTGCCCAGTTACGCCAACCTGGTCAACCCGCTGGATTTCACCACCGCGATCTGGGGTGACCGCGATGCCCTGGCGCGCATGCTCGACAGCGCCCTGCGCACCCCGGCCGATGCCGCCATGCTGGTGCTCGACTACCCGACCGAAGCCACCGGCGAGCGCAAGGAGTGCGACCTGCTGCTGGAGCTCTACTGTGCAGCACTCAAGCGTCACGGCAAGACCGGTTTCGTCACCTCGGCATTCCCCGAGCTGCTGCCGGCCAGTGCCCGCGAATTGTTGCACGCCCAAGGCGTTGCCGCCCTGCAAGGGGTGGAAGACGGCCTGGCAGCCTGGGGGCGGATCGCCGCTTACCGGCAGCGCCGGGAAACCTTGCTGGCACTGGGCGAATCGGCGCTTGCACCAATCTGCCCGCAAGCCCTGCAAGGCCAAGGGCAGGTGCTCGATGAGTGGCAGTCCAAGCAAGCCTTGCGCGCCTTCGGTTTGCCTACTCCGCAAGCGCTGTTGAGTACGCCGGCCGAGGCGGCAGCGGCAGCAGACCAACTGGGTTACCCGTTGGTACTCAAGGCGGTCAGCGCGCAACTGCCACACAAGACCGAAGCCGGCGCCGTGGCGCTGAACCTGGTCGATGCGGCAGCGGTGAAAAATGCAGTGCAGACGATGCAGCAACGCATCGCCGATTACGCACCGGGTGTGGCCTTCGATCACGTCCTGCTTGAACGCATGGCGACACCGCCGCTTGCCGAACTGATCGTTGGCATCAAGCGCGAAACCCACTTCGGCCTGGCGCTGGTGATCGGCACCGGTGGGATCATGGTCGAGTTGCTCAAGGACAGCCGCAGCCTGCTGTTGCCGACCACTGATGGCGCTATTCGCGAGGCATTGCTGGGCTTGCGCAGTGCGCCATTGCTGCAGGGCTTTCGTGGTCGTGAGGCGGCGAACCTCGATGCACTGGTGGCGGCGATCCGCGCGGTGGCTGACTACGCCTGCGAGAACGCAGCGCAGTTACTTGAACTGGATGTGAACCCCTTGTTGGTCGGTGCCCAGGGCACGGTAGCGGTCGACGCGTTGATACGTCTCGGCACGCAGTAAGAGGAAATGACCATGCAAACAGAACAAACCCTCACAGGTGGCCAGGCGCTGGTGCGCCTGCTGGCCAACTACGGCGTCGACACCGTGTTCGGCATCCCCGGGGTGCATACCCTGGAACTCTATCGCGGCCTGCCCGGCAGCGGCATCCGCCACGTGCTGACACGCCACGAACAGGGCGCAGGCTTCATGGCCGACGGTTATGCCCGGGTCAGCGGCAAGCCGGGTGTGTGCTTCATCATCACCGGCCCCGGCGTGACCAACGCCGCCACCGCGATCGGCCAGGCCTATGCCGACTCGATCCCGATGCTGGTGATTTCCAGCGTCAACCACACCGCCAGCCTGGGCAAGGGCTGGGGCTGCCTGCACGAGACCCAGGACCAGCGCGCCATGACCGCGCCGATCACCGCGTTCTCGGCGGTCGCCCTGAGTGCCGAAGACCTGCCCGAACTGATCGCCCGTGCTTATGCGGTGTTCGACAGCGAGCGGCCGCGCCCCGTGCACATCTCGGTGCCGCTCGACGTGCTGTCGGCCAAAGTCGCCCGTGACTGGAGCGATGAGGTGGTGCGCCGCCCCGGCCGTGGCGTGCCGGCCAGCGATGCCTTGAGCAATGCGGTGGCCACACTGCAATCGGCGCGCAAGCCGATGATCATCGCCGGTGGCGGTGCTATCGAAGCAGGTCTGGAACTGCAGGCACTGAGCACGCGCCTGGCCGCGCCACTGTTCACCAGCGTCGCCGGTAAGGGCCTGTTGCCGGCCGATGCGCCATTGAACGCCGGCTCCACCCTGTGCATACAGCCCGGCTGGGACCTGATTGCCCAGGCCGATGTGGTGTTGGCCATCGGCACCGAAATGGCCGATACCGATTACTGGCGCGAGCGCTTGCCGCTCAACGCCGAACTGATCCGTGTGGATATCGACTCGCGCAAGTTCAATGACTTCTACCCCTGCGCCGTGGCCTTGCAGGGCGATGCCCGGGAAACCGCAGCGGCTTTGTTGGCGCGTCTGCCCCAGACGGACCGTGACAGCAGTGCCGCCGAGGCTGCCGTGAGTGCCTTGCGTCAGGCGGTCAAGGCCGGACACGCGCCGCTGCAGGCCATCCACCAGTCCATTCTCGACCGTATCCAGGCGGTGCTGCCGGACAACGCCTTCATCAGCAGCGACATGACTCAGTTGGCCTATACCGGCAACTATGCCTTCGCCAGCAACGGCCCGCGCAGTTGGTTGCACCCCACCGGTTACGGCACCCTCGGCTACGGCTTGCCGGCCGGCATCGGTGCCAAGTTCGGCGCGCCGACGCGCCCGGGCCTGGTGCTGGTGGGCGATGGTGGCTTCCTCTACACCGCCCAGGAACTGGCGACGGCCACCGAAGAGCTGGACAGCCCACTGGTGGTGTTGCTGTGGAACAACGATGCCCTGGGCCAGATCCGCGACGATATGGTTGGCCTTGATATCGAGCCCATTGGCGTGTTGCCGCGCAACCCGGATTTCGCCGGCCTGGGCCGCGCCTTTGGTTGCACGGTCAAGCAGCCGCACAGCCTCGATCAGTTGCAGCAGGACCTGCAGGAAGGCTTCGGCCGAAACGGGGTGACGCTGATCGAGTTGCGCCACAAACACGCTGTGTAGGTGCTGGCGGCCCTCTCGCGGGCAAGCCCGCTCCTACAAAAATCACGCTGCCCTTTGTAGGAGCGGGCTTGCCCGCGATAGGGCTGCGCAGCAGCCCCCGCAATCCAACGTTCAATAACCGGTTATGCACATCAAAATTACATGGAGCGTTTAAAATGCCGTTTACCCGTACCCTGCTATCCCTGTCCCTCGGCCTGGTTTTCCTGCAATCCCAGGTACAGGCAGCGCCGCCGCTGACCCTGAACAACGGCACCGCGGCAATGACCGCACAAAACAGCAACGCCTGGGTTGAAATCAACAAGACCGCGCTGGACCACAACATTCAGACCCTGCAAGCCGAGCTTGGCGGCAAGTCGAAGCTGTGTGCGGTGCTCAAGGCCGACGCCTATGGCCATGGCATCGGCCTGGTCATGCCGTCGATCATCAAGTACGACGTGCCGTGCGTGGCCGTGGCCAGCAACGAAGAAATGCGCGTGGTGCGCCAGAGTGGCTTCAAGGGTGAGCTGATCCGGGTACGCACCGCGTCCTTGAGCGAGCTCGAAGATGCGCTGCAGTACAATGCTCAGGAACTGGTCGGCAACCTTGAGTTCGCCCGCCAGGCCGCCGAACTTGCCCACAAGCACGGGCGCACGTTGCAGGTACACATTGGCCTCAATTCCAGCGGCATGAGCCGCAACGGCGTGGAAATGGCCACCGAGCAGGGCAAGCAGGACGCCGTGGCCATCACCAAGGTGCCGAACCTGGAGGTGGTGGCGATCATGACCCACTTCGCCGTCGAGGATAAGGACGACGTACGCAAGGGCCTGGCCACCTTTAACGAACAGGCTGCCTGGCTGATGGACGTGGCCCAGCTTGACCGCAAGAAGATCACCCTGCACGCCGCCAACTCGTTCGCCACCCTGGAAGTGCCTGAGGCACGCCTGGACATGGTCCGCCCCGGTGGCGCCCTGTTCGGCGATACCGTGGTGACGCACACCGAATACCAGCGGGTCATGCAGTTCAAGTCCCATGTGGCGTCGGTCAACAGCTACCCGGCAGGGAACACCGTCGGCTACGACCGCACCTTCACCCTGAGCCGCGACTCGAAGCTGGCCAACATCACCGTGGGCTACTCCGACGGCTACCGTCGGGTGTTCACCAATAAAGGCGTGGTGCTGATCGATGGCCATCGCGTGCCGGTGGTGGGCAAGGTTTCCATGAACACCTTGATGGTCGATGTCACCGATGCGCCGGACGTGAAGGCCGGCGATGAAGTGGTGCTGTTCGGCAAGCAAGGCGAGACTGAGATCAGCCAGGCTGAAATCGAAGAAATCAACGGCGCGCTGTTGGCCGACCTGTACACCGTGTGGGGCAATTCCAACCCCAAGGTGCTGGTCGGGCAGTAAGCCTTTTCAACGCTATTCAACGAGGAGCGCACCATGCGTTTTTCCGCACTGACTCAACGTATCGCCGGTGACGGCGCCGCCGCCTGGGACATTCACTACCGCGCCCTGGCCCTGCAGGAGCAGGGCGAGGACATATTGTTGCTCTCGGTGGGCGACCCGGATTTCGACACGCCTGTGCCAATCGTCGATGCCGCCGTGGAGAGCCTGCGCTGTGGCAATACCCACTACGCCGATGTGCGTGGCAAGCGGGCGCTGCGCAAAAGTATCGCCAAGCGTCATCTGCAGCGCAGCGGCCAGGCGGTCGAGCCCGAGCAGGTGGTGGTGTTGGCCGGTGCCCAGTGCGCCTTGTTCAGCGTTGCCCAGTGTGTGCTCAACCCCGGCGACGAGGTGATCGTCGCCGAACCCATGTACGTGACGTACGAAGCGGTGTTCGGTGCCTGTGGCGCTACCGTGATTCCGGTGCCGGTGCGTTCGGAGAACGGCTTTCGCGTGCAGGCCGAAGATGTGGCGGCGCGCATCACTCCGCGCACCCGCGCACTGGCCTTGAACAGCCCGCACAACCCGTCAGGCGCCAGCTTGCCGCGGGCAACCTGGGAAGCCCTGGCCGAGCTGTGCATCGCCAATGACCTGTGGTTGATCTCCGACGAGGTCTACAGCGAGTTGCTGTTTGACGGCGAACACATCAGCCCGGCCAGCCTGCCGGGCATGGCCGAGCGCACGGCGACCTTGAACAGCCTCTCCAAATCCCATGCCATGACCGGTTGGCGTGTGGGTTGGGTGGTGGCACCGCCAGCGCTGGCTGACCACCTGGAAAACCTTGCGCTGTGCATGCTTTATGGCTTGCCGGATTTCATTCAGGACGCTGCTGTCGTGGCCCTGGAGGCGCAGTTGCCGGAACTTGAAGTGATGCGCGAAGCCTATCGCCAGCGCCGTGATCTGGTCTGTGAAACTTTCGAAGGCTGCCCGGGCCTGCGTGCCTTGAAGCCTGACGGCGGGATGTTTGTCATGGTCGATATTCGTGAAACGGGCTTGAGTGCCCATGAGTTCTCCAACCGCCTGCTCGATGAGCAGGGCGTGTCGGTACTGGCAGGGGAAGCCTTTGGCCCAAGTGCGGCCGGGCATATCCGTCTTGGCCTGGTAGTGGACATCCCGCAGTTGCAGGACGCCTGCCTGCGGATTGCTCGTTGTGCTGCCGGACTGATGGAGGTGCGCAATGCTTAAGTACACCACGCTGTTCATCGATGGCGCCTGGCAGGCACCGAATGGCCAAGGCATGGCCGAGGTGGTCAACCCGGCGACCGAAGAAGTGGCAGGCGCCGTGCCCCTGGGCGATGAGCGTGATGTCGACCGCGCGGTGGCTGCTGCGCGCAAGGCGTTCGCAGGTTGGTCGCGAACGCCTTCGAGCGTGCGTGCCGGCTACATCCGCGCCCTGGTCGATCAGTTGCAGGCGCGTGCCGATGAGATGGCTGCGGTGATTACCACCGAGCTGGGTATGCCGGTGCAGTGGTCACGGGCCGTGCAAGTGGAGGGTCCGATTGCCGGCCTTGAGCACTACATCGAAATCGCCGAGTTGATGGACGAGGTGCGCGAAGTCGGTAACTCGCTGGTGCTGCGCGAAGCGGTCGGGGTGTGTGCCTTCATCAACCCCTGGAACTACCCGCTGCATCAATTGATCGGCAAGCTCGCACCAGCACTGGCCGCTGGTTGCACAGTGGTGGTCAAGCCCAGCCAGGAAACGCCGCTACACGCCTTCCTGCTGGCCGAGATGATCGAAGCCATCGGCCTGCCTGCCGGGGTGTTCAACCTGGTCAGCGGGCCGGGCTCCAAGGTTGGCGAGGCCCTGGCGCGCCATCCGGACGTGGACATGGTCTCGTTCACCGGCTCCACGGGTGCCGGTGTGCGGGTGGCCCAGGCGGCAGCGCCTTCGGTCAAGCGGGTGTGCCTGGAACTGGGTGGCAAGTCGCCTTTGTTGATCGCCGAGGACGCCGATCTCGAGGCAGCGGTGCGCTACGGCGTGCAAGACGTGATGATCAACTCGGGGCAAACCTGCACCGCCTTGACCCGCATGTTGCTGCCGGCCAGTCGCTACGAAGAAGCGGTGGAAATCGCCCGCAATGAATGTGAAAACCTGCGCATGGGGGATCCGCTGGACCCGCAGAGCTTCATTGGGCCGATGTGTTCGGCAGCCCAGCGGCGCACCGTGCGCGAGTACATCGATATAGGTCTGCAAGAGGGCGCGCGCCTGGTCTGCGGTGGTGCCCGGGCGCCAGCCGAACTGGAACGCGGCTACTACGTGCAGCCGACGCTTTTTGCCGACGTCGACAATCGTATGCGCATCGCCCAGGAAGAAATCTTCGGCCCGGTGTTGTGCCTGATCCCTTATGCCGATGAGGCCCATGCGGTTGAGCTGGCCAATGACTCGCCGTTCGGCCTGTCCAGCGGTGTGTGGGCCGCAACGCCTGCGCGGGCGTTGGAACTGGCGCGGCAATTGCGCGCCGGGCAGTGCTTTCTCAACGGCGGCGCGTTCAATTATCAGGCGCCATTCGGTGGTTACAAGCAGTCGGGCAATGGTCGCGAATGGGGCGAGGAGGGGCTGGCCGAGTTCGTCGAGATCAAGGCCATTCAGCGCTGAGCTTCAAGGGGCGAGTCAAAGGCCACGAACAGTTGGTCGGCGGTGATCTTGCCCAGGTCCAGGCGCATGTTGTTTTCCAGCATGGCGAAGAGGTTGGTGAAGACCTCGAAGACCTTGCAATGGTCCTCCATGCCGGAAAACGGGTTGTCGATTTTCTCGGCGATCAGCGAGCTCTCCTGCACCGCATCGTACACCTCACGCAGGGTAATCTGGTTGGCCGGGCGGGCCAGGGTCAACCCGCCACGGGCGCCGCGGTAGGACTTGAGAATGTTGGCCTTGACCATTTGCGAAACCAGGTTGCGCACGCGGGTAGGGTGGGTCTTGACCCATTTGGCGATGGTTTCGGTGCGCAGCTTCTGCGGCGCATTGGCCGCCACGAACGACAGGATGTAGGACGCGGTGATCAGGCGGGTCGACTGGCTCATGAGGCGGTAAGGCTCCCGGAGTTGGGCAGAGTTTTTGTGAGCGCTGCGCAGGCTTTTTCGATGCTGTGAATATTACCCGCTCAAACGATAAAAGTGGGTTTCAAATTGTTAATGTGTTTGCTACGTTAACAATTACAAGATTAGCAGCTTCCGTAAAAAACGTTCGGTTTCTTGGAACCATTTTCTCTGCAAGACGACAGGGGCAATGCAATGAGCGATAACAACAACAAGATTACTCAAGCGCTTCAGAACGGCATGCTGCACCGCCGTGATTTTCTCAAGTACAGCATGGCCGCGGGGGCATTGGGGGCTGCGTTTTCCATGGGCCTGCCCATGAATGCCTTCGCCCAGGAAGCGACCCCCAAGGCCGGTGGCGTATTGCGCCTGGGCCTGGCCGGGGCCAGCACCACCGACTCCTTCGACCCGGGTTCCTGGGCCGATACCTTCACTTTCGTCGGCTTCTCGGCGGTGTATAACACCCTGGCCGAAATCGGCGTGGATGGCTCGGCCATCCCTGAGCTTGCCGAAAGCTGGTCGTCTTCTCCCGATGCCAGGGTCTGGACCTTCAAGCTGCGCCAGGGCGTGCAATTTCATAACGGCAAGAGCCTGACCGTCGACGACGTGGTCGCCTCGATCAACCATCACCTGGGCGATGCCTCCACTTCGGCGGCCAAGACCGTGCTCGGCGATGTGGCCAAGGTGCGTG
Organism: uncultured Pseudomonas sp.; assembly: GCA_964453495.1. Lineage (GTDB taxonomy): Bacteria > Pseudomonadota > Gammaproteobacteria > Pseudomonadales > Pseudomonadaceae > Aquipseudomonas. Next base: position 12,346 of record CAYVPI010000094.1, on the reverse strand, counting down.
CCGACGGTAGTGACAGCGTGGCGTTCGAGCTGCACTCGGGCAATGCCGACTTCCCTTATGTGGTGGCTGACTACCACCTGGCAATCATGCCGAGCAAGGATGGCGTCGCCGACTGGCGCGCCGGCGTCGGCACGGGCGGCTACACCATCAAGGCGTTCGAGCCAGGTGTGCGCATGGTGCTGGAACGCAACCCCAACTACTGGAAACCGGGCCGGGCGCATTTCGCCAGCGCCGAGTTGCTGGGTATCGCCGACGGTGCGGCGCGCATCAACGCGCTGGTCACCGGGCAAGTCGATGTGATCAACAAGGTCGACCTCAAGACCGTGGCGCTGCTCAAGCGCAACCCCAACCTGGTTATCGAAGAGACCAAGGGCGCCCAGCACTACACCTTCCCGATGCTCTGCGACAGCCAGGAATTCAAGGACAACAACATCCGCATGGCGATGAAGCACGGCATCGACCGCGACGCCTTGCTCGGCACGGTCCTGCATGGCTATGGCCTGGTCGGCAACGACCACCCGATCCAACCGGGCAGCCGTTTCCTCAACACCTCGCTGGAGCAGCGCAAGTACGACCCGGACAAGGCGCGTTTCTACTTGAAACAAGCCGGCGTCGATTCCTTCAAGGTTCGCCTGCAGGCCTCCGATGCCGCCTATGCCGGCGCAGTCGACGCCTCGGTGCTGTTCAAGGAGCAGGCGCGCAAGGCGGGTATCGACATTGATGTGGTGCGCGAGCCGGCCGACGGCTACTTCTCCAACGTGTGGAACAAGCAACCCTTCACCAGCTCGTTCTGGTACAGCAGCCTGACCGCCGACCGCATGTTCAGCATTGGCTATGCCAAGGGTGCGGCCTGGAACGAATCCCACTGGGACAACTCGCGCTTCAACCAACTGCTCAACGCCGCCCGCGGCGAGTTGAACGAGCCGCTGCGTCGCGAGATGTACAACGAGATGCAGCAGATCTGCCGCGACGACAGCGGCGCCATCGTGCCGTTGTTCGCCAACTCCGTGGCGGCGCGCTCCAACCGTGTGGCCCATGGCGGGCAAACTGCGCCCTATGGCGAACTCGACGGCCTGCGGGTGATCGAGCGCTGGTGGCAGGCTTGATGGCGTGTTCAGACAAGGAGCCATGCGGTGAAGAGTATTTTCAAGTTGTTGTTGCAGCGCCTGGCGCTGGGCGTGTTATCGCTGTTCGCGGTTTCGGTGATCATCTTCCTGGCAGTGGGCATGTTGCCGGGGGATGTGGCCCAGGCCATGCTCGGCCAGTCCGCCACGGCGCAGACCGTGGCGGCTTTCCGTGCCCAGCTGGGGCTGGACCTGCCGCCACTGACCCGGTTCGGCCAATGGATCTGGCATTTCCTCCAGGGTGACCTGGGTACCTCGCTGGCCAACCAGCGGCCGATTGCCGAACTGGTCGGTGCGCGCCTGGGCAACACCCTGTCGCTCGCCGCACTGGCAGCCCTGGTGTCGGTGCCGCTGGCATTGCTGCTGGGGATGCTCGCGGCCTTGTACCGCAACTCCTGGTTCGATCGCCTGCTCAATACGTCTGCCTTGAGTGCGGTGTCGTTCCCTGAGTTCTTCGTGGCGTACCTGCTGATCCTGTTCTTCTCGGTCAAGCTCAACTGGTTCCCGAGCATCTCCAACCTGGCGCCGGATGCTTCCTTCGGTGAAGTACTGGAGCGGTCGGTACTACCAGTGACGACCCTGAGCCTGGTGGTGATCGCGCAGATGATGCGCATGACCCGCGCCTCCCTGATCAACCTGTTGGCCAGCCCCTATATCGAGATGGCCCGGCTCAAGGGCATGAGCCAGTCGCGGATTATCTTCAAGCACGCCTTGCCCAACGCCCTGGCGCCCATCGTCAACGTGGTGGCGCTGAACCTGGCCTACCTGGTGGTGGGCGTGGTGGTGGTCGAGGTGGTGTTCGTCTACCCGGGTCTGGGCCAGTTGCTGGTGGACTCGGTGGCCAAGCGCGACATTCCGGTGGTGCAGGCCTGCAGCCTGATCTTCGCGGCGACCTACGTGTTGCTCAATACCCTGGCCGATGTGCTGTCCATCGCCAGCAACCCACGCCTGATGCATCCGAAGGGGTAGCCCATGAAGCGTCTGCTCAATGAGTTGATCAAGGCGCCGCTGAGTGCGCAGTTCGGCATCGCGGTGATCCTGTTGTACATAGGGGTGGCGCTGTTCGCCCCGGCGCTGGCACCCTTTGGCGAGACCGAGGTGGTCGGCGAAGGCTTCGCGCCCTGGGGCGGGCAGTTCCTGCTCGGTACCGATAACCTGGGCCGCGACATGTTCAGCCGCCTGGTGTTCGGCGCACGCAACACCCTGGGCATTGCCTTCTTGACCACGGTGCTGGCGTTCCTGCTCGGTGGTACCTGTGGCCTGATCGCGGCGATCAAGGGCGGTTGGGTCGATCAAGGCATGTCGCGGGTGGTGGACATTCTCATGGCCATTCCGCAGCTGATTTTCGCCTTGCTGATTCTCAGCGTGGTCGGTACCAACGCGACCTCGCTGGTGCTGGTGATTGCCGTGCTCGATGCCACCCGGGTGTTCCGCCTGGCGCGGGCCGTGGCCATGACCGTGGTGGTGCAGGATTTCGTCGAGGCTGCGCGCTTGCGCGGTGAAGGCCTGTGGTGGCTGGTGACCCGTGAAGTGTTACCCAATGCTGCTGCGCCGCTGATTGCCGAGTTCGGTTTGCGGTTCTGCTTTGTCTTCCTGTTTATCAGTGCGCTGTCGTTCCTCGGCCTGGGTATCCAGCCGCCGACCGCCGACTGGGGCAGCATGGTCCGCGACAACGCGGTGTTGATTACCTTCGGCGACGTCAGCCCTCTGTTGCCAGCCTTGGCAGTGGCGCTGATCACCGTGAGCGTGAATTTCGTCGTCGACTGGATGCTGCACAAATCCAGCGGGCTCAAGGAGTGCTGAACATGAACAAACCATTGCCAAGTGGCGGCGCGCCTTTGCTGATCATTCGTGACCTGCAGATCGAAGGCCATTACGAAGAGGCCTGGCACCCACTGGTCAAGGGCATCGACCTGACCCTGCAGCGCGGCGAGGTTCTGGGCCTGATCGGCGAGTCCGGCGCGGGTAAGTCCACGCTGGGGCTGGCCGCCATGGGCTATACCCGCGACGGTTGCCGCATCACCGGTGGCAGCGTGCAGTTCGATGGTATCGACCTGCTCAAGGCCAAACCTGATGAGCTACGCAAGCTGCGCGGCACACGTATCGCCTATGTGGCCCAGAGTGCGGCGGCGTCCTTCAACCCGGCGCACCGCTTGATCGACCAACATGTCGAGACAGCCGTGATCAACGCGGGCATCAGCCGCGCCCAGGCCGAGGCCGAAGCCATCGAGCTGTATCGAGTGCTGCAATTGCCCAACCCGCAAACCATTGGCCAGCGCTACCCGCACCAGGTCTCCGGTGGCCAGTTGCAGCGGGTGATGACGGCCATGGCCATGGCCTGCCACCCGGACCTGATCATCTTCGACGAGCCGACCACGGCCCTGGACGTGACCACCCAGATCGAAGTGCTGGCGGCCATTCGCGATGCCGTCAAGCGCTATGGCAGCGCAGCTATTTATATCAGCCATGACCTGGCGGTAGTGGCGCAGATGGCCGACCGCATCATGGTGTTGCGCCATGGCAAGCTGGTCGAAGAAGCCGAAACCGGCAAGATGCTCGCCACCCCCGAGCAGGAGTACACCAAATCGCTGTGGGCCGTGCGCTGCTTCCGCACCGAGCCCAAGGCGCGGCCACAAGGGCAGGCACCCTTGCTGGAAGTGCGCCAGGCCTGCGCCAGCTATGGTCAGCAGCCGGTCCTGCATGATGTGTCGCTGAGCCTTTATCGGGGCCAGACCCTGGCCGTGATCGGTGAGTCCGGCAGCGGCAAGAGTTCTACCGCGCGCCTGATCACCGGCCTGCTGCCGCCCAGCGCCGGCCAGGTGCTGTATGACGGCCAGCCGCTGCCGGCCGACTTCCGCCAGCGCAGCAAGGAGCAACTGCGCCGCATCCAGATGATCTACCAGATTCCGGACACTGCCCTGAACCCGCGCCAGCGCATCGTCGACATCATCGGTCGGCCACTGAGCTTTTACCTGGGCCTCAAGGGCAAGGCCCTGCGCGACCGTGTTGCCGATCTGCTGGCCATGATCGAGCTGGACCCCGGCAAGTTCATGGAGCGCCAGCCGCGCGAACTGTCCGGTGGGCAGAAGCAACGCATCTGCATTGCCCGCGCCCTGGCCGCCGACCCACAGCTGATCATCTGCGACGAGGTCACCTCGGCGCTGGACCAACTGGTAGCCGAAGGCATTCTCAAACTGCTGGACCGGGTGCAGCGCCAGCTTGGCGTGTCGTACCTGTTCATCACCCATGACGTGGCCACTGTGCGCGCCATTGCCGACGAGGTGGTGGTGATGCAACGGGGCAGGGTGGTCGACCACGGCGCCCGCAACACCATCTTTACGCCGCCGCACCAGGACTATACCGGCTTGCTGTTTTCCTCCGAGCCGGAAATGGACCCGCAGTGGCTCGACCGCATTCTCGACCAGCGCTGCGTTCGCCAGCCGCTGGTTGGCCAAATCTGATCTTCAAGGAACCCTCATGAACGTACTCATCGTCCACGCTCACCCCGAGCCGAAATCCTTCACCGCTGCCCTGCGCGACCAGGCCGTGCAAACCCTCGAAGCCCAGGGCCACCAGGTACAGGTGTCCGACCTGTACGCGATGAACTGGAACCCGATCGCCAGCGCCGACGACTTCTCCACCCGGGAAAATCCCGATTACCTGGTCTATGCCCTGGAACAACGCCTGAGCGTGAAAAGCCAATCCCTGGCCGCCGACATCCAGCAAGAGCTGGACAAACTGCTGTGGGCCGACCTGCTGATCCTCAACTTCCCCATCTACTGGTTCTCGGCCCCGGCCATCCTCAAGGGCTGGATCGACCGCGTCCTGGTCTCGGGCATCTGCTACGGCGGCAAGCGCTTCTACGACCAGGGCGGCCTGGCCGGCAAGAAGGCCCTGGTGACCGTGACCTTGGGCGGGCGCGAGCACATGTTCGGCGAAGGCGCAATCCATGGCCCGCTGGAGGATATGCTGCGGCCGATCTTGCGTGGGACGCTGGCGTATGTCGGGCTGGACGTGCTGCCGCCGTTCGTGGCCTGGCATGTGCCGTATATCAGTGGCGAGGCTCGGGAGGCGTTTTTGGGGCAGTATCGTCAGCGCCTGGAAAACCTGGAAGCCGACCAGCCCATCGACTTTCCGCGACTGTCGCAATTCGACGACGCGCTGTATCCACTGCCGGCTAATGCCTGATTCGGCCACAGGGTCCAAAACACCATTCCTCAGCTAAGCCTTTGCTTCTGCTGGAGAATCCCGGACAATCGCGCCCCTCTTAATGGCTGGGGCGCTGTTTTTGACCTGTTTCGATCCGCCCCGGCCATGTGTCAATGACCGGCTAGCGGAGATTCGACCGGATGAATGACCAGGCCCAGAGCGTTGAACAACGCTTGGATTCGATACCTGCGAGCGCCAGTGTTGCCACCTGGAACCGCCAGGACACCACGTGGATGCTCGGCCTGTTTGGCACGGCCATCGGCGCAGGTACCTTGTTCCTGCCTATCAATGCCGGCATCGGCGGCTTCTGGCCGCTGTTGATCCTGGCCTTGCTGGCGTTCCCCATGACGTTCTTCGCCCACCGTGGCCTGACCCGTTTTGTTCTGTCCGGGCGCGAAGGTTCGGACATCACGGAAGTGGTCGAGGAGCATTTCGGCATCAAGGCTGGGGCCTTGATCACTTTGCTGTACTTCTTCGCGATCTTCCCCATCCTGTTGATCTACAGTGTGGCGCTGACCAATACCGTCGGCAGCTTTATGGAGCACCAGTTGCACATTGCGCCACCTGCGCGCGCGATCCTGGCCTTTGTGCTGATCCTGGGTTTGCTGGCGGTGGTGCGTTGCGGCGAGCAGGCGATCGTCAAGGCCATGAGCCTGATGGTCTATCCCTTTATCGTCGCCTTGTTGTTCCTGGCGGTGTTCCTGATCCCGCACTGGAACGGCGGCATCCTGGCCACGGCAACCACCGTTCCTGAGCCGTCGGCATTGTTGCACACTCTGTGGCTGGCGATTCCGGTGATGGTGTTCTCGTTCAACCACTCACCGATCATTTCCGCCTTCGCGGTGGACCAGAAGCGCCGCTATGGTGAACAGGCCGAACCCCGCAGCTCGCAGATCCTCGGGCGTGCCCATGGCCTGATGGTGGTGATGGTGCTGTTCTTCGTCTTCAGTTGCGTGCTGACCCTGTCGCCAGTGCAGTTGGCCGAAGCCAAGGCGCAGAACCTGTCGATCCTGTCGTACCTGGCCAACCACTTCAGCAACCCGACCATCGCCTTTGCTGCACCCTTGATTGCCTTCGTGGCCATTGCCAAGTCGTTCCTTGGTCACTACATCGGCGCCAGCGAAGGCCTCAAGGGCCTGATCGTCAAGAGCGGACGCCGCCCGGCGGCCAAGACCCTGGACCGAGTGACTGCAGCCTTCATGCTGGTGGTGTGCTGGCTGGTGGCGACCTGGAACCCGAGCATCCTCGGCATGATCGAAACCCTGGGCGGGCCGATCATTGCGGCGTTGCTGTTTTTGATGCCGATGTATGCAATTCGCAAAGTGCCGGCCATGCGTCAGTACAGCGGGCAGGCATCGAATGTGTTTGTGGTGGCGGTGGGGTTGGTGGCGATTTCGGCTTTGATTTATTCGTTGTCCGTGTGATCGCTATCGCTGGCAAGCCAGCTCCTACAGGGCCCGTGGATACCTGTAGGCGCTGGCTTGCCAGCGATGAGGCCGGTTAATTTCACATCAATCCAACGCTCTGGCTCATTCCCTGCCATGCTATTAGATGCACTCAACGCTGGCAGAGGAGTTCGACCATGAACGAAATTACTCAATTGGGCGAAATGCTGCGTCAGCATGCCCTCAGCGAAGAGCACAAGAAGCAACAGTTCGAGGAACAGGCCAGCGCCTGGGCCACGAGTATCCGGCACTTGTATGCCGATATCGAGCAATGGTTGGAACCGGTGCGCAGTGACGGGCTGCTGGAAGTCCAGCGCGAGCCCTATGTCGCTGCCAATGCGGCCTATGCCGCCACAGTCTCGCCATTCGCCACGGAAAAGCTCGCCGTTACCATCACCGGCAAGACGGTCGAACTGGTCCCGGAAGTCATGGGCGCCAAGGGCTCGATCACCCTTTCAGTGGTAGGCCTGCCTTCGGACCGCTACGGCAGCATCTCGCTGATCTGCCTGCCGCCTTCGACCGAATGGTGGTGGCGCAAGGACCGTGGCATCAAGGAGCCGGACCTGTATCCCTTCACCGCTGATTTCTTTGCCCAACAGCTGCAGAGCCTGATCCCCAAGCTGCGTGAAACTTTCGACGCAAGCGACCATTAAGGGCGCGGGTTACCACCGGTGACGCCGAAGGTTTCACCGGTGATGTAACTCGACTCCTGAGAAGCGAGCAGCACATACACCGGTGCGCATTCGGCGGGCTGGCCGGGCCGTTTCATGGGTGTATGGCCACCAAAGTTCGGGATCTTCTCCGGTGGCTGGCCGCCGCTCGGCTGCAGCACCGTCCATATGGGCCCGGGGGCCACGGCATTGACCCGCACGCCTTGCTCGATCACCTGTTCGGACAAGGCCTTGGTGAAGGCCACGATGGCGGCCTTGGTGGTCGCGTAGTCCAGGAGGGTGGCCGATGGGTCGTAGGACTGGATCGAGGCGGTGTTGATGATGGTCGCGCCTGGCGGCAGAAGGGGCAGGGCCGCCTTGCACAACCAGAACAGCGCGTAGATGTTGGTTTTGAACGTTGCATCGAACTGTTCGCTGCTGATCTCTTCGATGTTCTTTTTGGCCACCTGCTTGCCGGCCACATTGACCAGAATATCCAGGCCGCCCAGTTGTTGATGGGCATCGCGCACCAGTGCCTGGCAAAAACCTTCATCCTTGATATCGCCGGGCAGGGGAATGGCCTTGCGACCTTCGCTTTCGATCAAGGCGACGACTTGCTGCGCGTCCGGCTCTTCAATCGGCAAATAATTGAGGGCGACATCCGCCCCTTCGCGGGCAAAGGCAATGGCCACGGCGCGGCCTATCCCTGAGTCCGCACCGGTAATCAGCGCCTTGCGCCCCTTGAGCCGGCCGAACCCTACATAGCTGTTTTCACCGTGGTCCGGTTCCGGTCGCATGTTCGCGTCCAGTCCCGGGGCGGGTTGGGATTGGGCTGGAAAGGGCGGGCGCGGGTATTGGGTAAGCGGGTTTTGCATAGTGTATTGGTTCATCGCGGGCTCCGATTGCAATGCTCAGCGGCCGAGGCATATGCAATTTCGAAGGGCGGGGCTTTGAAAGGTTTAGCCGCGTTTCCAGGCGAGCCGACGAATGGAAATGCCAGCGGCGGTAGGGATTGGCCGTCACTCGCCTGCGCTTTCGCGTTTTATGGCCGCACTGAATCGATTGTTCTATGCATGATGTACTTGGCCAATCAACCCCCATACCCCGATAGCTCAAATTCGCCCATGCAACCTTTGCGACGCAATGGGGCTCGGTATATACATAGGGGGATACATCCCCATGCGATGCAGTGGAGTCCGTGCCCGGTTCCGCGGAAGTCAGCTGCCTATGTTTATGCTGTTTCTGCCTGAGGAAGTGAATCATGATGACTTTGGGTCTTTGCCCGCTGGAACTTCGCAACATCATCGAGTGCGCCTTCCTGCCACTGCAATGTACGTGTACGTGCGCTCCCGACGAGTCGCTGACGGTGCAGATTGTGGACCCGGCGACCGGTCATGTGAATTTGCAGGTTTCGGGCATTTCCACCGATCGCCTCGCCAGCAGCCACGACATTTCCAACCTGGTCAACGAACTGCGCGAGGAGCTGGCGCGTAGTCGGCAGGTGTTCCCGCAGGCCAAAGTGGGTTAGATGGATTCAGGTACATCTGTACATTACGCTTGAGATTTCCGCCTCGTGCCATTGGGCCGGGGCGGGAATCTGTCTTTACGTTCAACAATTTATTACCGGGCCATAGGTGTTGCGACGCTTTCGTGTTTAACTTTGCGGCTCAACCCAATCCCTTCAGAAGGACTTCGTTCATGGCTCAAGTGACTCTTAAAGGCAATCCTGTTCAGGTCAACGGTCAACTGCCGCAGGTAGGCGCCCAGGCGCCGGCATTCTCGCTGGTAGGTGAGGGCCTGGCCGATGTGACGCTGAAGGATTTTGCCGGCAAGCGTAAAGTGCTGAACATCTTTCCAAGCGTTGACACTCCGACCTGCGCCACTTCGGTACGCACGTTCAATGCCAAGGCCAGCGATGCCGCCAACACCGTCGTGCTGTGCATCTCGGCCGACCTGCCATTTGCCCAGGCGCGTTTTTGCGGTGCCGAAGGCCTGAGCAACGTGAAAAACCTGTCCACCCTGCGTGGCCGCGAGTTCATCGAGAACTACGGTGTTGCCATTGCCGACGGCCCGCTGGCCGGCCTGACTGCCCGCGCCGTGGTAGTACTGGACGAGAACGACAAAGTGCTGCACAGCGAACTGGTCAAGGAAATCGCCGACGAGCCGAACTACGAAGCTGCCCTGGCCGTTTTGAAGTAAGCCACCTGCTGCACAGGACGGCCTGGCCTTGCCCAGGCCGTTTTTATTTGTGTTTCAGGATGTTAGGTAGTGTCAGGGATACGTAAATTGCCGGTAAAGGCGCTTTGCTAAATGCCCACCAATGCTTATCGTTCACTCTCCCCACGTAAAAGTTCACGCGCCCAATGGTTGGTTTCTCCATGCAATTGTCTGATTCGCGCAATTCCCGTCGCTGGCTGATCGGCCTGCTGGTCCTGCTGCTCGTTGCCGGGCTGTGCTGGTGGTTGTGGCCGGCCGCACAGCCCAAGGCTGGCGCAGGCGGCAAGAATGGCGGCGGGCGGCCGGGTTTCGGCCAGTTCAGTGGGCCGGTACCGGTGCGCGTGGCGCCGGCGAAGGTGGGCAGTTTCCCGGTGTACTACAAGGCCCTGGGGACGGTGACCGCCACCAATACGGTGAATGTGCGCAGCCGCGTGGCCGGAGAGCTGGTCAAGGTGCATTTCCAGGAGGGGCAACTGGTCAAGGCTGGCGACCTGCTGGCGGAGATCGACCCGCGCAGCTACCAGATCGCCCTGCAACAGGCCGAAGGCACGCTGCTACAGAACCAGGCCCAACTCAAGAATGCCCAACTGGACCTGGAACGCTACCGCGGCCTGTTTGCCGAAGACAGTATCGCCAAGCAGACCCTGGACACCCAGGCCGCCCTGGTGCGCCAGTACGAGGGGACGATCAAGACCAACCAGGCGGCGGTCGGCGATGCCAGGCTGAACCTTGAATTCACCAGGATTCGTGCGCCGATCACCGGGCGCCTGGGCCTGCGCCAACTGGACGTCGGCAACCTGGTGGCGGCCAACGACACCACGGCCCTGGTGGTCATTACCCAGATCCAGCCGATTACGGTGAGCTTTACCTTGCCCCAAGGCAACCTGCCGGAAGTGCTCAGCCGCTTCCGCACCGGCGCAGCCCTGCCGGTCGAGGCCTGGGACCGCAGCGATGTAAAACAGCAGGCCACCGGCGTGCTGCGCAGTATCGACAACCAGATTGACACCACCACCGGTACCCTGAAGTTCAAGGCGCGCTTTGAAAACAAGGATGAGACGCTGTTTCCCAACCAGTTCGTCAATGTGCGCTTGCTGGCCGATACCTTGAACAATGTGGTCCTGGCGCCCTCGGCCGCCATTCAGTTCGGTAACAGTGGCAGCTTCGTCTACGTCATGGACGGCGACAAGAAGGTCAAGATCCGGCCGCTGACCGTCGGCGCCAGCGATGGCACCTCCACGGTGGTCACTTCAGGCCTTGCCAGTGGCGAGCGCGTGGTACTTGAAGGCACTGACCGCCTGCGCGATGGCAGCGATGTGGAAGTGGTCAACGACAGCGATGAAGTGCCGGTCACCCCTGGCCAGCACCTGCAAGGGCAGGGCGGCAAGCCGGGCGCCTCGGCCTCGGTCGATGCCAAGGGCAAGAACGGCGTATGAACATCTCGCGGCTGTTCATCCTGCGTCCGGTAGCGACGACCCTGAGCATGCTGGCCATCGTCCTGGCCGGCCTGATCGCTTATCGCCTGCTGCCGGTGTCGGCCTTGCCCCAGGTCGACTACCCGACCATCCGCGTGTTGACCCTGTACCCGGGTGCCAGCCCGCAAGTCATGACCAGCGCCGTTACTGCGCCGCTGGAGCGCCAGTTCGGGCAAATGCCGGGCCTTACGCAGATGGCATCCACCAGTTCGGGCGGGGCTTCGGTACTGACCCTGCGCTTCAACCTCGACGTCAATATGGACGTCGCCGAGCAGCAAGTGCAGGCTGCCATCAATGCCGCCACTAACCTGTTGCCCAGCGACTTGCCGGCGCCGCCCGTCTACAACAAGGTCAACCCGGCCGACACGCCTGTGTTGACCCTGGCCATCAGTTCCAAGACCATGCCGTTGCCCAAGCTCAACGACCTGGTCGACACGCGCATGGCGCAGAAAATCGCCCAGATCAGCGGCGTCGGCATGGTCAGCATTGCCGGCGGCCAGCGCCAGGCGGTACGGATCAAGGTCAACCCGGAGGCGTTGGCGGCCAATGGCTTGAACCTGTCGGATGTGCGCACCCTGATCGGCGCGTCCAACGTCAACCAGCCCAAGGGCAACTTCGACGGCCCGACCCGGGTCTCGATGCTCGATGCCAACGACCAACTGCGCTCGCCCGAGGAATACGCCAACCTGATCCTGGCCTACAACAACGGTGCACCGTTGCGGCTCAAGGATGTGGCGCAGATCGTCGACGGCGCCGAAAACGAACGCCTGGCCGCCTGGGCCAACCTGAACCAGGCCGTGCTGCTCAACATCCAGCGCCAACCGGGCGCCAACGTCATCGAAGTGGTCGACCGGATCAAGGCATTGCTGCCGACGATCACCGACAACCTGCCGGCCGGCCTGGACGTGGTGGTGCTGACCGACCGCACCCAGACCATCCGCGCTTCGGTCGAGGACGTACGCCACGAACTGTTCTTTGCTATCGCCCTGGTGGTGATGGTGACCTTCCTGTTCCTGCGCCGTGTCAGCGCCACGATCATTCCATCGATCGCCGTGCCGCTGTCGTTGATCGGCACCTTCGGCGTGATGTACCTGGCCGGCTTCTCGGTCAACAACCTGACCCTCATGGCCCTGACCATTGCCACCGGTTTCGTGGTCGACGACGCCATCGTCATGCTGGAGAACATCTCGCGGCACAAAGAGCAGGGCGACAGCACCATGCAGGCTGCG
>CAYVPI010000093.1:0-20701 GCA_964453495.1 uncultured Pseudomonas sp. | reverse complement strand
ACTACTACTGCGTCGAAGAAGACGGCACCGTGGTGCTGTGGTCCGGCGAAGAAGAACTGGTCACCGAAGAGAGCTGGGAATCGGTCTGGCATTGGGCCCGGGACGTCTGGCTGGAAAGTTGAGACGCCCCAGGGTGGCTAGTGGCCGGCTCGGTCCTGTTGATTCTCAAGGGTTTCCAGTAGCGCGACCTGCATGCGTGTATGCACCCGAATAAACCAACGCCACAGCACCGCGGCGATAACTGCAGCGACAACGACCACCAATAACAGTAATTCGTAGGTGGGCAGGATGCTGGCGGACAATGCCGCCAGCAGCAGGAAGATCACCAGCAACGACAGTAGCGGTATGACTTCGGCAATTATCCGACGTACCCGATGCGTATGGCGACCCGCAACCGCTGGCTTTACCCCCATCTCGGCGAGCAGCATCGACAAGGCTTTGAGCTTGCGATAAGCCGCAATCAGAAAAGGCAGTGACAAGAGCAGCGCAGCCCCCCAAATCAATGCCTTCTGCCATCCCGGGTCGATAACCCAAGTAGTGAGATAGATACCGATGCGTTCGGCAAAATAGCCCCCGCTGACAAATATCGCCACGACCAACGCCAGATTCACCCCAACCTGCAGGAGAATGCGCCGGATCATCGACGCCAGCAGCGCGCCCTCGCCTTGCGGCTGGATACTGCGCAGCCATTCACCATACAGGCCGAAAACGCGCGCAACGCGCCGTGGAACGATCGCTGCCAGCTTCAACGACAAAGGATCGGCACCGCGGATCAAATAAGGCGTCAGCAATGTAGTAATCGCCGATACCGCTACCGCAACGGGGTAGAGAAAATCGCTGGTGACCTGCAAGGTCATGCCAAGTGCGGCGATAATGAAGGAAAACTCGCCGATCTGGGACAACCCCATGCCCACTCGAAGCGATGTTCGCCCATCGTTGCCGGCAATGAACGCGCCCAATCCGCAAGACAGCATCTTGCCCAGCACCACTGCCACTGTGATGACTGCGATCGGCCAGGCGTAGTCGAGAAGAATCGCCGGGTCGATCATCAAACCGATGGCCACAAAGAAAATTGCACTGAAAAGGTCGCGAATAGGTTCGATCAAGTGCTCAATTTTCAACAGCTGTCGCGACTCAGCCATGATCGCGCCAATCAGGAAAGCGCCCAGGACCATGCTGTATTCCAGCTTGACCACCAGTAGGCAAAAACCGAAACACAGACCCAGTACAGTAATAAGCAACATCTCGTTGCTCTCGAATTTCGCCACATAGGCCAACAGGCGCGGCACCAGCAAGATACCGATGACCAGGGCGACAATCATGAACAACGACAGTTTACCGACCGTGGAAAACACCTCGCCGGAACTGACCGAACCACTGACGGCGATTCCCGACAGCAGGGCGATGATGCCGATACCCAATATGTCTTCGACGATCAACACGCCAAAAATCAGCTGCGCAAAGCGCTGATTCTTCATTTTCAGGTCGTTGAGGGCCTTGACGATGATCGTGGTCGAGGAGATCGCCAGGATGGCGCCAAGAAACAGCGAGTCCATGGTGCTCCACTCAAACCACCGACCGATTTCGTAGCCAATCCAGATCATCAGGACGATTTCCAGAAAGGCGGCGATGAAGGCAGTAGCACCAACCCTGAACAGCTTGCGCAGGCTGAACTCCAGGCCCAGGCAAAACATCAGGAAGATCACCCCGAGCTCGGCAAGCGTCTTGATCGTCTGCTCATCATGGATCAGGCCGAACGGCGGGGTATGTGGGCCAATGATGAAGCCGGCAACGATGTAGCCCAACACCACGGGCTGTTTGAAACGGTGGAAGAGAATGGTCACGACGCCGGCAATCAGCATGATGACAGCCAGGTCCTGAATAAAACTGATGGCATGCACGGTGCAGGACTCCTTGTTCAGGACCAGGCCGCCGAAACACCGGAAAACACCGGTTGAGCTGCGGGCTGTTTGCTGTTCTAAATGTAGGAAAACGCCCGCTCCATGGGGCCGAGTCAGGTTAACACCACCCTGCACTGGGAAAAGGCGGCGCAATATATGGAAACAGATCGTCCATTCAGCCTCAGGAAATGGCGGGAATAGCGTGACGGCAAGGGATCGGCCAGCGTCCCGATTGAGATGGGATTTGTCATTGGGGCACAAGCACCGTCAACAGGCGCCGCCTCAAAATCACCGCAACCTTACCGTGAGCACACTATGGAACCTGGAAACGCCCAGTTGTCGATGACCGTACTGATGACCCCGGACATGGCCAACTTCTCTGGCAATGTCCACGGCGGTACGCTGCTCAAATACCTCGACGAAGTCGCCTATGCCTGCGCAAGCCGCTATGCCGGCCGCTACGTGGTTACCCTGTCGGTAGACCAGGTGATTTTCCGCGAGCCAATCCATGTCGGTGAACTGGTGACCTTCCTGGCATCGGTGAATTACACCGGTACCACCTCGATGGAAGTCGGTATCAAAGTCGTGACGGAAAATATCCGTGAACGCTCGGTGCGCCATACCAACAGCTGCTTCTTCACCATGGTCGCCGTCGATGACGACCGCAAGTCGGCTGCCGTGCCACCGCTACAGCCACAAACCAGTGAAGAAAAACGCCGGTTCATCCAGGGCAAACAGCGTCGGCAGATCCGTCAGGAGCTGGAGAAGCGCTACCAGGAGCTCAAGACCGACGCACTCTAGCCCGGCAAGCGCCGCGCCTCGAAGCGCAAGCGCGGATGAACGATCCGATCCTGGGCCCGTACCAGCTGCAACTCATAGCTGGCGCAGGCCTGGGTTTCGAGCAGTACCTCATGAACGGCTGCGGCAGTGAACTCAAAAGCTGCCAACAAGTCATCGCCCAGCAGTACCCGCGCCAGGAACAGGCCGGAAGTCAGATCACCCACCCCCACCGGCTGATGTGGAAACGCCAATAATGGCCGACGCAAATGCCAGTTGCCTTCGGCTGTGACCAACAGCATTTCGAACTGATCATCCGCCTTGCCCGGATAAGCCAGGTGCTTGACCAGAACAGCCCTGGGACCACGCGCGAGCAGCGTACGGGCCATGCTCGCACAATCTTCCAACGATTCAGCGCGACGTCCGCAAAAGCTGTCCAACTCCAGTTGGTTAGGGCAAAGGAAGTCGGCCGCTGCCACAGCTTCCTCAAGCAGGAAATCACTGACTTCGGCCGGCACGATGCAGCCCTTCTCCGGATGGCCCATCACCGGATCGCACAGATACACGGCCCTTGGATTGGCAGCCTTTATCCGGCGCACGCCACTGAGGATGGCCTGCCCTTGCTCGGCACTGCCCAGATAACCGGAGAGCACACCATCGCAGTTACCCAGTTCGCCAATCGTCGCAATCCCTTCTATCAGTGCCGGAATCTGTTGCGGCGCCAACACTTCTCCGGCCCACTGGCCATACTGAGTGTGATTGGAAAATTGCACCGTGTTGAGCGGCCAGACGTTGACCCCAACGCGCTGCATGGGAAATACCGCGGCACTGTTACCGGCATGCCCGAAAACCACATGAGACTGAATAGCAAGCAGGTGCGGCGTACGTTTCATGCAAAGGTCCTGAAGCAACTGGGTGAAAAGTCAGGAGGCCAGTATGGCGCCAAATACAGCCTGTACGACAGACCGGCATGACAGTTAAGCTGATAGCAATTAGTCGGAGCAAACGTTGATGTTTACCCTGGGAAATCTATTCGTCCTGATGCTATTGGCAAGTGCTGGCGCCTGGCTTTGGCATCACCATGGGATGCGCGAAAAAGCGCTGGAGCGAGTCAAGCAGCACTGTGCCAAGCTTGATCTGGAACTGCTCGATGGCAATGTCGCATTCAAACGTTTTGCCCTCGCCCGCGATGGCAACGGGAAGCGCCGCTTTGCCCGTGTGTATAACTTTGAATTCACCGTCACCGGCGAACAACGTCACCCAGGAACGATCACCCAGTTTGGTGCTCATACCGTGCAGATCGAATTGGCGCCCTATCCATTCGAAATCAAGCCGCCCCAACCCACCGCCGAGATCATCGAAATGAATCAATGGCGTCAAGAGCATAACCGCTGGCGCCATTGATCCAGTCTAACAATAAAGTTATCCACAGATACGGCACTGCAGCATTCCAGCTTTTAGACTTTCCGCGTTCTGAGATTCAGTAAAAATCAGTTCGAGGCGTGAGTCGTTGCGCCATTCGCTTGCTACCCACTGCAATACCTGACGATCCAGCGTGTTAACTGAACGCCAGCCAAGCGGGCTGTGGATAACCATCTTGGTGCGACGGAAGTTCAAGGTCAGCAGCCATTGTTCGAGTCGATCCAGATCAAACTTCTGGCTCGGATGCCAACGCCACCCCATGCTCCAACCTTCCGGACTGTCCTGAACCTGAATAAGGGGTTCAGACGTATCGCTCCATAGGGCAGGAATTTTCCCGGTTCCATTGGGCAAAATGATTTTGTCCACAGGCGCCCCGGCCTTAATACCAGCTCCTGGCAACAGCGACAACGGCAAGTTGCCGTGATCGGTCCAGAACATCGAGGTTTTCGGTAAGCGGGAGGTTATCCACAAGCGCTTATCCACATCCACTGTTTCACTTTTATTCAGCACTAACAAGCCGGCGCTCGACAACGCTTGCTGCTGGGCCTCGGCCAAAGGTTGTCCACAGGCCAGGGACTGTGCATCAAGAACACATACGGTCGGCTGAACAGCCAATACGCCTCGCCATGGCGCCTCTTGCAACTGCGTGAGCAATTGCAAGGGATGACCAAGCCCGGACGGTTCTATCAACAGTCGATCAGGCCTGGCCTTGCGCAACAGTCTTCCCAGCCCTACCTGAAAAGGCGCACCGTTTACGCAACACAGGCAGCCCCCAGCGACTTCCGCCAAGGCAATACCATCGTCGCCGGTTGTCAGCAGTGCTGCGTCGATGCCCACCTGGCCGAATTCATTGATCAATACTGCCCAACGCTCACCTGTAGGCTTTTGTGCCATCAGCTGTTGGATCAACGTGGTTTTGCCCGCACCCAGTGGGCCGGCAATGATATGGGTAGGAATATCTTGCAGCATGATCGTAAGTTTTCAGGTTGAAAGATGCCCTGCAGTATCGCCGGGCCTGTGGACACTATGCCCTATCAGCGAGATGCTCACCAATGCAGCCTCGCTTTTCGCGCCTGTGTATAAATCGTCAATCCTCTGCATTGCCATGCCAGGCATCGAATGGGTCGGGTAACAATTCCCACTCTTGTGGCCCCGACGCCCACTCGCTGTCACTCAGAAGGCAAGCGTCCAAATCCGCATTAAGGCGAGAAAAATCGATCTGTTGGCCTATAA
Source organism: uncultured Pseudomonas sp. (assembly GCA_964453495.1). GTDB lineage: Bacteria > Pseudomonadota > Gammaproteobacteria > Pseudomonadales > Pseudomonadaceae > Aquipseudomonas. The sequence goes on along the minus strand of CAYVPI010000093.1, from coordinate 15,368 downwards.
ACACCAACTCCTGGCGACAATCGCCATATTCGGCCGACCAAACCTTGAGTATCGCCGATGTACTCTCTCCATCTTGCGGCCACTGCTCACGCGGCACAAAGCGCCACCATTGTCCTGCAAATCCGTGGCGCAACATGCCCCCTGCCTGGGACCAGCTACCGGCTTGCCGATACTTGCTGGCCAGCCAGAAGAATCCCTTTGAACGCAGCAACTTGCCGTTGCTCCAGGGTGCGTTGAGAAAAGCGAAAAAGCGTTCGGGGTGGAACGGCCTGCGCGCCTGATAGACCGTCGAGGCGATACCGTACGCTTCGGTTTCTGCAACATGTTCACCCCGTAGTTCCTGTAACCACCCCGGAGCTTGGGCAGCGCGCTCGAAATCGAACAACCCCGTGTTAAGAATACGCGCTAGTGGCACCTGCCCCATGGCCATGGGGATAACTTCGGCCTGGGCGTTCAGGCGCTTGAGGATGGCCATGAGTTCTTCCCGTTGATCGCGACTGATAAGGTCCATCTTGCTCAGCAAAATGACATCGGCAAATTCCACCTGCTCTATCAGAAGCTCCGTGATCGAACGCTCATCTTCATCACCCAAGGTTTCACCATGCGACTCAAGGCTTTGCGCAGCCTGGTAGTCGTGGAGGAAGTTCAGACCATCTACGACTGTGACCATCGTGTCGAGCCGAGCCTGGTCGGACAAGCTGCGGCCCTGCTCGTCCCGGAAGGTGAAGGTCTCCGCCACAGGTAATGGTTCAGAAATACCGGTGGACTCGATCAACAGGTAGTCAAACCGGCCCTCTCGAGCCAGGCGCCCAACTTCTTCGAGCAAATCTTCACGCAAGGTACAGCAGATGCAGCCGTTGCTCATTTCAATGAGCTTTTCCTGCGCCCGGTTGAGGCTGACATTGCGCTGCACTTCACTGCCGTCGATGTTGATTTGACTCATGTCGTTGACGATGACAGCCACCCGCAGGTTCTCGCGATTACGCAATACATGATTGAGCAGCGTACTTTTACCCGCCCCGAGAAAGCCTGAGAGCACGGTTACGGGAAGGCGGTTTGGCATGGGCGAGTCCTCATTCATGATGTCTAATGACGCTTAAGCATATGTTATATCGTAACATATGCTTAAGCGAGAACTTCACAATGGAAGATCGGTGTGGCCTTCGATACCCACGCCTATGCGTGGAGTGTTCCACGTGGAACGTATAGTTGCAGATGACCTTTGAGTCGATCTGCTGCATGCCTGTAAAAACAGAGCGCGCACGGAAAGTGCGCGCACATCCCTCTCAAATTCTCAAGTTTTGGGCTTTACCGTGCCGCAATCCTGTCCTTTCCACACAGCTCGAGACTCCATGCTGCCCGCTTGTTGGACGCCTGTTGCATTGAAAGTACCGTTCACCTTGGTCAAGAATTCCTTGTCGCTCAAAAACTTGGCCTCGCCGGCACCTTGAGCCCGCGGGCAACTGAAACGAAACTTCCAGACGTTGCCACTGCGCTCGGTAATTTGCTGCTTGCACCCGGACTGAGGGTCCTGCAACGGTATGTCATCAGTCTTGACTTGTTCCGGGGTCAGGCAGGTTTGAAAGCCCTCTCCCCCGAAGCTAACACCTTGCTTGGCCATCCCCTGCTTCAGTTGCGCACGTTGTTCTGGCGTCATCAGCATATCCAGCTGGCCCATCATCACCTTCATGTCTGGCAGTGGCTTGCCATCAACTTGCACATTGCTGGGGGTCAACTCCCACAAGCCTGGCTGCAGCATCTGCGCCGAAGCCAATGGCGAGGTCAGGCAAACAAGTACTGCTAACGAGGTAAGACGATTGTTCATGCGATTACTCCAATTACCAGCACCACGCTGATGATGTGCTTAGACGTCAAAACAACCTGCGCGTTGCAGGCCATAATTAAATCGAGACAACGGTACGCGAACATGTTTTGTTAAGGGTCGAACCACAAGGAACTAACATGAGTATGGATTACCACAGCCCATATTTTTTTGGCTATCTGATCGGCCTGATTCAGTTGCTTGGCGTGATCGCAGCCATTCACGCGGTGTTAACTGTGCGCACCGCTCAAGGCGCAATCGCCTGGGCGCTATCATTGTTGTTTATTCCCCTTCTCACACTTATTCCTTACCTTGTTTTCGGACGGCGCAGTTTCGATGCCTACATCACGGCCCGCCGCCAAGCCAACCAGGAAATGCACATCGCCATCGCCGATCTGAACTGGCGCCCTTGGGTTGAGGAGGCGCTCACTGCAAGAAACTCGGCCTCCTATGCCTCACTGCGCGCCATGCCGAAGTTGGGGCGCATGCCATGTCTGGCCAACAACGAAGTGCGCCTGCTGATCAATGGTCACGCTACCTTCGCCGCAATCTTCGAAGCCATAAGGCGGGCGTCCGATACGGTGCTTATTCAGTTCTTCATCATTCACGACGATGAAATCGGCCGGCAGTTGCAATCCTTGCTGCTGGAAAAAGCGGCGCAAGGCGTTCAAATCTATGTGTTGTACGACCGGATCGGAAGTCATGCATTACCCCACCATTACAACGAAACCCTCAAGGAGGCTGGTGTACATATTCGTGCCTTCGCCACTCGTCGAGGCTGGCTAAACCGCTTCCAGCTCAACTTCCGCAATCACCGCAAGATCGTAGTCGTCGACGGCATGATCGGGTTCATCGGCGGCCACAATGTGGGCGATGAATACCTGGGGAAGAATGTGCACCTTTCACCCTGGCGGGATACCCATGTGCAAATTCGTGGGCCGGTGATCGCTTGTTTACAGGAGTCATTCGCCGAGGACTGGTTCTGGGCCTCGAGGAAGTTGCCTCCTCTGCGTCTGCCTGATACCTACCCGGACAAAGGTGTGCTTTGCCAGTTTCTGGCTACCGGCCCCGCCGACTCCCAGGAAACCTGCTCACTTTTTTTCGTCGAAGCCATTCACTCCGCCAACGAAAGAGTGTGGATAACCAGCCCATATTTTATTCCCGACGAGGCCGTTTCTGCAGCGTTGCGCCTGGCCGTCATGCGTGGTGTGGACGTGCGCATCCTGCTGCCTTCACGCCCTGATCACAAAATCGTCTATGCCGCCTCCAGCCTGTTTGCCTTCGAAGCAGTGCGCGCCGGTGTGCGGGTTTTTCGCTATACCCCTGGTTTCATGCATCAGAAGGTGGTGTTGATCGATAACGAGATCAGCGCAATCGGTAGCGCCAATCTGGACAATCGCTCATTCCGCCTCAATTTCGAAATTATGCTGCTAACTGTGGATGAAGCTTTTGCCAGTGAAGTGGAGGTCATGTTGATTGAAGACTTCTCCCAGGCGCAGGAGATGACCCCGGAGCACCGTAAAGAAACCCATCGGCTACAACAGCTGGGCATGCGCATCGCCAGGTTAATCTCACCGATCCTGTAGGAGGCGCATCGCCCATGCTGGCTAGCGGTAAATGTCTTCTCGGGTCCAGGGCAAGCTGTGGCTGCCATCGGCAAAGGGTTTGACCGCCAGTATCTGGTGCAAATTGATCCGGCCCCTGCTGAATGCATAAGAACAGCCAGCCAGATAAAGACGCCAGATGCGCAGGGCCTGGTCAGGGACCAGTTTCCCTGCCTTGTCCAGATTGCCTTCCAGACGGTCGCTCCAGTGTTTCAACGTCTTGGCGTAATGCAACCTAAGGCTTTCCACATCGACCACTTCCAGCCCGGCTTCACTGATGCGTGCCACCATCATCGACAGATGCGGCAACTCACCATTGGGAAATACATAACGCCCGATAAACTGACCGGCGCCCCTGCCAACCGGTCTGCCATCAATATGTTTGGCGGTAATTCCGTGATTCATTACCAGCCCGCCCTCCCGCACTGCCGAGAACAAGCGTTGGCAGTACAGCTGCAGGTTGGCATGACCCACATGTTCGAACATGCCAACACTGACCACCTTGTCAAAGCGACCATCCTGGGGCAGTTCACGATAATCGAGCAGTTGCAGTTCTATCTGGCCTTCCAGGCCATCTGCCTTGACTCGCTCACGCCCCAGTTTCAATTGCTCCTTGCTCAGCGTTATGCCCATTACCTTTGCGCCAAAATTCCTTGCGGCATAGCGCGCCAACCCTCCCCAGCCACAGCCGACGTCCAGCAAGTAATCGCCAGCGTGCAATCGTAGCTTTCGGCATAGGTGGTCGAACTTCTGAAGCTGGGCAGTCTCAAGCGACTCGTCACCCATTTTGAAATAGGCGCAGGAGTAAGCCATGTCCTGATCTAGCCAGAGTTGGTAGAACTCGTTGGAAAGGTCGTAATGGTAGGAAATCGCCTGGGCGTCTGCGGCCTTGTCATGGACAGTGCGTGTTGGAAGGTTGCTTTCGTCCTCGCCCACCAGTGCCATGCTCAACTCATCACAGATCCGCACAACTTCGTTGATGGACCCTTCCATTTCCAGGCGCCCCTCGACGAACGCAGTGCCAAGAAGATCAAGGCTTGGATGGGTAAACTGGGCAACCAGTTTCGGGTCCTTCACTACGATAGTTACGCTTGGCGCTGGCCCAAGGTTAAGTTCATGGCCGTCCCAAAGTCTGAGTCGAAGTGGTAGTTGAAGTTTTTGCAGGGCCGGTGGAAGTTGCGCGAGCATGGGAGTACCCCCCTTCTTTCAGACGTCTCTAAAAAAAGGGTAGCCCATGAATCAGAAGTGTTTGCCTATTAATTCCATAGTCTAGGCTAGACGAACTTTCGTACTAGCAGACGGTCTGAAATCCACTGCTTCAACCATGTTGCAGCCTGCAAAGGCGCATCCACCCCATGAGTTGCGGACAGCGCTAGGCACAATTCGGCAAAACTCCAGGCATTTTGCACCATCCCTTTCAGTGCGACCGCTTCAACGTCATCCAGTGAACGGTAAAAGCAGTTCAGATCATTGCGCCAAACAATGCAGTCCATCTCACCGTCCAACAACTGACTGCCTGGAAGTGGGTGCTGATTTTTGGCTGCACGCCATAACGCCAGGCTGTTATAGCGAAAACCAAGCCACTGAACGTTAGGCAGCAATGCGACCTTAAATACTGGCCACTCCTCGGCAGACAGGCCAGCCATATCCTGCACAGTCAAAGCCACTCCGGGTGCGGCGTCGAACGCCAGGGTAAATGCCCATTCCAACCGAACCAGCTCCGCCAGCGCAGGGTCGTGCGCAACGAACGCCTGTAGGTGTTGGCCGAGCCATCGCAAGGTAAAGCTCTGTGATGGGTTGGCACGTAGATAACCCTCGGCCAGCTCGGCAAACCTTTCCTCGCCAAGCCACTGGGCTGTCACGGGAAAGTCTTCAGCGAGCACCTCATGCATACGAGCTCGGTAGGCGTTGTGGTAGATGCTCAAGCCTTTGGCAATCGTGAGGGTTGGGCCACCTGCCAGGCTTTCCTGAAACACCGTTTTGGCGGCAGGGCTGTCGCCCAGAATGTAGGCCTCGAACGCCAGTTGCCAGTTCAGGAGTTTCATACGGGGTCACGCGAGGTCTGCGCTTGTGATGCCAGCAGCCGCGCGTTGTCCAGCTCCTGCAGCAGCCCATCCAGCGGAGGAAAGTGATCGTCACGCTCAAGTAGGGTCGCGACAGGGCCCAGGTGTTCCAGCGTGCGCTTGTAGAGTGCCCAGACCGAATCACACACTGGGTGATCATGAGTATCGATGACGTAGTCACCATAATCCGTGTGCCCCGCCAAATGCACCTGCCGAACGCTTTGGCTTGGCAGGCCGCTGATGAATGCCCAAGGGTCAAAGCCATGGTTGCGCGCGCTGACGTACACATTGTTGATATCCAACAACAGCTCGCAACCGGTGAGCTGGCTCAGTTGCGCGAGAAACTCCCACTCACTGAATGTATCGTAAGCCACCCGAACGTAGCTCGAGACATTCTCCAGCACCAGCGGACGTTGCAATACGTCTTGAACCTGCTCTACCCGTTGCGCGACATGGGCCAGGCTTTCTTCGGTAAAGGGAAGCGGAAGCAGATCGTGCAGCTGATGGGCACTTCCTCTGCTCCAGCAAAGATGATCGGAAATCCAGGGGGGCCGGACCCGCTCGGCAAGCTGCGCCAGCTGGCTCAGATAGTCGCGATCCAATGCATGCGGGCCACCGATGGACAGGGAAACGCCATGCATCACCAAGGGATACCGCTCAGCAAAGGCGTCCAGGTAATAAAGTGCCTTGCCGCCCTGCACCAAATAGTTCTCGGAGAGGATTTCGAACCAATCCACGTCCGGCGGATCGGCGAGTAGCTCGTCGTAGTAAGTGCTGCGCAACCCCAATCCGAAGCCCAGACTTGAAGGTTTGGAATGCATTTTCAACTCCATACGAAATCTCGCAGGATCTGGAGTGACCCCATTGGCCACCCCAGCATCAGGCATCGGCTGTTTACTCGCCGACCTTGCCACCCGCTTTCATGCATTCGTCGGTCGTCATGGCCTTGAAGCCATGGCCTTTGCATTCACCCTGGCCCTTGCAGGCATTGTTGGCGGTCTTGCAGTCGTTCATGCCTTTGCATGACGTGACACCGTAACAATGAATATTGGTTGCACCATCGGCAGCAGAAACCGGAGCGACTACACCAGCGAACAGACCAGCAGCAGACAGGGCCAGGGCGGTACCTGCGGCTATGGATTTCATGCTCATTTTTTGATCCTCGCGTACTCAGTGGGGTCTGACGAGACGTATTTCCCGCCCTGACACAGCACTAGATTGAGCTCGGCAACTGGCGTTACAGCCCGGTGAGTTTTTTTCACTCTCCCTGTTCCCCGGCCTGACTGCACGCGTTGGGGATCAGCTCGGCAAATGATGAAGAGGCAACGGCGCTGTCGCCTTGACTGTTTGAATGGCGAAGTTACTGCGGATATCGCTGACCCCCGGTAGTTTCAACAAGGTGCCGGTCAGGAAGCGCTCATAGCCACGCAGGTCGGGTACCACCACATGCAGCAGAAAGTCTGATTCACCTGATACCAGAAAAGCCGAAATAACCTCCGGCAGGGCCAGCACCGCCTGCCGGAAAGCTTCTGCTTCCTCTTCATGATGCCGTTCGACTTTCACGCCAACGAACACCGTCAGGCCCAGGCCAATCTCGTCCGGATCAAGCTGCGCTTGATAACCGCGGATCACCCCGGCCTCTTCCAGGTTACGCACCCGTCGCAAACAGGGTGATGCCGACAACCCGATCTCGTCGGCCAGTTGCACGTTGGTCAGCCGGCCATCGCGCTGCAATGCGGCCAGGATCCGGCGATCATAGGCATCTAGTTTTATTTTTGGCATAGCTGCATGACTCAGTCTTGAGGATTGGCAGATTCTGCCAATAGTGTCTGCATCACCAGCGTAATACGCAACCACCTGCCCTGCCGTGTGGCCGTACACTTTTGCTTATTCCGTGGTGATTGGAGCGAGCAGAAATGGCGGACATGGCTGTGTACCTCTTTGCCCTGGCAGTGGTGTATCTACTCCCCGGCCCGGACATGATCCTGTTGCTGCAGACCGGCGCGCGCCAGGGGCGCAACCTGGCCTTGGCCACTGCCCTGGGCCTTGCACTGGCACGCACTTGCCATGTCGCGCTCGCTGCGGTTGGCTTGGCCGCCCTGTTCAGAGTCGCCCCCTGGACATTCGATGTTGTGCGCCTATCGGGTGCGGCGTACCTGCTCTGGCTGGGTATCAAGCTGTTCAAGCCTGGCACACTCGGTGATCTGCATGGCTCATCGGCCGATGAAGTACGCCTGGCCTGGCGCGAGGCGATCCAACGAGGTTTGTTGACCAACCTGCTAAACCCCAAGGCTCTGCTGTTCTGCTCGGTATTGTTGCCGCAGTTCATCGACCCGCAACGCGCAGCAGTTGGCACCCAGTTTGCGGTGCTGGGCACTGTGCTGGTAATGGTGGGCCTGTTATTTGATAGCGTGTACGCCATCAGCGGCAGTTGCCTGGGCCGCTGGTTGAAACGCAGCCCAGGCGCGCAGAAAATCCAGCAGTGGGTGTTCGGTGGCTTGCTGATCGGCTTTGCCCTGCGCCTGGCCTTCTTTCAACGTCTGAGCTGAACAGGGCAGCTATCAGTTGCCCGTTGCACCCAGCCACTCGGCAGCGCGTTCAGCAATCATGATCGAAGCTGCGTTGGTGTTACCACCCACCAGGGTCGGCATGATCGAGGCATCCACCACACGCAGCCCTTCGATGCCATGCACGCGCAATTGGCTATCCACCACGGCCATTTCATCGCTGCCCATCTTGCAGGTACCGACCGGGTGGTAGATGGTATCGGTACGCTGGCGAAGTACTTCGATCAACTGTTCGTCACCGTACAATCCCTCACTGTAAAGCTCCTTCAAGCCGTAGCGTGCCATCGGTGCCTGCTTCACGATATCCCTCGCCATGCGGTAGCCCTTGAGCAGGGTCCTGGCATCATCGTCATGGCCCAGAATGTTCGGATCGATGCGTGGAGGCGCACTTGGATCGTTGGACTGCAAGCCGACGCTACCGACGCTTTTGGGTCGCAACACACAGACATGCAGGCTGAAGCCATGCCCCCAGTGGAGCTTGCGGTTATGGTCGTCGACCATGGCGATCACCGAATGCAACTGAATATCCGGGCGGGCCAGACTGGCATCGGTTTTCAGAAAACCACCGCCCTCTCCGATGTTGCTGACAAAGGGACCACGTCGGTGCCGGACGTAATCGACGAGCGCCTTGCCCATCTTCACGCTGCCGCGTACCGAGACGCCAAGCAACGACGTATCCTGGCTTTTGTAACAGAGCACCACGTCCGGATGGTCTTGTAGGTTTTGCCCCACACCGGGAAGTTCGTGATGAACCGGGATGCCCAGGGGCCTGAGCTCTGCTTGTGGGCCGATTCCCGACAACATCAGCAAATGTGGGCTACCGAATGCGCCGGCGCTGAGCAGTACTTCCTTGCGTGCGGAAACTATCTGGCGCTTGCCCTTGATGCGCAACTCCACACCCACGGCTTTTTTGCCCTCAAGCAGGATGCGCTCGGCATGAGCTGAGGTCAGCACCGTGAGATTCTTGCGGGTAGACCGAATCGGTTTGAGGAACGCAGTGGCCGTGCTCCAGCGTCGACCGTCACGGATGGTCACGTCGTACTGGCCAACGCCTTCCTGTTCGGCGCCGTTGAAGTCCTGGTTATGACTGTGTCCTACCATTTTCGCGGCGTCGATGAAGGCCTGGGTTGCCGGATGGGCGGCGTTCCTGCCGACATACAGTTCACCTGCCCCGCCGTGGTAGTCATCGCCGCCCCGGTGATGCATCTCACTCTTGCGAAAGTACGGCAGTACGTCGGCATAGGACCAGCCCGGATTACCCAAGGCGTGCCAATCATCGAAGTCGCTTTGATGGCCGCGAATGTAAATCATGCCATTGATGGAGCTGCTGCCGCCCAAAACCTTGCCGCGTGGCTGGTAACCGATACGACCTTTCAGGCCGGGTTGCGGCACCGTCTTGAATGCCCAATTCACATGCCGGCTGGGCAGGATGGCAGCAACGCCTACCGGAGCATGGATCAGCGGCGAGCGGTCCTCGGGGCCGGCCTCGAGCAAGCACACAGTAACTTCAGGATTGGCACTGAGACGGTTGGCCAACACGCAGCCAGCTGAACCTGCACCGATAATGACGTAATCGAAAACCATCGCAGAATGACTCCAATCGAACGTGGAGGGGCTGCTTCTCATGGACGCAGCTCTGAATACCCTGGATGGAAATCTTGTGCTTACGGAACGAAAATTTATTGACCTGTCATGATCTTTATTTGATCTTTGACGACATGACTTCACTAATAAGAACAACATCCTTTACCGGCTTTCGTGAGGTCACCAGCCAACTGGGCGGCCAGCCCGACCTCATGCTCGAGCGCTTTCGCATTCATCCGGACTTGTTGCTGGAAGAGGATGCGCGGGTTCCGCTACGCTCCCTGGTCGAACTTCTGGAATATGCGGCGCGAGAACTCGATTGCCCCGATTTCGGCCTGCGCATGGCCCAGTACCAGGACCTGCATGTGCTCGGCCCAATTGCAGCGATTGCGCGCACCTGTATTACGGCCGGGCAGGCATTGGCACAAGTCATACGCTTCATCGGTTACCACAGCCCGGGCATCCATCTGGATCTGGACTTGAGCGAAGCCCAAGCGCCACGTTTTTTGATCGAAATCCGCCTGGAAGGAACGACTCCGCGGCGGCAGATGGTGGCACTGGCCATGGGCGTTGCGCACAACGCCATGAAAGTGCTCTACGGGGATAACTTCGTCGCCCAATCCGTCCAGTTCAGTAGCATCGACACCCAGGCGCTGGCTTCTTGCCGGCGTTACTTCAAAACGGCCGTATACACCGGCCAACCCTGCAACGCATTGGTTTTGCGCGAAGAGCAATTGAACCATCGCATCGAGCAGCAGGCTCCCTACCTCCATCACGCGCTGGAGCAGTATTTCAAGCAGTTCAATTTACGAGGCACTTCGGATGTGGTCGACCAGGTAGAACGGCTGGTCTTGCGCATGCTACCGATACAACGTTGCCGCCTGCCGTTGATTGCCGAGCAACTGGGGATGCACACGCGCATGTTGCAACGACGCCTGGCTGACCAGGGGCGAAGCTTCGATGAGATCGTCGAGAAAATCCGTCGCGAGCGTGCCGATCACTACCTGGCAGAGCGACATATGCCGATGTCCCAGGTTGCCGGTTTGTTGGGCTACAGCGAACAGAGCGTATTCAACCGCGCTTGCCAGCGCTGGTTTGCCATGCCGCCACTGGCCAGGCGTCGGCAGCTTATCGACTGAAAAAAAGCCCTTGATATCAAGGGCTTTTCTTGTTGATTCAGCAAGCGATGAAGATCACTCCACCGTCACCGACTTGGCCAGGTTGCGAGGTTGGTCAACGTCAGTCCCCTTCAACACCGCCACATAATACGAGAGCAGTTGCAGCGGGATCGTATAGAGGATCGGCGCCAGCGCATCAATGATGTGCGGCATGTTGATTACGTGTGTACCTTGGCCATTGCTCATGCTGGCGTTGGTGTCGGCGAACACGATCAGTTCCCCTCCGCGAGCACGCACTTCCTGCAGGTTGGACTTGAGCTTCTCGAGCAACTCGTTGTTCGGCGCAACAGTTACCACCGGCATGTCGTTGTCGACCAATGCCAATGGGCCGTGCTTGAGCTCGCCTGCTGGGTAGGCTTCGGCGTGGATGTACGAGATTTCCTTGAGCTTGAGCGCCCCTTCCATCGCTACCGGGAACTGGGCACCGCGGCCCAGGAACAATGTGTGATGCTTGTCGGAGAACAGTTCGGCAACTTTTTCCACCGTTGCGTCCATGGCCAGCGCTTCGCCCAGACGGGTTGGTAAACGACGCAGTTCTTCGACCAGCTCGGCTTCGACACCTTCAGCCAGGGTGCCACGCACTTGGCCAAGGGACAGGGTCAGCAGCATCAAGCCGACCAATTGGGTGGTGAAAGCCTTGGTCGATGCCACGCCAATTTCCGGGCCGGCCTGGGTCAACAGCGTCAGGTCCGATTCACGCACCAGCGAGCTGATACCGACGTTGCAAATGGCCAGGCTGGCGAGGAAGCCCAGTTCCTTGGCGTTGCGCAGTGCGGCCAATGTGTCGGCGGTTTCGCCCGATTGGGAGATAGACACGAACAGGGTATCTGGTTGTACCACCACCTTGCGGTAACGGAATTCGCTGGCTACTTCGACCTGGCAAGGAATGCCGGCCAGCCCTTCAAGCCAGTAACGAGCGACCATGCCGGCGTGGTAGCTGGTACCACAGGCCACGATTTGAACATTGCGCACCTTGGCAAACAACTCGGCCGCTTTCGGGCCAAAAGCCTGGACCAGCACGTGGTTCTGGGCCAGTCGCCCTTCAAGGGTGCGCTGGACGACGGAAGGCTGCTCGTGGATTTCCTTGAGCATGAAGTGACGATACGCGCCCTTGTCGGCCGCTTCGGCACCTTCATGGTACTGAACGGTTTCGCGTTCGACCGGGTTGCCTTTGATGTCCCAGATATTTACTTCGTCGCGACGGATTTCGGCGATGTCGCCTTCTTCTAGGTACATGAAACGGTCAGTGACCTGGCGCAATGCCAATTGGTCGGATGCCAGGAAGTTTTCACCCAACCCCAGGCCGATGACCAGCGGGCTGCCACTGCGTGCTGCGAGCAGGCGATCCGGTTGGGCCAGGCTGATGACTGCCAGGCCATAGGCGCCATGCAGTTCCTTGACCGCCAGCTTCAAGGCTTCGGCAAGGTCCGGTTGCGACTTGAGCGTGTGGTGCAGCAAGTGCACGATTACCTCGGTATCAGTCTGGGAGGTAAATACATAACCCAGGCCTTTAAGACGTTCACGCAATGCCTCATGGTTTTCGATGATGCCGTTGTGCACCACCGCCACTTGTGCAGCGGAAAAATGCGGGTGGGCATTTTCTTCACTCGGAGCCCCATGGGTCGCCCAACGGGTGTGAGCGATACCGAGTTGACCAGCAATCGGCTGTGCGGCAACTGCGGCTTCCAGTTCGCTGACCTTGCCGATACGACGACGACGATCCAGCGCTCCGGCTTGAGTAACGACGGCAAGGCCGGCGCTGTCATAACCGCGGTATTCCAGGCGCTTGAGGCCTTCGATCAAAATGGCTGTGATGTTACGTTCAGCAACTGCACCGACAATCCCACACATATTCTTCTCCTAGCTGACAGCGGCACAAATCAGGGTTATGCCACGGGCTTCAATCTGTTCGCGTGCCTCAAGTGGCAAGCGGTCATCAGTAATCAAGGTGTTCACACTGCTCCAAGGCAGTTCGACATTGGGTATCTTGCGGCCGATCTTGTCTGACTCGACCATTACAATCACTTCCCGGGCGACTTCGGCCATCACACGGCTCAAGCCCAGCAACTCATTGAAGGTCGTGGTCCCACGAATCAGATCAATACCATCGGCACCGATGAACAACTGATCGAAATCGTAGGAGCGAAGCACCTGCTCTGCCACCTGGCCTTGAAATGACTCAGAGTGCGGATCCCAGGTTCCACCGGTCATCAACAACACCGGCTCATGTTCTAGCTCGCTCAAGGCACGGGCGACGTGCAATGAGTTGGTCATGACCACCAGGCCGGGTTGCTGGCCCAGCTCCGGAATCATGGCGGCAGTCGTACTTCCGCTGTCGATAATGATCCGGGCATGCTCGCGAATACGCGTGACAGCTGCGCGCGCAATGGCTTGCTTGTATCGGGACACCGGTTGCCCATTCTCGCTGATCAATTCCTGCGGCATGGTAATCGCGCCACCGTAGCGCCGTAGCAACAAGCCGTTGGCTTCCAGCGCGGCCAGATCCTTGCGAATGGTTACCTCGGAAGTTTCGAAACGCTTGGCCAGTTCATCCACGCTGACTTCTCCCTGTTCATTGAGCAGGGCGAGGATGTTATGGCGTCGTTGAGGCGTATTTCGTTTCGACATGATGCCTTATGTTTCGTTTCGAAAGATAACGAAAGCAATCAAAGCTCAAGATAGCGATCACGTCAAGGGGCTAGCGATAAATGATGAGTCTGTGGATAACAGTACAGCTTTGCACAGCTCTATTTATCCACAGACGATCCACTCCGCGCCAAAATGAAAAAGAGCCGACTTATACACAATCAAGTCAGCTCTCTTTGCAATCAGTGGATAACCCGTCAGGATTTCTTGATTTTCTCTGGCCGCTTCCAGCCTTCGATATTTTTCTGCCGTGCACGACCCACAGCAAGCTGACCGGCGGGCACTTCTTGAGTGATGGTTGAACCTGCGGCAGTGGTAGCTCCGGACAAGATATCCACAGGTGCCACCAATGAATTGTTCGAACCGATGAAGACGTCCTCCCCCAACACCGTCTTGAACTTGTTCGCCCCGTCATAATTACAGGTGATGGTGCCGGCACCGATATTGGTGCGAGCACCAATTTCGGCATCACCCAGATAGGCCAGGTGCCCGGCCTTTGCCCCTTCACCCAGGTGTGCGTTCTTCAGTTCGACAAAGTTACCCACATGAGCGCGCGCCTCCAGCACACTGCCAGGGCGCAGGCGAGCGAACGGGCCGGCATCGCTGCCCTCACCCATGATCGCGCCTTCGATATGGCTGTTTGCCTTGATCACAACGCCCTTGCGCAAGGTGCTGTCCTTGATCACGCAGTTAGGGCCGATCATCACGTCATCCTCGATCAGCACACGGCCCTCGAGCACAACGTTTATATCGATCAGCACATCTCGGCCAACCGTCACTTCGCCACGCACGTCGAAACGCGCAGGGTCGCGTAACGTCACTCCCAACGCCATCAGGCGGCGCGCTTCACGTTGTTGATAATGGCGTTCCAGTTCGGCGAGCTGACGGCGGTCATTGGCGCCTTGAACTTCCATCGGGTCATGCGGTTGCTCTGTGGCAACCATCAGGCCGTCGGCAACAGCCATGGCAATAATGTCAGTCAGGTAGTACTCACCCTGGGCGTTCGTGTTCGACAGGCGGCCAAGCCAATCACCCAAAAGCTTACCTGGCACGGCGAGGATGCCGGTATTGCCTTCATTGATTGCCTTTTGCGCATCGGTGGCATCCTTGTGCTCTACGATCGCGCAGACCTTGCCCTGAGCATCTCGTACGATGCGGCCATAACCGGTGGGATCAGCAAGATTTACAGTCAGCAGGCCCAACTGTTCTGGCGTGACCTTTTCCAGCAGGCGCTTGAGCGTATCCACTTCTATCAATGGTACATCGCCGTACAAAATCAGCACGGTATCGGCACTCAACTGCGGCAACGCCTGGGCCACGGCATGCCCGGTACCCAGTTGCTGATCCTGCAGGACAAAATTCAGGTCATCTGCCGCCAAACGCTGGCGAACAGCATCGGCACCGTGCCCGATCACCACGTGTATGCCTTGCGGTGCGAGCTGCCGTGCGCTGTGGATAACATGTCCGAGCATGGAATTGCCCGCAACCGGGTGCAACACTTTGGGCAGGGCCGAGCGCATGCGAGTGCCTTGGCCGGCGGCAAGAATAACGATATCGAGTGACATTGACTGGCTACCAATCCTGGGTGGTCAGCGGCTGCGACCAAATGAGCGGGATACAAAAAAAGAAAAAGGGTAGCCGAGGCTACCCTTTAACTCAATCGCGAAAGCGTTCGCCGGCTTAGCCGCCAAACTTCTTGCGAATTTGCTGAACCGTGCGCAGCTGGGCTGCAGCCTCGGCCAGACGTGAGGCAGCAGCTCCGTAATCGAAATCTGCGCCTTTGTCATGCAGGGCCTTCTCGGCAGCCTTGACGGCTTCCTGAGCAGAGGCTTCATCCAGGTCGGCAGCGCGTTGCACGGTGTCGGCAAGAACCTTGACCATGTTCGGCTGAACCTCGAGAAAAC
>CAYVPI010000092.1:0-20732 GCA_964453495.1 uncultured Pseudomonas sp. | reverse complement strand
CGAATACGTGTCAAAAGCTGCTTGAGAGCTTCCCCTGAACCATAGAATCTCCCACTGTGGGAGCCGGCTTGCCGGCGATGAGGCCTTGGCAAACTGCACAACGCCCACAGGCGTATTTGTAACTGCGACTTTCAGTCACCCCGCCGCCTTTTTACTTAGCCCGAGCGTTCTGGCTAAATGCCGCCTTCCACACCGATCAAGCTGATTAACCGTGCGCACACCCGGCGCCAGGCGACTGCCCGCGAACCGCCGCACTGAGCAAAAAGTGCACGGCTCCTGGCTAAGCCTGTTTGCAATGTTGATGATTTTCATCGGCCCGCTGATTTCCCAAGCGATGCCGATGGATCACCGCATGCCCATGACCATGCCTCCAGGCATGGA
The DNA here is from genome assembly GCA_964453495.1 of uncultured Pseudomonas sp. Classification (GTDB taxonomy): domain Bacteria; phylum Pseudomonadota; class Gammaproteobacteria; order Pseudomonadales; family Pseudomonadaceae; genus Aquipseudomonas. The sequence continues at coordinate 20,351 of CAYVPI010000092.1, read as the reverse complement.
AATGAGCATGGCCGAACCCGGCTGCCATGATGCCGGCCACCACGCCAAACAAAGCAAGGGCTCGGCGACGCTGTCCGTCACCTGGGAGAAGTGCGGTTATTGCAGCCTGTTCTTCCACTGCCCGGCGCTACCGCAAGCACTGGGCCTGGTTGCCGGCGATGCGCCTGACAACACCTGCCACTTCAATCCACAAACCCTACAGGGCCACGCCCGCCAAGCGATATTCCCCGGCGCCCGCACACGCGCCCCGCCTGCCTTCCAGCACGTTTGACTCAGGTTTCACGCCCCACCCGCATGCGCTGCGCAAATCAGCCGCAGGCGCCTGCGCGTGTTTTTTACTGATCGATTGCTGGAATACGCTATGCCCACTTTTTACCAACGACCCGCCCTGCGCGGCACCCTCGCCCTGGTTTGCAGCAGCCTGCTCAGCCCTGTGGCGCTAGCAGTACAAGCTTCCAACGAGCACATTCACGAATTGTCCGAACTGAGCCCCACGGTGATCACAGCCATCGCCCCAAGCTCGCCCCTGACCGTGGTCACCAACCCGAAAGAACCACGCCAACCTGTGCCGGCCAGCGACGGCGCCGACTACCTGAAAACCATCCCGGGCTTCTCGGCCATACGTGCTGGCGGCACCAATGGCGACCCGGTGCTGCGCGGCATGTTTGGCTCGCGCCTGAACATCCTCACCAACGGCGGCACCATGCTCGGCGCCTGCCCCAACCGAATGGACGCACCCACTTCCTATATTGCCCCGGAAACCTACGACCGCCTGACCGTCATCAAAGGCCCACAGTCCGTACTCTGGGGCCCGGGTGGTTCGGCCGGGACCATCCTTTTTGAACGCGAGCCGGAACAGTTCGGTGAGCTTGGCAGCCGCGTCAATGCCAGCCTGCTGGCCGGCTCCAACGGCCGCTTCGACAAGGTGCTCGATACGGCCGCGGGTAATCAATCGGGCTATGCCCGCTTCGTCGGCAACACCTCCCAGGCCGACGACTATCAGAACGGCAGCGGTGACACCGTGCCTTCGCGCTGGGACAAGTGGAACGGCGATGTCGCCCTGGGCTGGACCCCGGACGCCGACACCCTGCTGGAACTCACCGCCGGCAAGGGCGATGGCGAGTCCCGCTACGCCGGGCGCGGTATGGACGGCTCGCAATTCAAGCGCGAAAGCCTGGGCCTGCGCTTCGAAAAATCCAGCCTCGGCGACGTGCTGGATAAGGTGGAAGCACAGGTCTACTACAACTATGCCGACCATGTCATGGACAACTACAGCCTGCGCACGCCATCGGGCACCGGGATGATGGCCGGCCCAATGGCCAGCAACGTCGACCGTCGCACGCTAGGCGCAAGGGTCAAGGCCACTTGGCATTGGGCCGACGTGCAATTGATCAGTGGTATCGATGCCCAGACCAACGAGCACCGCAAACGCAGCGGCATGGGCATCGACACCTACAAGGACGTGCCCTGGACCAAGGACGCCGACTTCCACAACTACGGAGCCTTCGGCGAGCTCACCTGGTATGTCGCCGAACGCGACCGCCTGATCACCGGCGCGCGCCTGGACCGCGCCTCGGCCAAGGATTACCGGCAAACCACCGGTTCCGGGATGATGAGCAAACCCAACCCCACTGCCGACCAGACCCGCGCCGACACCCTGCCCAGCGGCTTCGTACGCTATGAGCATGACCTGGCCGACTCAGCGACCACCCTGTACGCGGGCCTCGGCCATGCGCAGCGCTTTCCTGACTACTGGGAACTGTTTTCACCCAACAGCGGCCCGGCAGATTCGGTCAATGCCTTCGACTCGATCAAGCCGGAAAAAACCACGCAACTGGACGTCGGCCTGCAATACAAGAGTGAAGACGTGGAAGCCTGGGTATCGGCCTACGCCGGGCAGGTGCGCGACTACATTCTGTTCGACTACAGCTCGAGCATGATGGGCAGCTCACAGGCACGTAATATCGATGCGCGCATCATGGGTGCTGAAATGGGCGCCGCCTATAACCTGACCAGCAATTGGAAGGCCGACGCTACCGTGGCGTACGCCTGGGGCAAGAACAGCACCGATGGCACCGCATTGCCGCAAATGCCACCACTGGAAACGCGCCTGGGCCTGAGCTACAACCGCGACCTGTGGAGTGCCGGTGCGCTGTGGCGAGTGGTCGCGCCGCAGAACCGCATCGAACAGAACGCAGGTAACGTGGTCGGCAAGGATTTCGAAAAAAGTGCCGGCTTTGGCGTTTTTTCGCTCAACGGTGCCTACCGGGCCAGCCAGCACATTACACTGAGCGCCGGCGTCGACAACCTGTTCGACAAGGCCTATGCCGAACACCTGAACCTGGCAGGCAATGCCGGCTTCGGCTACCCGGCGACCAACCCCGAGCCGATCAACGAGCCGGGGCGCACCCTCTGGACCAAGGTCAGTTTCAACTTCTGAACCCCGAACAACGCTGTGCCCTGAATCGACTGGAGAATCACTTTGCTGAAGAAAGCACTTTGCCTGGTTGCCCTGCTGCTGCCGGCCGTTTTTGCCACTGCCCATGAGTACACTGTCGGCGAGCTGCAAATTGCTCACCCCTGGTCGCGGGAACTGCCGCCCAACGCGCCAACCGTGGCGGCCTATTTCGTGGTCAAGAACACCGGCCAAAGCGCCGACCGCCTGCTCAGCGTCGAAAGCCCCATCGCCGGCGTCGCCCAATTGCACGAGCATGTGAAGGTCGGCGAGCTGATGAAAATGCAGCAAGTAAAAAGTGTGGAAATTCCCGCTGGCGCCGAAGCAGTCTTCGCACCCATGGCCTACCATGTGATGTTAATGGAGCTCAAAGACCGCAGCCTGTTGCAAGACGGCAAGCGTTTCCCCTTGACGCTGCATTTCGAGAAAGCCGGCGATGTCACCGTTGAAGTGACCGTGGAAAAAACCGCACCGGCAGACGGTAAGTCGCACGACCATCCGAATTGATCGCTGATCGGTGACCATGATGAGCAGACCGGGGGTTCAGCCAGCAGGCGCGCACCGTCGTCGTGTAAACACGACGCGTGGCACTTGGCTGAGCCTGTTTGCCATGCTGATGATTTTCATCGGCCCGCTGCTGTCGCAAGCGATGCCGATGGATCACAGCGCGCCGATGCCCATGAGCCACAGCGTGGGCAAGGCCGAACCGGGCTGCCATGAAAGCGACCACGCAAACGCGGGCGAACTCCACGCGCTCTGGGAAAAATGCGGTTATTGCAGCCTGTTCTTTCACTGCCCGGCCTTGCCGCAAGCCCTGAGCCTGGTCACCTGCGACACACTCGGCGCAACGGCCTGCCACGCCAGCCAACCGCTTCAGGGCCATGCCGGCCAAGCCGTATTCCCCGGCGCCCGCACCCGCGCGCCCCCTCTGCTCGCCCACGTCTGATTCAGCATTACGCCGCCGCCCCTGAATGTACTGCCCAGACAGTCGCAGGCAGCTGCGCGCGCCCCTTTGCAATACGTGGAGCACGCCTCATGAGCACACCGAAAATTTCGTTCTACAACCTGGCCTGGCGCTGGCACTTCTATGCCGGGTTGTTCGTGGCGCCCTTCATGGTGCTGCTGGCACTGACCGGCATCATCTACCTGTTCAAGCCGCAACTGGACCCGCTGATGTACAGCGACCTGATGACCGTGCCCGCCGGCCATCACAGCCTCAGCGCCGATGAGTTGCTGCAGCGCACAAAGGCCGCTTACCCACAGGGCCAGATCAGCCAGTATTTACCCGCCGTGAATGCCGAGCGCAGCGCGCAGTTCGTGGTCAACCAGAGCGGGCGCGAGCTGAATGTCTTTATCAACCCTTACACCGGCACGTTGCTGGGCGAGCAGGATGCCAAGGACAACCTGCAAGCCATCGCCCGCGCCCTGCATGGCGAGCTGATGATCGGCACGGTCGGCGACCGGCTGGTTGAGTTGGCGGCCGGCTGGGGAATTGTGCTGGTGGTGTCGGGCATGTACCTGTGGTGGCCACGGGGCAAGAGCAGTGCTGGCGTCTTGTGGCCGCGCCTGCAAAGCCGCGGCCGCCTGTTCTGGCGTGACCTGCACGCGGTCATCGGTTTCTGGGGCGGGGCCTTGCTGCTGGTGATGCTGCTCAGCGGCATGACCTGGACCGGCGTGTGGGGCAAGCAGTTCGCCCAGGTGTGGAATACATTCCCGGCCAAGATGTGGACCGACGTGCCCACCTCCGACAAGGAAGCGCGCGAGCTCAACAGCGCCACCCGGCAAACCGTACCCTGGGCGCTGGAAAACACCCCCATGCCCGTGTCCAGCGCCCACGCCGAACACGCCGGCCACAACACCACGGCCAGCGCCCCAGCCGCACCACAGGTGAACCTGCAACAGGTGGTCGACATCGCCACCCAAAGCAATGTGGTGCCCGGCTACAGCATCACCCTGCCAACCACCGCCGATGGCGTCTTCACCATCGCCGTGTTCGCCGACGACCCGCGCAACGACGCCACCCTGCACGTGGACCAATACAACGCCAAGGTACTGGCCGACGTGCGCTGGCAGGATTACGGCAACGTCGCCCGCGCCACCGAGCTGGGCGTGATGCTGCATGAGGGCAAGATGTTCGGGCCGGCGAACCAGATCATCGTGCTGCTGATTTGCCTGATGATCCTGCTCAGCGCCGTCAGCGGCGTGGTGATGTGGTGGAAGCGCCGCCCACAGGGCAGCTTCGGCGTACCGCCACTGCGTCATGATTTGCCGAAGTGGAAGACGGCGATCGTGATCATGATCGGGTTGGGGGTGGCATTTCCGTTGGTGGGGGTTTCGTTGCTGGCGGTTTGGGTGTTGGATTGGGGGGTGTTGTCGCGATTCTCACGTTTGCCGGCGTCGGCTTCTTCATAGCTGAAGCAGGTGGAGCAAACGGATATCCCGTTTGCTCCCTGCACAGACTACGTCGCTATTACCTAAAGTAAAACGTCTGGTTCGGATGATCCGAACATGGCGCCACACCCAATCCCCAGTCATTGAAGCCGCAGAGGTTGCCGTGCTTCAGCTTGACTTTTTCAAACCCATTTACCTGACCAAGATGAACGATTTCCATGGCTGGGTACGCAGCCGAAGTGTCATTTAAATATAACTTGTTATCGGCTGTAGAATAAACCAGCGGCTTGCCACTTCGATAAAACTTATTATCCTCTCTCCACTCCCAAAAATTTGATGCATTGGTCTCATGGCACGTCGGCCACTGTATGGGCTTGGGAAAACCACCACTTGGCGAAGGGGTAAAGCATGTGTTCGTAGAAATGGGGATAATTCGCCCATGTCGGCTTGCAATGGAAATAGAAATTGTGATGGGAGTCACCCAACCCGTTAAACCTGAATCCCGCGCCTCCAGTTTCAAGACGCCGTTATACATACCCTTTGGCAACGTCAAGTTGTCAGAAGCAAGATAACGCAGCGTAAAAAACAACGAGCCACCGCCTTGGCAACCTGCGTTGTTATTCATTCCGCTTCTGACACAACCGCCAATAGAACGCTGTGCCCGAAGTTTTACCGGGAACTCGGCACCTGCATCGTTCTTCAGTTTTACAGTCAGCGTCGTATATCCTCCACCCGGCAGTGCTTGCAGGCTGGTAGGGCCGACATCAGAAGAAAGCGCCACCACGCCAGCACTTGGATTGCTGTTTTCGGGTACGATTCGCAGGTTTGCAACTACGTCACTGGCTGTACCGGCCAGGATCATGCGTTCACCTGGCAGCTCAGGGCTATAACCGGTCATTCTGGCGGTGTTCTCTTCCCATACCCTGGCCATATCGGCGGTAGCTGCATTGCCGAGTGGCTGGCCATCCTGATCGCGCACCCGGGTGGTTGAGTAGTACGGCACGTTGTTACCGCATAGAAATGTATTGGATTTACCGTTGCTGTAGCCAAACTTGTAACTGGCTTGGCCAGAGTTGCAATGGCTTCCTCCGGCATTGTGGCCGAGTTCGTGCGGAAACGCCGTTGGTGCCCACCAAGCATTCACACTGGTCAGTCCCGGCTTGTAAGCGAGCCCTGCAACGCCTGTTCCACTATCAAAGGAAGTGCTAACGTCCGCACCAAACAGCTGTTTGTCAGGCTCTAACAAAGTTTGCCAGTTGCGCAAACCCTGGCCTGACGTACTATAATCAACGCCAGCCCCATCGATAATTTTAACTGCTACCAGTCGCAAAGATATTCCGGGCACCAACGAATTTCGAAGTCCAAGGTTGGCAGACTCGACTTGGGCAATCGCAAAGTCGACGGGATCAGCTTCCAGTTTCCCCAACCCATAAAGCGTATAGGCGACCAACATATCTACGTATTTATGCGACGCCGTTTCTTTCTCTTTTGATTTTTGCAGCGATGCTGAATCGCCAGCAACGCTATCCGGTGTTAGCCAATCTAAAGTTGGCTCCGCTTTAAATGTGCTTTTCCCTTGGCTATCAACCAACAACAACCCCCGCTTCTCGGAGCTATTTACGATAGCTGTCACTACACCATTGGGTGCTCGCACTATAACCAACCCGCCCACCTTGCCGTCTTTCGTTTTTACTACACCACTTTCGACCGTGCGCCCTTGCTCCAGCTTTATGCTCGATCGTTCAAATGTTCCCGAGCCGATTATTTCGGCATAAAGACTCGAATCAGTAGCTATCGGAGCTGCGCTTGCCTCGGTCTTGATTGGCTTTTGCGCCAATAGGTCGGAGTCGTTCGCACAGCCGACCATTAACACAGCCAGACACAAGGCTGACACGCCTGCCCCCACCGCTCTACATCCCTGAATCCATCCTGAACCACGCATAAGCATCATCCCGTCCAAGTCCATGCACCTTGCGGCGCCACAGTGATAGGCCACCCTAACGAGCGGCCTGCTGAGTGTGTGATGGATAACAAGGTGTGCCTAGCTGACAGATCTGCTAGGTATCGGCCCTAAGGCGCGGTCGGTTTTAGCTTGATGTGCGCTCGTTGATCCCGGCAATCGAGGCTTCGACCAGCGCCTTGGCGACATCCAGTTGATGGATCACCGAACGCGCCAGCGAGCGCAATTCACTTGGGCAATTGTCGGCGACTTCAAAAGCGGTGGCGGTGGCACAGGTCAGGTGGTCCGAGGCGTGGACCAGGGCTTCGTCGACGGGGATATCTGCGCGGATGCTGAACAGCAGGTTGCTGCCGGGGCAATGGCCGAAGCTGAGGGGTTGGGTGACGGGGGTGGATGGCTGCGGTGGATTAGGGGAAGGTTTGATCATGGTGCGACTCCTGACTTTGAAGGAAGACGCCACATACCGCGACTAAACGATAGGTGGCGGCTGTACGCGGGTTAGTCGACCGGGAAGTCAGGCACCCGGCGCACCCGAAGGTGCCCCACGCACAGCCACCATAAAGCGCTCATTGCAGACACGAATAACCGCCGGCAATGGTTATGGAGACGCTATGCGCCTGACTTCGATTTCGGGCGACTAAACCCGGCCGTTGAATTGGCAACGACCGGTCAAGACTAGCCACCCGAAAAGGCAGGCACAACAGCGCTAAACGCGAGCTGATTATGCTTGGGAAATGGCGGTTGCTAAATAAGGAATTTGGCTACAGCTGGAGTGTTACCAACACAACATCCGGGCTGCCTGTTCGGGCCTCATCGCGGGCAAGCCCGCTCCTACAGGGGATTGCGGTGCATGCACCTGTGGGAGCCGGCTTGCCGGCGATAGCAATCTCCAGGCCTCATGAGCACTTGCACCAGCGCGGCGCGCCCGGCTGCACCCTGCCCTCCGACCAGCCCTGATCTGGTGCAACCCAACGACCTTTACCTGCCCGCAACCGCCCGCGCCAGAGCCTCGCGCGCACTTCGGCACAGCCCTTGCTAAAGACCCTTCAGTAGTCGCCATCTGCCCTCACGAACATTCAAAGTACATGGAGATCGCACAATGAAGCGTCGTAGTTTGATCAAGGCTTTCACGTTGACGGCATCGATTGCCGCCATGGGCATGACCTGGACCATTCAGGCAGCCGAGACCATCAAGGTCGGCATCCTGCATTCGTTGTCGGGGACCATGGCGATTTCCGAGACGTCGCTCAAGGACATGGCCTTGATGACCATCGATGAAATCAACGCCAAGGGTGGCGTTAACGGCAAGATGCTGGAACCTGTGGTGGTGGACCCGGCTTCCAACTGGCCGCTGTTCGCGGAAAAAGGCCGACAGTTGCTGACCCAGGACAAGGTGGCGGTGGTGTTCGGTTGCTGGACCTCGGTGTCACGCAAATCGGTACTGCCGGTGTTCGAGGAGCTCAACGGCTTGTTGTTCTACCCAGTGCAGTACGAAGGCGAGGAAATGTCGCCGAACGTGTTCTACACCGGTGCCGCGCCTAACCAACAGGCGATTCCCGCGGTCGAGTACCTGATGAGCGAAGACGGTGGCGCTGCCAAGCGTTATTTCCTGCTGGGTACCGACTACGTCTACCCGCGTACCACCAACAAGATCCTGCGCTCGTTCCTGCATTCCAAGGGTGTGGCCGACAAGGACATCGAAGAGGTGTACACCCCGTTTGGCCACAGCGACTACCAGACCATTGTCGCCAACATCAAGAAGTTCTCGGCCGGCGGCAAGACGGCGGTGATCTCCACGGTCAACGGCGACTCCAACGTGCCCTTCTATAAAGAGCTGGCCAACCAGGGCCTGAAAGCCACCGACGTGCCGGTGGTGGCGTTCTCGGTGGGCGAAGAAGAGCTGCGCGGCATCGACACCAAGCCATTGGTAGGCAACCTGGCTGCCTGGAACTACTTCGAGTCGGTGGATAACCCGGTCAACCAGAAGTTCGTCGCCGACTGGAAAGCGTATGCCAAGGCCAAGAACCTGCCGGGCGCCGACAAGGCCGTGACCAACGACCCGATGGAGGCCACTTACGTGGGCATCCACATGTGGGCCCAGGCCGTGGAAAAGGCCAAGACCACGGATGTGGATAAAGTGCGCACAGCGCTGGCGGGGCAAACCTTCAAGGCGCCGTCGGGCTTTACCCTGACCATGGATGAGAAAAACCACCACCTGCACAAACCGGTGATGATCGGCGAGATCCAGGACGACGGGCAGTTCAACGTGGTGTGGCAGACCGAGCAGCCGATCAAGGCGCAGCCGTGGAGCCCTTACATTCCGGGCAATGACAAGAAGCCGGATTATGCGGTGAAGGGGAACTGAGTGGGCCCCACCCCTCACCCTAGCCCTCTCCCCAACGGGGAGAGGGAACAGACCGCGTGAGTTTCAGAGATCTTCAGCCTTGCACAGAACAGTCCCCTCTCCCCCTTGGGGAGAGGGCTAGGGTGAGGGGTCGGGTACAACCACACCACCAAGCCCAAAAACAGGACCCTCTATGTTCACAGCCCTGTACCGCATCATCCTGAGCCTCGCCCTGCTGCTACCCCTGGCTGCACACGGCAGCGATGCCGATGATTTCCGCACTGCCAGTCCCACCCAGCAAGCCGCACTGCTGGAAAGCTGGGCAGCGCAACCCGACCCCGCTCGCCTGGACCTGCTCAATGCCTTGAAGCAAGGCCAATTGGGCGAGCAGAAACTGCGCCTGAACAACCGCATGCGCGGTCTGGTGGACAATGCCCTGGCCAGCCATCAACTGCTTTCGGTCGCTACCGGCGTTCGCCTGGCTGCCGCGCAACAACTGCAAAAAAGCGCCAAGCCTGCGCAACTCACCCTGCTTGATCGCCAGTTCGCCTCCGAACCCGATGAATCCGTGCACGCCGCCCTGGGCCTAGCCCTGGCCAATCTGCAACTGGTCGACAGCGACCCTGTGGTGCGCCTGGCCGCCGTGCGCCTCTTGGGCGAAACCGGTGACCCACTGGCCCGCACCCGCCTGGAGAACCTGCTCGAACCGGGCGTAGAAACTGACGCGGGTGTGCGCACCGCCGCCGAAACCAGCCTGGCCCAGGTCAAGCGCAAACTGCTGGTGGGCGAGTTGCTGGGCCAGGCCTTCAGCGGCATGTCGCTGGGTTCGATCCTGCTTCTGGCCGCATTGGGCCTGGCCATCACCTTCGGCCTGCTTGGGGTGATCAACATGGCCCATGGCGAGATGCTGATGCTTGGCGCCTATGCCACCTACATGGTGCAAACCCTGTTTCAACGACTGGCCCCCGAAGCACTGGCGTTCTACCCGTTGGTGGCACTGCCGGTGGCGTTCTTCGTCACGGCAGGCGTCGGCATGCTGCTGGAACGCACGGTGATTCGCCATCTCTACGGCCGCCCGCTGGAAACCCTGCTGGCGACCTGGGGCATCAGCCTGATCCTGATCCAGGCCGTACGCCTGATCTTCGGTGCGCAGAACGTCGAAGTGGCCAACCCGGCCTGGCTGTCGGGGGGCATTCAAGTACTGCCCAACCTGGTGCTGCCGTACAACCGCATCGTCATCATCGCCTTCGCCCTGTTCGTGGTGGTGCTGACCTGGCTGCTGCTGAACAAGACCCGCCTTGGCCTGAATGTGCGCGCGGTGACCCAGAACCGCAACATGGCCGCCTGCTGCGGCGTACCTACGGGGCGTGTGGACATGCTCGCCTTTGGCCTGGGCTCGGGCATCGCCGGGCTCGGCGGTGTGGCCCTGAGCCAGATCGGCAATGTCGGCCCGGACCTGGGCCAGAACTACATCATCGACTCGTTCCTGGTGGTGGTGCTGGGCGGCGTTGGTCAACTGGCCGGCAGCGTATGCGCGGCGTTCGGCCTGGGCATTGCCAACAAGATTCTTGAACCACAAATCGGCGCCGTGCTCGGCAAGATCCTGATCCTGGCGCTGATCATTCTGTTTATTCAGAAGCGCCCGCAAGGCCTCTTCGCACTCAAAGGACGGGTGATCGACTGATGAACCAGCCACTGATCGTCACGGCCACGCAAAAGGCCGGCCCGAAAGTCTCTATCGCCGTGGGCGGCCTCGCGCTGCTGATATTGCTGGCCCTGCCGTTGTTGTCGCTGTTGCCCGCCGACAGCAGCCTGCATGTCTCGGCCTATACCCTGACCTTGGTCGGCAAGATCCTCTGCTATGCCATCGTCGCCCTGGCCCTGGACCTGGTCTGGGGCTATGCCGGCCTGCTGTCGCTGGGCCACGGCCTGTTCTTCGCCCTGGGTGGTTATGCCATGGGCATGTACTTGATGCGCGAGGCGGCTGGCGATGGCTTGCCGGCGTTCATGACCTTTTTGTCCTGGACCGAGCTGCCCTGGTACTGGGCCGGTACCCAGCATTTTCTCTGGGCCTTGTGCCTGGCGATGCTGGCGCCGGGGTTGCTCGCCCTGGTGTTCGGCTTCTTTGCCTTCCGGTCGCGGATCAAGGGCGTGTACTTCTCGATCATGACCCAGGCCCTGACTTTCGCCGGGATGCTGTTGTTCTTCCGCAACGAAACCGGCTTTGGCGGCAACAACGGCTTTACCAACTTTCGCAGCATCCTGGGGTTCAGCATTACCGCCCAGGGCACCCGTGCGGTGTTGTTCCTGCTCACCGTGCTGTTGCTGGTGGCAAGCCTGTACCTGGGTTGGCGCCTGGCCCGCAGCAAGTTCGGCCGCGTGTTGACCGCCCTGCGCGATGCAGAGAACCGCCTGATGTTTTGCGGCTACGACCCGCGCGGTTTCAAGCTGTTCGTCTGGGTACTCAGTGCCGTGCTCTGCGGCCTGGCCGGTGCCTTGTATGTGCCGCAGGTGGGCATCATCAACCCCGGCGAGATGTCACCGACCAACTCCATCGAGGCGGCCGTCTGGGTTGCACTGGGTGGGCGCGGCACGTTGATTGGCCCTCTGCTTGGCGCTGGCCTGGTCAATGGCATGAAGAGTTGGTTCACCGTGGCCTTTCCCGAGTACTGGCTGTTTTTCCTGGGGGCACTGTTCATCGTAGTGACCCTCTACCTGCCCAAGGGCATTTTCGGGCTGCTGAAGAAAAGGGGCGAACAATGAGAACCGTACCGCTACCCGTCGTGCGGCCTGAATTCATGCTCGAACCGGCCTATGACCCCAACCGCGATGCCGGCAGCAGCCGCGACGCCATCGGCCTGGGTGCGCGCAGTGCCGGCAAGGTCCTGGACGTGCGTCACGGCACCATCCTGACCCTGGAAGACATCAGCGTCAGCTTCGATGGTTTCAAGGCCTTGAACGCACTGAACCTGTACATCGGCGTTGGCGAACTGCGCTGCATCATCGGCCCCAACGGCGCCGGCAAGACCACCCTGATGGACGTGATCACCGGCAAGACCCGGCCCAGCCATGGCAAGGCCTGGTTCGGCGAAACCCTGGACCTGGCGTCGATGAGCGAAGTGCAAATCGCCCAGGCCGGGATCGGCCGCAAGTTCCAGAAACCCACGGTGTTCGAGGCGTTGACCGTATTCGAGAACCTGGAGCTGGCACAAAAGGCCGACAAGTCGGTCTGGGCCAGCCTTGGCGCCCGCTTGCGCGGCGAGCAGAAAGACCGCATCGACGAAGTGCTGGAGACCATCCGCCTGGCCAGCTCGCAACAGCGCCAGGCCGGGCTGTTATCCCACGGCCAGAAGCAATTCCTGGAGATCGGCATGCTGCTGGTGCAGGACCCGCAACTGTTGCTGCTTGATGAGCCGGTGGCCGGCATGACCGATGCCGAAACCGAGTTCACCGCCGAACTGTTCAAGAGCCTGGCCGGCAAGCATTCACTGATGGTGGTCGAGCACGACATGGGCTTTGTCGGCTCGATTGCCGACCATGTCACGGTGCTGCACCAGGGCAGTGTGCTGGCCGAGGGTTCGCTGGAACAGGTGCAGGCGGATGATCGGGTGATCGAGGTGTATTTGGGCCGTTAGCCCGTGGCGGCCCCATCGCTGGCAAGCCAGCCCCACAGCCTGTAGGAGCGGGCTTGCCAGCGATGAGGCCAGAACAGCCCCCACAAAAATTACCGAGATAACAAACATGCTCCAAGTCGACAAGCTCCACCAATACTACGGCGGCAGCCACATCCTGCGCGGCCTGTCTTTCGACGTTAAGGTCGGCGAAGTCACCTGCCTGCTCGGGCGCAATGGGGTGGGCAAAACCACCCTGCTCAAGTGCCTGATGGGCCTGTTGCCCGCCAAGGAGGGCAACGTACAGTGGGAAGGCAAGGCCATCACCGCCTTCAAGCCGCACCAACGAGTACACGCCGGCATCGCCTACGTACCCCAAGGCCGAGAGATCTTCGGCCGCCTCACGGTGGAAGAAAATCTGCTGATGGGCCTGTCACGCTTTGGCGCCAAGGAAGCGAAGGAAGTACCGGCATTCATCTATGAACTGTTCCCGGTGCTGTTGCAGATGAAACACCGACGCGGTGGCGACCTGTCCGGTGGCCAGCAACAACAACTGGCCATCGGCCGGGCCCTGGCCAGCCGCCCGCGCCTGTTGATCCTCGACGAGCCCACCGAAGGCATCCAGCCATCGGTGATCAAGGAGATCGGTGCAGTAATCAAGACCCTTGCCGCTCGCGGCGACATGGCAATCCTGTTGGTGGAGCAGTTCTACGATTTCGCCGCGGAGCTTGCCGATCAGTACCTGGTCATGTCGCGCGGGGAAATCATCCAGCAGGGCCGCGGCCAAAACATGGAGGCCGAGGGTGTGCGCGGCCTGGTAACCATTTAACCTGAAGCCGCTCACCTTCAGCCTGACGAACTGCCTTTATGACCCTGCCCGTTTCCAATGCGCTGTACACCCCGAGCTGGCATGCCGAGCTGGAACTGGCCTACGCCCGGTTCGGTGACGGCACACGGCCGACGCTGCGCCGCCACCAAGGGCCGCTGCGGGTGCAAAAGCACCTCTATGCCGAAGGCCCCGAGGTGTGCCAGCACATCATCGTGCACCCCCCGGGCGGCATCGCTGGTGGCGACCGGCTGAACATCAGTGCCCAGGTGGGCGCCGATGCCTGGGCGCAACTGACCAGCCCTGGCGCGGCCAAGTGGTACCGCGCCGCCAGCCCGGCCTTTCAGCAAGTGGATTTGCAGGTGGCAGCCGGCGCTACACTGGAATGGTTGCCCCAGGAGACCATCGTCTTCAGCGCCGCCCAGGCCGAGCTCTGCACCCGCATCGACCTGCAAGGCGATGCCCGACTGTTCTACTGGGACATCATCGCCCTGGGGCGGCCTGCCAGCGGCGAGCGTTTCGAACGTGGCCACTTCCAGTCGCACCTGGACATCCGCCGCGATGGGCAGTTGCTCTGGCACGAGCGCCAGCGCATCGAAGGTGACGATGGCCTGCTCGATTCGCCCATCGGCCTTGGCGGCCAACCGGTATTTGCCACGTTGTTGGTGACAGGCGAAATCGACACGGCGCTGCTGGAACAATGCCGCAACCTGCCAGGCCGTGTGCGCGGCGACCTGAGCCAGCTGCCAGGCCTGCTGGTTGCTCGCTGCCTGGCCAGTGAAGCGCTGCATGCACGGGACTGGTTGATCGCCCTTTGGCAGCTGCTGCGCCCGGTGTTGTTGGGTCGCGACGCCCTACCCCCAAGAATCTGGAACACCTGAGAGACAACATGGACCTGACTCCACGCGAAAAAGACAAACTGCTGATCTTCACTGCCGGCCTGGTGGCCGAACGCCGCCTGGCTCGTGGGCTCAAGCTCAACTACCCGGAAGCCATGGCCTATATCTGCGCTGCCCTGCTCGAAGGCGCCCGCGACGGTCAGAGCGTGGCCGAGCTGATGCACTACGGCACTACCCTGCTCAGCCGTGAACAAGTGATGGAAGGTATCGCCGAAATGATCCCGGAAATCCAGGTCGAAGCGACCTTCCCCGACGGAACCAAACTGGTCACCGTCCACCAACCCATTGTCTGAGGCACCCCATGAGTATTGAAGTACGCGATGCCATCCCTGCCGATTTACCGGCCATTCGCGACATCTATAACGATGCAGTACTGAACACGACTGCTATCTGGAACGAACAGCCGGTGGACCTGGTCAACCGTCAGTCCTGGTACGACGCACGGCAAGCGCAGCAGTACCCGATTCTGGTGGCTGTCGATAAAGCCGATGCGGTCCTTGGCTATGCTTCTTTCGGCGACTGGCGACCCTTTGAAGGTTTTCGGCACACGGTGGAGCACTCGGTGTACATCCGTACCGACCAGCGTGGCCTGGGGCTCGGCCCGCTGTTGATGAAGGCCTTGATCGAGCGCGCCAGGGCTTGCGACAAACACGTGATGGTTGCCGCCATCGAAAGTAGCAATGCGGCGTCCATCCGCCTGCACGAGCGGCTGGGTTTCACGATCAATGGGCAGATGCCGCAAGTCGGCACCAAGTTCGGGCGCTGGCTGGACCTGACCTTTATGCAACTGATCCTCAATCCTGGCGCTTCACCTCCCGCGACTACCCTGGAGTAAGTGTTGATGAATGCTGCCCAACTGCGTCATGTCACCATTGAGAGTTTCCCCCACTACCGCCAGGGCCTGGTCGAGCTGTTGTTCGATGCGGTCAGGCAAGGTGCCTCGATCGGCTTCATGGCCGACCTGGATGCACAGCAGGCCAACAGCTACTTCGATGAGGTCAAGACGGGCCTCGCCAATGGCAACCTGGTGCTGCTGACGGTGGTCAACGAGGAACAGGTGGTGGCCAGCGTGCAGTTGGCGTTGTGCCAGAAACCCAATGGCCTGAACCGCGCCGAAGTGCAGAAGCTGCTGGTACGCGAGAGCGTGCAGCGCCGAGGCATGGGCCAGCAATTGATGCATGCCGTGGAACTGACTGCGCGCCAGTACAAGCGCGGGTTGTTGTACCTGGACACCGAGGCCGGCTCACCGGCAGAACACTTTTATCGCTCCATGGGCTACACCCGCGCCGGGCAGATTCCCGATTACGCCTGCGGCCCGGATGGCCAGTATCGCCCCACCGCACTCTATTACAAGACCCTGCAAGGACCGACTGCATGATCCCCGGCCAATACCAGATCCAGCCCGGCGAAATCGAACTCAACGCCGGCCGCCGCACCCTCAGCCTGACGGTTGCCAACAGCGGCGACCGGCCGATCCAGGTGGGCTCGCACTATCACTTTTTTGAAACCAACGACGCGCTGACATTCGACCGCGCGGCCAGCCGGGGCATGCGCTTGAATATTGCGGCGGGTACGGCGGTGCGCTTCGAGCCGGGGCAGAGTCGGGAGGTGGAATTGGTGGAGTTGGCGGGTTTGCGCCGGGTGTTCGGGTTTGCCGGGCGGGTGATGGGGAGCCTGGACTGACTTGTTTTGCTTGTACCGGCCTCATCGCGGGCAAGCCCGCTCCTACAAGTACCGCGCAACCCTGTAGGAGCGGGCTTGCCTGCGATCGAACGCAAAGCGCTCGCATTATCTAAGGACTAAGCATGAAAATTTCCAGACAAGCCTACGCCGACATGTTCGGCCCCACCGTCGGCGACCGTGTGCGCCTGGCCGATACCGAGCTGTGGATCGAAGTCGAAAAGGACTTCACCACCTACGGCGAAGAAGTGAAATTCGGCGGCGGCAAGGTTATCCGTGACGGCATGGGCCAGGGCCAGTTGCTGGCCGCCGATGTAGTCGACACCCTGATCACCAACGCCCTGATTATCGACCACTGGGGCATCGTCAAAGCCGACGTCGGCCTCAAGGATGGGCGCATTGCTGCGATCGGCAAGGCCGGTAACCCGGACATCCAGCCCGACGTGACCATCGCCATCGGCGCCAGCACCGAAGTCATCGCCGGTGAAGGCATGATCCTCACCGCCGGCGGCATCGACACCCATATCCACTTCATCTGCCCACAGCAGATCGAAGAAGCCCTGATGAGCGGCGTCACCACCATGATCGGCGGTGGCACCGGCCCGGCCACCGGCACCAACGCCACCACCTGTACCTCAGGCCCCTGGCACATGGCGCGCATGCTCCAGGCCGCCGACGATTTCGCCATGAACATCGGCTTCACCGGCAAGGGCAACGCCAGCCTGCCCGAGCCCTTGATCGAACAGGTCAAGGCCGGCGCCATCGGGCTCAAGCTGCACGAAGACTGGGGCACCACACCGGCTGCCATCGACAATTGCCTGAGCGTTGCCGACCAGTACGATGTGCAGGTGGCGATCCACACCGACACCCTCAACGAATCCGGCTTCGTCGAAACCACCCTGGCCGCTTTCAAGGGCCGCACCATTCACACCTACCACACCGAAGGTGCCGGTGGCGGCCATGCGCCGGACATTATCAAGGCCTGCGGCTTCAACAACGTGTTGCCCAGCTCGACCAACCCGACCCGGCCCTTCACCCGCAACACCATCGACGAACACCTGGACATGCTGATGGTCTGCCATCACCTGGACCCGAGCATCGCCGAAGACGTGGCCTTCGCCGAGAGCCGCATCCGCCGCGAGACCATCGCCGCCGAAGATATCCTGCACGACCTGGGCGCGTTCTCCATGATCAGCTCCGACAGCCAGGCCATGGGCCGGGTCGGCGAGGTCATCCTGCGCACCTGGCAAACCGCCGACAAGATGAAAAAGCAGCGCGGCCCGCTGGCAGGGGACGGCCCCGGCAACGACAATTTCCGCGCCAAGCGCTACATCGCCAAGTACACTATCAACCCGGCGATCACCCACGGCATCAGCCATGAGGTCGGTTCGGTGGAAGTGGGTAAATGGGCTGACCTGGTGTTGTGGCGCCCGGCGTTCTTCGGGGTCAAGCCGAGCCTGATCCTCAAGGGCGGGGCCATTGCCGCGAGCCTGATGGGCGATGCCAACGCGTCGATTCCAACGCCGCAGCCAGTGCATTACCGGCCAATGTTCGCCAGCTACGGCGACTCACGCCATGCCACCAGCCTGACCTTCATCAGCCAGGCCGCGCAGGAGGCCGGAGTACCGCAAGCCTTGGGATTGAAGAAGCAGATTGCCGTGGTCAAGGGTTGCCGCGACGTGCAGAAAACCGACCTTATCCACAACGGTTACCTGCCCCACATCGATGTCGACCCGCAGACCTACCAGGTCAAGGCTGACGGTGTGCTGCTGTGGTGCGAGCCGGCCGATGAGCTGCCCATGGCCCAGCGGTACTTTTTGTTCTGACTGTTACTGTTCGAGCAAAAAACGCCCCAGGCGCTGCTTGAGCATGCGGTTTTCCGCGCGCAGCTGCTGGACCTCCTCCAGCAGTTCCAGGGCCAGGGCGACCCCTTCCCATTCGATGTGCAGGTCGTCGCGCAGCTTGGCGGCGCGCCTGGCCAGGGCTGAGGCGCTGTCGTCGAAGCGCCATTCGTCCGGCGTTCGCCCCTGAGGTTCAACAATGCCATGTTCGACGATTTCGATCACATAGTCCGGCGCAAGGCCAACCGACTGACAGAACTCATTCATGTTCAGTTGAACGATCAGGGTGCTGGGCATGGTCAGCTACTCCATTGGCTTCGAGGATTGAACGCGGCCTTCTCCGACAGGGTTTTCCAAAGCTCTTTGGTGGTGTCGTCGGAGTGGCTGGGCATCACGACTTTCAATTGGGCGAACAGGTCACCACGCTCGCCATTCTTGGCCAGCAAACCATTGCCCTTAACCCGCAGGCGCTGGCCGCTCTGGCTGTCGGGACGAATGGTCAGGTTGATCTTGCCGGTCAGGGTCGGCACTGCGACCTTGGTGCCCAGCGCAGCTTCCCACGGTGCCAGCGGCACGGTGATGATCAGGTTGTGGCCTTCCACATCGAACAGCGGGTGCGGCGCAAACTTGATGATCAGGTACAGGTCGCCATTGGCCCCGCCGCCCACGCCAGGTGCCCCCTGGCCCTTGAGGCGAATGCGCTCGCCGTCGGTCACTCCGGCCGGGATCTTCACATTCAAGGTCTTGGTGGTATCGCCGGTGCGTTGACCTGCACCGTTGTATTGCGGCACCTGGAAGCTGATCTTCTTCGATTCGTTGGCCAGGGTTTCTTCAAGGAATATCGCCAGTTCCATTTCCACATCCTGCCCACGCCGACCGGCGCTACGTTGCTGGCCGCGGCCAAAGGGGTTGCCGTTGCCACGGCCGGCCGAGCCGAATATGGAACTGAAGAAATCCGAGAAATCGCCGCCTTCCTGGCCAAAGCCACCACCAGCCCGGCCTTCCCAGCCTGGCGGCCCCTGGAACGGGCGACCGTGCTGGCCGTATTTGCGCAGCTCGTCGTACTCGGTGCGTTTTTCCGGGTTGCTCAATGCTTCGTAGGCCTCGTTGGCCTCTTTGAATTTGTTCTCCGCGTCCTTTTCTTTGCTGACGTCGGGGTGATACTTGCGGGCGAGCTTGCGGTAGGCGGTCTTGATCGCCTTGTCATCCGCGGTGGGCTCAACGCCGAGTATCTTGTAATAGTCTTTGAAGTCCATCTAAGGAATCACTCACTGTTTGAATCGGTTTGCCATGCGCACAAGATTTGGGTTCAAGCATAGCCTTTCAAGGCGAATAAACAGATAGTCGGCCTTCGATTCTGTCGGTGACTGGCATACACTGCGCGGCCGTTTTTTTCCGAAAAGTGCTAGTAACATGAAAAACGCATCCCCAGCCCGTGCCTGCGGCATCGACTTCGGCACATCCAATTCCACCGTCGGCTGGCATCGCCCGGGCGTGGAATCGTTGATCGAGCTGGAGGACGGCAAGATCACCCTGCCCTCGGTGGTGTTTTTCAACATCGAAGAACGCCGCCCGGTGTATGGCCGTCTGGCCCTGCACGAGTACCTGGAAGGCTATGAAGGCCGCCTGATGCGCTCGCTCAAGAGCCTGCTGGGCTCCAAGCTGATCAAGCACGATACCAGCGTGCTGGGCACCGCCCTGCCGTTCAAGGACTTGCTGGGCATGTTTATCGGCGAGCTGAAAAAGCGCGCCGAGGCCAACGCTGGCCGTGCCTTCGATGAAGTGGTGCTGGGCCGCCCGGTGCATTTCGTCGATGAAGACAAGGCTGCCGACCAGGAGGCTGAAGATACCCTGGCGCAAGTTGCGAAAAAGATCGGCTTCAAGGAAGTCTCCTTCCAGTACGAACCGATCGCCGCGGCCTTCGACTACGAGTCGACCATCGAGCGCGAAGAACTGGTACTGATCGTCGACATCGGCGGCGGTACTTCAGACTTCTCCCTGGTGCGCCTGTCGCCAGAGCGCCGCGAGGTAGCCGACCGTCACAGCGATATCCTGGCCACCGGTGGCGTGCACATCGGCGGTACCGATTTCGACAAGCAACTGAGCCTGCAAGGTGTGATGCCGCTGTTCGGCTATGGCAGCCGCATGAAAAGCGGCGCTTTCATGCCCACCAGCCACCACATGAACCTGGCCACCTGGCACACCATCAACTCGGTGTATTCGCAAAAATCCAAGCTGGCCCTGGGCAGCATGCGCTACGACATCGAAGACACTGACGGCATCGACCGTCTGTTCAAGCTGATCGACCAGCGCGCCGGGCATTGGCTGGCCATGGAAGTGGAAG
>CAYVPI010000091.1:0-20747 GCA_964453495.1 uncultured Pseudomonas sp. | reverse complement strand
AGCGAGAAATCTTGTTCCCTACGCAGGCGCTAACCTGATCAGGTTCAACGGGATCCGGAATTATCCGATCTCAGCCTCAACGCAAGGCACCCCGACAAGAACGCGCCCAGTCTAGACAGAACTTGCCCATTACGCCAACCCCTCTGACATCAGGTTCGATAAATGGCGCAAATGGTGGATTGTTGCGAAATGCCTTGCCTACTACACTCGCACTGCTGCGGCAGCTGTATGGCGCTGAGAATGACAGGCCAGGCATGACCGTCAGATTTTTCCACACTCCAAGGATTGCCTTATGCTGCGCAAACTCTCACTGGCCCTTGCCGTGTCTTGTGCTTCCAACGGAATGGCCTGGGCAGCAGAAGTGCCCTTGACCAACAAAAACGACCTGGTCAGTGTCTTCCAGGAGGCCGTCAACAACAACGCCGACCTGGCCGCGGCCCAATACGATTACGCAGCGCAAAAGGAAGTCGTGCCCCAGGCCCGCGCCGGCTTGCTGCCGAACCTCTCCGGCGGTGCCGACGCGCTCAATACCCGTACCAAGTTCGACAGCCCTTCATTGACATCCACCCGCAGCGGTGTTTCCTGGCAGGCAACATTGGCGCAACCGGTGTTCCGCGCCGACCGTTGGTTCCAGTTGAAGGCCGCCGAAGCGGTCAACGAGCAGGCCGCCCTGCAACTGTCGGCGACCGAGCAGAACGTGATTCTGCAAAGCGCGGAGAACTACTTCGCCGTGCTGCGTGCCCAGGACGGCCTGGCAGCGAGCAAGGCTGAAGAGGCCGCATTCAAGCGCCAACTGGATCAATCCAACGAACGTTTCGATGTGGGCCTATCGGACAAGACCGACGTCCTGCAATCCCAGGCCAGCTACGATACCGCGCGGGCCAACCGGATCATTTCCCAGCGCCAGGTGGACGATGCCTTCGAGGCCCTGATCACCTTCACCAATCGCCAATACAATTCGGTCCAGGGCATGGCCCATACCTTGCCTATCGTCGCGCCAACGCCGAACGACGCCAAAGCCTGGGTCGACACGGCCACGCAACAGAACCTGAACCTGCTGGCGACCAACTACACCGTCGAAGCCGCCGAAGAAACCCTGCGCCAGCGCAAGGCCGGCCACGCCCCGACCCTCGATGCCGTCGCCCAGTACCAGAAAGGCGACAACGACAATCTCGGCTTCAGCAATCCGACGGCGAACGTGCACGGCGATGTCGAGCAAACCAGCATCGGCCTGCAACTGAATATCCCGATCTACAGTGGTGGCTTGACCAGCTCCCAGGTTCGTGAGGCCTATCAGCGCCTGAACCAGAGCGAGCAGCAGCGCGAAAGCCTGCGCCGCCAGGTGGTGGAAAACACCCGCGACCTGCACCGCGCCGTCAACACCGATGTGGAACAGGTGCAAGCGCGCAAACAGTCGATCATTTCCAACCAGAGTGCCGTGGAAGCCACCGAGATCGGCTACCAGGTCGGTACGCGCAACATCGTCGACGTACTCGACGCTCAGCGCCAGCTCTACACGTCGGTACGTGACTACAACAATGCGCGCTACGACTACGTCCTGGACAACCTGCGGCTCAAGCAGGCAGCCGGCACGCTTAGCCCTTCGGACCTACAGGCCCTGCTCCCCTACCTGAAACCGGACTACAACCCGGACAAGGACTTCTTGCCGCCAGGCCTGGCCGAGGCCGCGCAGAAACAGCTCGAAGCCCGGCCGAATCCGAATTCGAATTACTGAGCCCGAGCCAGCAAACGCCCCAAACCGTCCAGCAGGCGCCGCAAGGCGCCCTGATTGGCGCGCATCACGGTCAACCCCGCCTCACCCATCCTGCGGGCATCGCGAGGGAGTTCGAACAGGCGTTGCACTGCCTTGGCAAGGCTGGTGGCATCTTCGACCTCCTGCAACGCGCCCGCTTCGCGCAACATTGCAGCGATTTCGAGGAAATTGAACAGGTGCGGCCCGCTCAGCACCGGCTTCGACAAGGCCGCAGGCTCCAACAGGTTGTGTCCACCGTTGGCCACCAAACTGCCGCCGACGAAAGCGCTATCGGCCAATGCATAGAGAAACAGCAACTCTCCCATGGTATCGCCGAGCAAGACCTGGTGCTGGGCAGTCACGTCCTGGCCGCTGGAGCGCCGAACCGTTTCGAAGCCCTGCTGGCGGCACAACTCGAAAACCCCGTTGAAGCGCTCGGGATGGCGCGGCACCAGGATCAGCAACGCATCCGAGTGGCTGGCGAGCAACTGACGATGGGCCGCCAACACCACCTCGTCTTCGCCTTCATGGGTACTGGCGGCGATCCACACCGGGCGTCCGCTTGCCTGCCATTGCGCGCGCAACTGCGCGGCACGCTGCAACAGCTGTGCATCGACTGTCAGGTCGAACTTGATCGAGCCTGTCACCTCGACGCATTCGGGACGCGCACCCAGCTGGCGAAAGCGTTCGGCTTCGGCTTCGGTCTGTACGGCGATAAAGCTCATTTCTTCGAGCATCGGCCGGGTCAGACCGGCAAACCGGGCATAGCCGCGGGCAGAGCGTTCGGACAACCGCCCGTTGGCCAAGGCCACCGGGATGCCACGCAGCGCGCATTGATGGATGTGGTTGGGCCACAGCTCGGTCTCCATGATTACGGCCAGCTTAGGCTTGATCCGCTCAAGGAAACGTGAGGCAGCCCATGGTAGATCATAGGGCAGGTAACAGTGCTGGATGCGGCTTTCATTGGCGAACAGTGCCTTGATTCGCTCGGAGCCGGTCGGTGTCATGCAGGTGACGGTGATCGGCAAGTCTGGATAGCGCTCAAGCAATGCCCGGATCATCGGCGCAGCAGCAATGCTCTCGCCGACCGATACCGCATGCACCCAGATTCCACCGGTACGCAACGCTGGCAAGCCGAACGCAAAACGCTCGCCAATGCGCCGGGCATAGGCCGAGGCTTTACGCGAACGCAAATACAGACGCAGCGCTACCAATGGCAGGCCGAGATGGAACAACAAGGTATAAAGGGTTCTGTTCATAGTCCCGAAGTGTACTAGCCAATAGCTCTGAGGTGCAGTGCAAAACGCTCTGCTAGCCAGAGCGCGGCAGGCCCGAGCGGCTCGTCGCGGCGGCAGACCAGCTCCACCACCAGGGCGGGTGGTGTCCACTCACTGGCAAGCTCGACCATCTGGCTCTGGTACGCGGGATATTGCACTACATGTCGGGGCAACCACGCCCAACCCAGCCCTCTCATCAATAGTTCGGCCATGACGTAAAAACTGTCGGCGCGCCAGATCTGCGGGCTGATCGGTTCACCCCCGGGGTAGCCACTTTGTTGCGGGGCTATCAGTAATTGGCGATGACGGGCCAATTGCTGCCGGCTGACGTAATCCTGCGTCGCCAAGGGGTGATTGACTGCACATACAGTGACCATTTCCACACTACCCAAGGCCTGGCGCTCAAGCGCAGCCGGCATCTGCTCGTGGTGAAACAGTAGGCCGAGGTCCGCGCGGCGTTCGACCAGCTTGCGCGCCACATCGCCCTGGGCACCGCTCGATAGCTGCACTTCCACCAACGGGTAGCGCTCGGCCAACTCGTCCAGACTATCGAGCACCGGTTGATAAGGCATGGCTTCATCCTGGGCAACCCGCAACTGTGCCTCCTGCCCCCGCATCAATGCCAGTGCCCGGCCTTCAAGCCGCTCACACTGACGCATGAGCTCGCGAGCCTCTTCCAGCAAGACGCTGCCCGCTTCAGTCAGGCGCGGCTGCCGGCCACTGCTACGCTCGAACAGGGTTACGCCCAGGTCGGCCTCCAGCAAGGCGATCGCGGTGCTGATGGCTGATTGAGCCTTGTGCTGCTTGCGTGCCACGGCCGAAAAGGAACGCTGCTCTGCTACCTCGACGAACAAACGTATCTGTTCAAGGTTCCACTGTTCGCCCACAAACCTATCTCCTGCATGGATAGGTAATGACTTTACCCCATCTGGGCAAAGGCTAGAATGCCAGGCACATCAAAGGAGATACGACCATGACTGCCTATTACTACTTGGCAATCGCCATTTGCGCGGAAGTGATCGCTACCGTTTCCATGAAAGCGGTAAAAGGCTTCAGTACCCCATTGCCACTGATCCTCGTGATTACCGGCTACGCCCTGGCGTTCTGGATGCTGACACTGGTGGTGCGCAGCATTCCGGTGGGGGTAGCGTATGCGGTGTGGGCTGGCATGGGCATCGTCATGGTCAGCGTCGCCGCCTTGTTCATTTATGGGCAAAAGCTCGACATACCGGCAATGGCCGGCATGGCCCTGATCGTTCTGGGCGTGGTGGTGATCCAACTGTTCTCGAAAACCGCCGGCCATTGAGCCTGGCATCAAGCTGTATACTGCGCACCTGTCCCAGCTTGCGAGGTCGTTCCATGCCATCCGTTATTTCCACCGACATTCTGATTGTCGGCGCCGGGGTTGCCGGCCTCTGGCTCAATGCCCGCCTGCGCCGGCTGGGCTACTCGACTGTTCTGGTGGAAAGTGCCGGCCTCGGTGGCGGGCAAAGCCTCAAGAGCCAGGGCATCATTCATGGCGGCGCCAAATACGCGCTGCATGGCGCCCTTACCGGCGCATCCGAAGCCATTGCCGACATGCCGCGGCGCTGGCGAGAGGCCCTCGCCGGCAATGGCGAACTGGACCTGTCGAGTGTACGCCTGCTTTCGGAGGCTCATTACCTGTGGTCGCCAGGCACCCTGACCGGCAACCTCACCAGCTTTTTTGCCAGCAAGGCAGTGCGCGGCCGAGTCGATCAGGTCAAGGGCGAACAATTGCCTGCGGCCCTGCAAGACCGGGCATTCAAGGGCAAGGTCTATCGCCTGGCCGAGCTGGTGGTCGACGTGCCCAGTTTGATTGAGCGCTTGGCGACACTGGCTGGCGACAGCCTGCTGGCCGGGCAACATATCGAACCCCTGCAAGACAATGGCACGCTGGTCGGGCTACGCGTGGACGGCCGAGAAATCCGTGCCCAACGCGTGGTGCTCAGTGCCGGTGCCGGCAATGCCGAACTGCTCAAGGCCCTCGGCCAGAGCCAGCCCGCCATGCAACGGCGCCCGCTGCACATGGTGCTGGCCAAGGGGCCAAGTCTCAAACCCCTGTTTGCTCATTGCCTGGGGGCGGGCCCCAAGCCGCGCATCACAGTCACCACCCACCCAGCGGCCGATGGCCAATGGGTCTGGTACCTGGGTGGCGACCTGGCCGAAGCCGAAGGCGTCGCCCGCGAGCCGGAGGCACAAATCGCCGCCGCCAAACACGAAGTTGCCAAGTTGCTGCCCTGGATCGACCTCAGCCAAGTGCGCTGGGCCACTCTGCGCGTTGACCGAGCAGAACCTGCGCAATCGGGCCTGATGCGCCCGGACAATGCGTTCCTGGCCGAACAGGAGCGCCTGTTGGTCGGCTGGCCGACCAAACTGGCACTTGCCCCTGACTTCACAGATCGAGTGCTGGCTGTGCTGGAGCGTGACGGCGTCAAACCCGGCAATCCAGCCGTCCTGCCAGAGCTGCCCAGACCGCCACTGGCCCAGCCGGTATGGGAGCAATTGCTGCCATGACCCTGCCCACCTTGCACGATCTTCATCGCCCCCTGGGCAGCACCGGCCTGAGCGTTTCACCACTGGGCCTGGGTACGGTCAAGCTGGGCCGCAACCAGGGCGTCAAGTACCCCAACGGCTTCACCATCCCCGATGACCGCGAGGCCCGCCTGCTGCTCGACCAGGCCCGCGGGATGGGCATCAACCTGATCGATACCGCGCCGGCCTACGGTTGTAGCGAAGAGCGCCTCGGCCCTTTGCTCCGCGGGCAGCGCCAGGATTGGGTCATTGTCAGCAAGGTCGGCGAGGAGTTTGAAAACGGTCTGTCACATTTCGATTTCAGCGCAACCCATACCCGTCTCTCCGTCGAACGCAGCCTCAAACGCCTGGAAACCGACGTGATCGACATGGTTCTGGTGCATTCCGATGGCAACGACCTGAGCATCCTCAACGATAGCGGCGTCTATGCAACGCTTGCCGAGCTCAAGCGCGAAGGCAAAATCCGCAGCTATGGTTTATCCGGTAAAACCATCGAGGGCGGCCTCAAGGCACTTGAGCAAGGCGATTGCGCCATGGTCACCTACAATCTCAACGAGCAGAACGAAAAACCTGTCATCGATTACGCCGCCACCCATGGCAAAGCCATTCTGGTCAAGAAAGCCCTGGCCAGCGGCCATGTGTGCCTGAACCCTGGCGTGGACCCGGTACGTGCCAGTTTCGAGCTGCTGTTTGGCCACCCGGGTATCGCCAGTGCCATTATCGGGACAATCAATCCCGTGCACCTTGCCCATAACGTGGCCACCGCTGCTGCAGTCCTGCACAAGCGTTAGCGCCGCCTTCGCGGCTGCCCCCAGACAAAGGAGACGACATGCCGCGTACGCTGATAAAAAAGAACCCCAGCAACTTCAAGACCCTGCCATTACACGTCGAAGCGACACCCGAAGGCCTTAGCTATCACAGCGTTGGCATGCCCCTGAACTTCGCCCAGACCCTGCAGCGGCGCAAACGGGTGGATATCAGCGACAGCGAGCGATTTTCCGTGGAGTTGGCCAACCTCGGGGTTTCCGTCCGGCTGACACTGAACTGGCAGAATCGCGATTATTGGGTGCTGGTGCGTCAGCGCCGCCAGGACCGTGGCGATGTCGTGCTCAAGCTGATATCGGGGTATGTACCGGCCCATGAATTGAATCTGCCGCTGCATACCGCCATCCAGGAAGTGGCTGAAGAATGCTTGCTGGAAACCCCCGAAGGCTGGCTGGGCGGGCGCTTCAATGAAACCTGGCTGCCGGCTCCTTATGCCGGCGCCCTGCATTATCGCGACGCCATGCCATTCAGCCTTACCCCGCTTTCCGGTGCAGCGCGCCCGGTACTTTGCGGCAGCATGCACTTGATCGAGCGACCCCGTGCCTACGTTCACCTGCCTACCGCGTCCCTGCAACTGATTTATGACCTGCGCTTGCAGGTCCCACGCGAAGCCAAATCGCTAAGCCTGTTCCATGTGGACGAGCACCTGGAGAACGACCAACTGGTGGCGCGCCTGAACCGCAACAGTCCTGACCTGTACCTGATGCCACTCAATGACGGCCACCCCAGCCCAGAGCTGTACACCCTGAGCAAGGATCAATTGCAACCGGCCAGCACACGCGGTATTTACCTGGCAGAGAGTTTTGCCCAACAGGAAGGCTGGCTGGTCAAGGAGGAGCATATTCGCTGGAAGGATTGGCTCAGGCAACAGGGCCTGAGCCAGCCGCAAAGGTCGCGCTCGGGGCTGCACAGTTTTACCGGCAAGGCTCGGCAGTTGCTGCAGCTTGCCCGTGGCAGCCTGAACAAGTAAGCAGGCCGTCGCCGGGCGCGACGGCCTTGCCCTCAGTTTTGCCGGATTTTCTCGACGATTGCGGTCGTCGAGCTGTTTTCCACCAGCCCGAGCACCTTCACTTGGCCGCCATAGGCTTTAACGATATCGGCGCCCACCACTTGCTCGACACCGTAGTCACCACCTTTGACCAGAACATCAGGCTTGACCTGGCTGAGCAGGTTCGAGGGTGTGTCCTCGGCAAAGCTGATCACCCAGTCCACGGCACCGAGGCCGGCCAGTACCGCCATGCGTCGATCGACGCTGTTGATCGGCCGCCCTGGCCCCTTCAAACGGCTGACCGAGGCATCGTCGTTTACCGCCACGATCAACCGGTCGCCTTGAGCTCGCGCCTGCTCCAGGTAGGTCACGTGGCCGGCATGGAGAATATCGAAGCAGCCATTGGTGAAGACGATCCTCTCTTTGTGCGCACGCGCATCGTCGATCGCCAGCAACAGCTGATCCAGGCTCAACACCCCACGCTCGGAGCCTTCCTCGCGCTGGATGGCACGGCGTAACTCTGGTGCACTGATCGCAGCCGTACCCAACTTGCCGACCACGATACCGGCAGCCAGGTTGGCCAGGCCAACAGCATTGGGCAGCTCTTCGCCTGCCGCAATCGCGGCTGCCAGGGTGGAGATCACCGTATCGCCGGCACCGGTCACATCGAATACTTCACGGGCCCGAGCCGGCAGGTGCAGCGCCGGGTGATCCGGGCGCAGCAAGGTCATGCCATGTTCGCCACGGGTCACCAGCAAGGCACCGAGCTCCAGCTCGTGCATCAGCTGCGCCCCCTTGGCGACCAACTCTGCTTCGTCAGCGCAGCGGCCGACGATGGTCTCGAACTCACTGAGGTTCGGCGTTATCAGGCTGGCGCCGCGATAAATCGAGAAATCCTTGCCCTTGGGGTCGGCCAGTACCGGAATACCCTTGTCACGGGCCGCCTGGATCAGGATCTGGTGATTTTTCAGGGCGCCCTTGCCGTAGTCCGACAACACCAGGACCTTGACACCTTCGAGCAGCTTATCGACCTCAGCGCCCAATGACAGAGGGTCCGTGGCAAAGTTTTCTTCGAAGTCGATACGCAACAATTGCTGGTGCCGACTCATTACCCGCAACTTGACGATCGTCGGTTGGTGCGCGATGCGCTGGAAAATGGCGCGTACACCCGCAGCGTGCAGGCTATTGGCCAGGCTTTCTGCAGCCTCATCCTGGCCAGTGACGCCAATCAGGGAGGCCGGCGCACCCAGCGCGGCAATGTTCAAGGCAACGTTAGCCGCACCGCCAGGGCGGTCCTCGATCTGCTCGACCTTCACCACCGGTACAGGTGCCTCGGGCGAGATGCGTGAGGTACCGCCATGCCAATAGCGGTCGAGCATGACATCGCCGACCACCAACACAGGGGCTTGATCGAATCGCGGCATGGACAACTTCATGGAGCAACCCACATACAAAATGAAAAGGGGGGCGATATTAGCACAGGCTTGGCGCGGCTTTTACCGCAGGCCGGCCGGGCTATTAGTCGCAGGCGTTTGGATTAAAGCAGGGAATGGACGCCAGGGCGAATCGATGGCCCTGGCGCATTCTTTCAGGTGATGTCCGCTTTGGCGGGCTCATCCAGGCCCATGGCGTGCAACCTGGCATAGAAGCCATTTTGCGCCAACAGCTGAGTGTGAGTACCGCGTTCCACAATCCGCCCCTGGTCCATGACCAGAATCTGATCAGCTTTCTCGATGGTCGACAGGCGGTGTGCAATAACCAGGGTGGTACGACCTTTCATGACTTGATCGAGCGCTGCCTGGATGTGCCGCTCGGACTCGGTGTCGAGCGCCGAAGTCGCTTCATCGAGGATCAGCAGCGGCGCGTTCTTGAGCAAGGCCCGGGCGATGGCAAGGCGTTGGCGCTGGCCACCGGAAAGCAACACACCATTTTCTCCGACCTCGGTATCGAAACCTTGGGGCAGTTGATCGACGAAATCCTTGGCATATGCGTCTGCTGCCGCAGCTTCGATGTCCTCGCGCGGCGCACCGGCCAGATCGCCATAGGCGATGTTGTTGGCAACCGAATCATTGAACAGTGTGACGTGCTGGGTAACCTGGGCAATATGCCGGCGCAGATTGCGCAAGCGATATTCTTCGATGTCGACACCATCGAGCAGGATCTGCCCGTGTTCGTGGTGATAAAAGCGCGGTATCAGGCTGGCCAGCGTCGACTTGCCACTTCCCGAGCGCCCGACCAGGGCGATCATCTGCCCCGGCATCGCGGTGAAGCTGATATCGCTCAGTACTTCGCGCTCAGTACCCGGATAGGTGAACGTCAGGTTACGCACATCCAGCTGGCCGGTGACGTGTTCGCGCTCGACCGTACCGTTGTCCACTTCCGGCTCGACATCCAGTTGCTCAAATATGCTTTCTGCACCGGCGACGCCTCTCTGAATGGTCGAGCTGACCTCGGAAAGCTGGCGAATCGGCTTGGGCAATAGACCGGCTGCGGTGATATAGGCAACCAGATCACCGGCGCTGGCATCACCGCGCAAAAACAACACCAGGAACATCAAGGCCGCCATCGCGGTATAGATCACCAGTTGCAGCATGGGGGTGTAGACCGCACCGGTCTTGGTCATGCGCAACTGTTTGTCGGTATTACTCTGGCTGGCCTTGGCAAAGCGCTCCTGCTCATAGCGTTCACCACCGAAGCTGCGCACAACGCGATAACCCTGGATGGTTTCAGAAGCCACATGGGTGACATCGCCCATCGCGACCTGGATTTTCTTGCTTTGCTTGCGAAACTTCTTGCTGGCATTGCCCACCATGAACGCGATCAACGGCAGGATCGCCAGCATCACCAGGGTCAGTTTCCAGTTCATCCACAACAGGTAGCCGAACAGAAAGACCACGGTCAGGCCTTCGCGGATCACTACCTTGATCGCATCGGTGGCAGCCCCCGTGACCATGGTCACGTTGAAGGTGATACGTGAAATCAGGTGCCCGGAGTTGTGGGTATCGAAGTACCGGTTGGGCAGTACCAGCAGCTTGTTGAACAACTCCAGCCGCAAGTCATGCACCAGCCCCAGGGAAACCTTGGCCAGAAAGTAGTTGCCCAGAAACGAACCCAATCCTTGCCAGGCGGCAATCAGGATAATCAGCAGCGGCACCGCCTGCAGCAATTGCAGGTCGCGCAGGTACGGTACGTTGGGAAACAGCACCGCCTCAGGATTGCTCAGGCCATCGACAAAATACTTGAGGATGCCAGCCAGCATTGGCTGGGTCGACGCGAAGATCACGAAACCTACGATGCTGAGCAAAAAGATGCCTACATAGGGTTTCACATAACCGAGCAGCCGAAAATAGATTTTCAGGCTGGAGCCCTGCTCCACTGCTGGTGGTGAATCACTCATCTTCGCGCTCACTGTTTATGAAGAACGGGCGATTTTATCACAGGCTCGCCCCTGGGCATGTGCCCACGTCAAAACAGTGGCCAGGCCGACCGGCAGCCAGGTAATGAACCATTCTGCGCGAGGCGTCCCCGACAGGCTTGCGGCGTCGAATTGCATGGCTAGCGTGGAGAAGACCCAAAGCCCGAGCACTCCCCTGCCCAATTGAGTATCACGCTTGCGCCAAGCCCCCAAAAACACTGCAAACCAAACTGCCAACCAAAGCGCCAGGCCAGGCAGGCCCAGTTCGAGCGCGATGTGGGTGAGCATGTTGTGCGAGTGATCAAATTGCACACCATTTGAAACCACTACATAAGGCGCCCCAAGCCCCAACCCCCGCAACGGGTGTTCGGCAATCATTTGCAGGCTGACCTGGAAAATCTCCGGGCGATAGGAAAGCCCGCGCGCCAGAACCAGTGATTCCAGCAACCAATAGCCCACCCCCGCGGCAACGACAGTCCCCAAGGCTAACAAGATACTGCGCCTTCCCCGACACCACAGGGGCATCGCCACAATCGTGAGCAACACCGCCAGTACGGCACCACGACTTTGGCCAAGGGCAACAAATGCCGCTAAAAGCACAAGTGCCAGGAAACGAAGAATTTGAACGCTGTTATAGCGTGACGGCCAATGCAGCAGCCAGATCGCCGCGGCACCGATGACATAGGCCCCCAGTATAGGATGAGAAAGCTCGCCTATCCCTGCAAGCCGAGCCAGCCAGGCCTGCCCACCGACCCCATAGAACTGATAGATCGAGACCACGGCTGCGACGCCAAGGAGGATGGCGCCCCATTGCATGAGGTTTATCAGTCGCTCGGGACGACCTGCCGCCAGCACAGGAAAGAAAAGCAGAAACACGGAAATATACACCAGGCGCTTTACTTCCCTCCCCGTGTCGGGTGAACCACTCCAGATCAGGCTCAGGGCAGCCCAGCCCAGCAATGACAGCACCGCCACACACAAGAGTCGTTGGGCGTTCCAGACTTCGAGCAAGTGAGCGCGAGCCGACCAGGCCAGCACCAGGGTAGGCAACCAGAGGAAAACCACCAGACCTTGCTGATAAAGCTTGTTGCTGGGAGCAAAAGCGATAGCCAGTAAAAACCAGAGCAGGCCCGCGGACGTCCACAGCTGGGCCCAACGATTTTCGTGCATCAACAAACTCCCATTCTTATAAGCCAACCCCGGCATGGAGAATCCTTCAACTTTTCGGCATTATTACCGGC
Organism: uncultured Pseudomonas sp.; assembly: GCA_964453495.1. GTDB lineage: Bacteria > Pseudomonadota > Gammaproteobacteria > Pseudomonadales > Pseudomonadaceae > Aquipseudomonas. The sequence goes on along the minus strand of CAYVPI010000091.1, from coordinate 8,695 downwards.
CATACTGCATGCTAAAACGATAGGGCTTTATACGATGCAATGCTCCCGGCTTACCCAGGCTGCCCTAGATCAGATGATTGTCGGCGCCAAAGTATTGGAAGCCGATAGCTTCGGCGCCAAAGTGTACCTGTTGCAAGATGGCAATATCCTCAAACTGTTTCGTCGAAAACGTCTTTTTTCTTCGGCCTTGTTCCGACCTTACTCGAAACGTTTTATCGATAATGCCCTACAACTGGAAAAGCTAGGTGTTCCGACGCTGCATGTGCTGAGCTTTCACACGCTCGACAAGCCTGGCATGACGGCCGTGTTGTACAGCCCCCTGCCGGGAGATACCCTGCGCCAGCGCACGGCCCAGCCAGGGTTCGACTGGAACGAAACATTACCATCGCTGGTTGGATTGATCCGCAGCCTCCACCAATCGGGCATTTATTTCCGCTCGCTACACCTGGGAAATATCGTCGTGACACCGGAGGGAGAACTGGGACTGATCGATGTGGCGGACATGCGCTTTCTGCGCTCGCCACTGCCGGCCCGCCTGGTCAAGCGCAACCTGCAGCATTTTGCCCGCTATATTGCCCGCGAGCGGCTTACCAGCGAGTTTCCTCTCGCGGCCCTGGAACAGGCCTTACTGGCGGGTTGAGCCCGGTTCGCCGCCCAGCAGCGAGCGCGATTCCAAGCTGAAGCGCTGCCAGGCGGCTTCCGGCGACAACGCACGCAACTGGTTGGCGGCAATTTGCCTGGCATCGAGAATGGCGCAGCGCTCGATCGCTTGTGCCCAGGCACGCTGATCACCGATGCCTGCGTAGCAACCGGCATCGCCCAATTGTTCACGAAACACTGGCAGATCGCTGATCAGAACAGGCACGCCAGCCATGACCGCCTCTTGCAGTACCAAGCCAAGACCTTCATCGCGTGAAGGAATTAGCACCCAATCGAAGCCACGGTAAAACTGCTCCAGGCCCTGGCGATGACCCGGAAGCATCACCTTGCCCTGCATACCCAGGCGCTTGACCTGTTGCTCGAGCGCTGTGCGGGCGGGCCCTTCGCCGACGATCACCAGCCTGAGGTCCGGTTGCTGCTTGAGTGCAACGGCAAATGCCTCGAGCAGGTAATCAAAGCCCTTGTCATTAACCAACCGCCCGACAGCTCCCATCACTCGCACATCAGCCTCGGCAATGCCCAACTCTCTGCGGGCGGCATCCCTGGCCAGCAACCTGGCACAGTAGCTCGTTGGCTCAAGAGCACTGCGCAGCGGTACGATCGGCAAGCACAAGTCTTCTTCCAAGGAAACGGCCAGTGTTCGCGAAACCGCCACAAGAGCCAAGCGCGAAGCTGGGAAGTCACGCAGCAATGTCCGGTCAGAATCGCGTAACCGGGTGCTGCCATGGAAAATCACCACAGCACGCACATTTGGCAATTCGAGCAGGACCGGCAGCAACACTCGTGCAACGCCAAGGCCATCGAGCAGCAAGACCTGCGCATCGCTATTGGCCAGTGCTCGGTGCAACCTGGCTTGCAACCAGGGCTTCAACAGGGCCCAGAGGTGCCGGCCTTTGAGCAGGCGATGCGGCAGATGCCACTCCCGAGACTGGCCAATATCGTCGATGCAGCCTGTCGCCTGTCCCTGCAGCAGCCAGGTATTGACCGAAGTACCGGGCTCGGCCAGGGACAGAATCTGCTGATGGACCTTATGCACCGAGGCATAAGGTGAACCGCCGGCCCACATCACGTTAATGACATTCATGGGGCAGCACACCCTTTTCCACGTATCACAGAGTTCGCATGGGCGGATTCAATAAAAATAGAAGCCAATGCCCGCTCCAATCAAGATACCTGCCAATAACATACAGCCTAGCTTCACTTGTTCGCGTCGGCGACGTCGGGCTTTGCGCAGCACTTCTTGTGGCAGTTCGACATGGTTACCAAAACCGGTGTGCAATACGGCGTCACCCTCCAGGGTCACGGCCGTCAAACCCAACTCGGCATAACGCTTGGACAACGATTTTTCGCCGCTGTGCGCAGCGAACGGCGCACAGCGGCGATAGTCACTGATGCGGCGTAGACCAGGGTTCAGTGAAAAGCTTTGCCATTCCGGCTTATCCGAAAGCAACGGATAGCAAGGAATGCCAGCAATATGCTGGCGTTCACCCAAATGGATATAAGGACTATTCACCCCCAGATCGTAGATATAGTTGCGCAGCCACACCTGCAACAAGTGCGGGCTGACATCGAGGATCGCCTGGGAATCTTCGACGAAGCCTGGGCGGTAGAACTGCCAATCATCTTCACAATGAAAGATGTAGGCCGTCTTGACGTGGCTGTAGGCCAGGTCGATCGATGCCAGTTGCCCCAGCTTCGGCTTATTGACGAACACCCGGCAATGGCCCTTCCAGTTGGCGGGAATGGCTTCATGCACAGCATCGTCGCCGGAATCTTCGGTGATAAAGACTTCGCGAATGGGCGCTGTGTTGTACCGATCAAAACTCTCGAGCGTGAGCTGCAACAGATCGAACCGACCACAGCTGGTGACGACGAGGGTTACATCACTTTCTTGGCTGAATTGCACCCAACCATCACTCCATTAGCCCTGCCATGCAGCACAGGGGTCAGCTAAATTGTTTACGCGAAGCGCTTCTATCAGATACCCAGCTTTAGACGCAATCGCATCCAAAGGTTCAAGGGAGGATGAGGGCGCAATGGTGGTTGCAGCTCCTCAACGATGCGCCGCCCTATCTCGCCGAAGCCGTACTTCGTGGTTGCCAGGGCCTGCCCGTTCCTGGCGATCTGTTGCGCCAGGAACGGCTCGGCACGCAATCTGATGAGCTTTTCTTGCAATTGCGCGATGCTGCCATAGAACACGACGTTGTGCATATCCTCCAATCCCAGGGCCCGGTTCTCCTCCTCACCCTGGTCGAAGGCCAGCAGCACGCAGCCACAGGCCATTGCCTCGAAATTCTTGATCATGTACTCGCCCATCCCTACATCGGCGCTTACAAAAAAACGAATGCGGTTCAAGGTAGCGCAGTAGTCCTCGCCGGACTTGGTGCGGGTGACGACCAGGTGTTCGACCCGACCCAACTCATCGAGCAGCGCCTTGCGGCCACTGTAGGCAACGCTGTTGGTACTGCCGACGAAGGCCAGTTCGATATCCCGCTCGCGCCCCTGGTCCCTTAGCAGCGTTTCGTCGTAGCCCTTGGGCACGAAGACAGCGTCGAAACCTTCCTGGCGCAAACGCTCGCTGACCATGTACCCGGAGCTGATCACTCGCGCCCACGGTAGCTTGCGATAATGGGCGCTGAACTTGCCGGTGTACTTACATGGGATGTAGTTCTGGTAGGCATCGTGCTCAAGGATCACCAGATTGGGGATCGTCTTGATGAAGCCGACCTGACGTATTTCCTGCTTGAAGCGCAGGAAGAACACGATTCGATCGTACTGGGTGACATCGACTTCCCGGCGGAAGTAGCCACGCAGGTTTCGCTGTTCGGCGCTGCTCAACCAGCGCAGGTCGCACTCACAGTGCGCCGCGACGCCCTCGTAAAGGCGGTCGAGAATGGCGCGTTGCTCTTTCTGCACCAGAAATAAAACTTTCATCATCTTCCTTGCGGCGCGAGGCGGCCACTAACGATCTATTCAGACATCTATACGCCAGAACACTTCATGCTTGCGCACGGCTTTGCGAAAAAACTCGTTCTCGCCATAGGGCGAGGATTGCCGCCCAGCCAGTACCCGCTGTATCACCCGACGCAGACGGCGCTTGAAGGGCGGACGTGGTTGCAGGTCATGCATCATGCCGAGCGCCATTGCCTTGTCGCGCTGTTGCGCAAGGTCCAGGGACAGGCAATACGGCAGCCAGGTCTGACCGGCCTCGAGCACCGGCGGTAAACTCACGCCGGTTCCCGTGTCGCCCATGGGCCAGCGATCGTTGTCATGCAGGTGGTTGGCGTAACCGAGCAGCGTCTCAGGTTGCCATTGCAAACCCTGCAAAGCCTCAAGCAGCGCTTGTTGCGCGCAGATATGGTCCGGGTGCGGGTCCAATGCTGGTTGCGGCATCACCACGACTTGCGGTTTGGCAAGCAGCAACAAGGCTCGCAGGTCAGCCAGCAGGTTATTCCAGGTCGGCGCGCCATCGGCGTCACCAGGCAGCAGTTGCGTATTGAACTGTCGGAACAGGCGAGTATCGCTCGACTGCGCTTCGCGGGAAGCTGCCGGCTGGTCAGGCTTGGCTTGCATGGCCGGCAACTGCAGGCAGAAATAGCCAAGTTGCACACATTGCGCCTCGGGCACCCCGGCCCAGCGGGGTACGGTAAGGCTGTCCCATGCGCGCAGACGCCCTTTCATACGCGCCGCGTCCGCTGGCGCCATACCCATTTGCTGGTAATGCTCGGCTTCGATCTCACCCGCGGTCAGGGTAACGATCCAGGTTTCGGCAGCCTGGCTGTACAACCCGTAAGCGGCCAGTTCGGCATCATCGGCGTGGGGCGCAATGACCATAACCCGCTGCTGGCGGTAATCCGGGTGACGGAACACCCACAGTGTGGGCTCGCCAAGCAGGCGGCAGAAGCGCCCGCGAATACGCAAATCGCCCTGCAGCAGCGGCCCAGCCAGGCCAGTGAGGTTCAAGTAGCGAATCCCACTGACCCCTCGCTCGAAGGTTTGCCGGTCGGCCAGCTGCGAACCTGTCAGCACCACCAGCGGATCGAGGAAGCGCCCCAACCAGCTGCTTTTGAGCCGTACGCCCAGGACAAGGGATTCATCCCCTTGCAGGCTCAATGGTTGCGTAAGCTTCAGCCGTTCACCATCAAAGCCAAGCCTGGGCTGCTCGCTGCCCTCAGGGAAGCTGTATTGGTAGTCTTCGCTTGGCGAATAGAAGAGATGGTCGGCAAACCAGGCCTCGTGCGCCACCCAGCCCAGCACCGCCAACAACAGGGGCAACCACCAGGCCACCAGCACACCGACGGCCACCAGCACCACCAACCCCAGCAACAAGCCCAGGCGTTTGTTGCGCCGGTGACGCTTGAGCAACAGCTGCTTGCGGCTCAAACCTGGAATACCGGCACGGAGTTGCACCAACGGTCCTTGTACTCGCGGTCTGCGCGCCCAAAGGAGAAGCGCAACGGTTTCTGCCGGGCGCGCGCATCTTCCCAGGCACTCTGGGTGTTGAGAAAGCTCAATACGCTGCCAGGGCTGAACGCCCGTGTCTGCGGGTCGACACCACCGTTGATGTACTCGACGCTGATCCATTCGGGCGCTTCGACCCGATAGACCAGCTGGATGGCGATCGGCGCGTCATTAAGAAACACCACCGAGCCGATCAGCAGAGAACGCAAGCGGTCGATCACTTCGGCCATGCGTTCGGCACCTGTGGCCGGAAATTCCCAGCGACGCAGGAACAGATCGCAGTAGATCCGAGCCAGCTCGGCACTGCTGAAGTCACTGACCGGCCGTACTACACCGCCAGCCTCTTCCAACAAGCGCAACTCACGGCGCTGGTTGTAGCGGAATTTTTTCGAAAGCTCCTCAGGCTCGCGAGCCATGGCCAGGCTTTCGGGTTGCGGTTTCAGCTCACCGAAGCGGCCTTCATTGAGTGCCGAGAGGTAACGCCCGGCATGACGCAGTGGCGCCCTGGCGTCGGCCGCCGCTGGCAGGATCAACTCGGCATTACCCAGGTCGAACAGGCCTTTCTTGCCGCGACGCTTGAGCACCTCCTTGGACAGGGCCAGGTGTCGCCCCCAAGTCGGAATCGCAGCCTTGATATCGCCGCCTTGCTCCCAGGCCAGGTAGCGCACCGGAATTTGCGCAAGGTCCGCCAGCTGTTCGATCACCAGCGGGTGAGTGGCCACGCTGCCGCCGTAGCGCTGCCAGGTTTGTGCATAGGTTCCAGCGTCCACTGCTGTCCAGCCGCGCTCACGCCAGCCTTTGATTCGGTTGAGCATCAAGCCTCCGCAGTCAGGTCGGTGACTTGCGGCAGTCGCCAGAAAGCCTCACGCACCGCGTGATCGGAAAAACGCTCATGCAAGCGTTGCTGCATGAGTTCAGTGCAGGCCTGGCGCTGCTCGGCATCAAGCGAAGCCAGATGCAGCAAACCCTGCGCCAGATGCGATGCATCCCCCAAGGGGAACAGGATACCAACGCCTTCGACCACCTCTTTGGCGCCACCGCAGGCAGTTGCCAGCAACGGCACGCCAGCGGCCATGGCTTCGAGCAGGACCATGCCGAAGGGCTCGTGGTCCGAACTCAAGACAAAGGCATCGAACGCACGGAAATAGAGCCGCGCATCGGTAACCTGGCCGGCAAAACGAACATAGGCGTTGACGCCCAACTCGTTGGCCAGCTCCTTGAGGTCCTGCTCCAGCCGGCCCTTGCCCATGATCACCAATTGCACGGGCTTGGGCAGGCTCGGCAGGGCCTGGGCAAAACCGCGCAGCAGCGTCGCCTGGTCCTTGTCCGGATGCAGACGTCCGACGTTGCCTACAATCCAGGCCTCACTGTCCAGACCCAGGGCCTGGCGCGCCTGCTCGCGAGACAATTGCGCTGCTTGCAGGGCCTCGGCGTCGATGCGGTTGTAGAGGGTACGGATGCGCCCGGTCGGCCAATTGGGCAAACATTTGCGCATATCGTCGCGCACCGCGTCGGATACACCCAACAGGCTCAGGCGCTTGCGAAACAGGTGAGCGAAGAGCTTGCGCGTGCGCCGCTGATAATCGCCAAAGGCATGGTGAACGCCGATCACCGGCAGGTTGGTGCCGAGCAAGGCGATGTAAATCGGCTTGAACCGATGAGCAATACAGAAACTGAAATTGCGCGAGGCCACGATTTTGCGCACATCCCGGATCGCGGCCAGCTTCAGGCCACGGATGGCGCTGGAGCTGTACTCGAGAAACAGAACCTCGTCCGATGCACACCCGGCAGCCACTTGTGGGTCGGCGACCCCGGTGAGAAACACCGTGGTCACCCGATAGCCGCTACCGGCAAACAGGCTGGCGTATTGCCGGGCACAATCGAGAAACGGCCCGTCATAGCCGTGGCAGAACTGCAGTACGTGCCGTTCAGCCGAGCGTGTCATAGGCATCCGCGCCGTCTTTGACCACCAGGATGTCTTCCATGATCAGGTATTGCAGGTCGGAGCCGAAGAACATGTTCAGCGCGTCAGTTGGCGAGCAGATCATCGGCTCGCCCCGACGGTTCAGCGACGTGTTCAGCGACACACCATTGCCAGTCAGGTCTTCGAGCGCCTTCATCATGTCGTAGTAGCGCGGGTTGTATTCACGCTTGAGCACCTGGGCACGCGAGGTGCCATCTTCATGGACGACCTCCGGCACGCGGGTTTTCCATTCCTCGGCCACTTCGAACGTGAAGGTCATGAACGGTGCCGGGTGGTCGACCTTGATCATCTGCGGGCCAACCGTGTCGAGCATCGACGGGCAGAAAGGCCTCCAGCGCTCGCGGAACTTGATTTGTTCATTGATGCGGTTGGCCACGCCCGGCACGCTCGGGCAGCCAATGATCGAACGGCCGCCCAGGGCACGCGGGCCAAATTCCATGCGGCCCTGGAACCAGGCCACCGGGTTGCCGTCGACCATGATCCTGGCGATGCGTTGCGGCATGTTGTCGATCTTGCGCCATACAGGCTTGCTGGCATGGCGGGCGCAGGCGGCGATCACATCCTCGTTGGAGTAAGCCGGGCCGAGGTAGACGTGTTCCATCTTCTCGACCGGCACACCACGGGCGTGGGACACATAAGCAGCCGCACCGACCGCGGTACCGGCATCGCCGGAAGCCGGCTGCACGAACAGTTCCTTGAGGTCGGGACGGGCGATGATCTTCTGGTTCAGCTTGACGTTCAGGGCACAGCCACCGGCGTATGCCATCTTGCCGGTTTCCTTGAGGATGTCGCCCAGATAGTAGTCGACCATCTGCAGCGCGATCTTTTCGAACAGCGCCTGCATGCTGGCCGCATAGTGGATGTACGGCTCGTCGGCAATGTCGCCTTCGCGCTTGGGCCCCAGCCACTCGATCAGCTTTGGCGAGAAATAGAAACCCTTGCCCTTCTCTTTATGGCGGCGCAGGCCGATGACGTTGGCGTAATCGGTGTTGATCACCAGTTCGCCGTTTTCGAAACTGGCCAGGCGCGAGAAGTCGTATTTGCTGGCATCCCCATAGGGCGCCATGCCCATGACCTTGAACTCGCCGTCGAGCATCTCGAAACCGAGGAACTCGGTGATGGCACCGTACAGGCCACCCAGGGAGTCCGGGTCGAAGAATTCCTTGATCTTGTGAATCTTGCCATTTTCGCCGTAGCCAAAGAAGGTCGTGGCGTACTCGCCCTTGCCGTCGATACCGAGGATCGCGGTTTTTTCCTTGAAGCCGGAGCAGTGATAGGCACTGGATGCGTGCGCAAGGTGGTGCTCGACCGGCTCGATCTTGATTTTTTTCGGGTCAAAACCCAACTGCTGCAAGCAGAACACAATGTGTTTGCGGTAGCGCTTGTAGCGGCGGTTGCCCATCAGGATCGCGTCGAGTGCGCGGTCCGGGGCATACCAGTAACGCTTGGCGTAGTGCCAGCGCGCCTTGCCGAACAGGCTGATAGGCGCGAATGGAATCGCCACCACGTCGACGTCCGACGGCTTGATGCCGGCTTGCTCCAGGCAGAACTTCGCCGATTCGTAGGGCATGCGGTTCTTTGCATGTTTGT
>CAYVPI010000090.1:15871-20782 GCA_964453495.1 uncultured Pseudomonas sp. | reverse complement strand
TGGTGTTGGGTGGGTTTGGGTTTGTTGTTGGTAAACGTCGATGAGGGTGCCGAACGGTTTGTCGGCGCTTTCGTTCTTGGCCCGTGAATACACCAGCGAGCGTTGCGCCCGGGAAAAGGGCAGGGCATCGCTGTCGGCCTCCAGCAGGTACTGGCGGATCTCCGGGCGGATACCTTCGACCAGGTAGCGGATATTGCCCAGGATCGGATAATTGCGCCGCACCGCATGCCGGCTTTGCAGCAGATCGCCGATGCCGATCAAGCTGAGGATGCCCGTGGTCAAGGTCAATGGCCATAGCCAGGAGTGGTGGAGGAAGGGCAGGGTGGCGAGGGTGAAGAGTACGCAAGCGGCGAAAAAAGCATAGCGGCTGAGAAGTGACAGGCTCATACGGGGTCCTTGTAGCAGCGCGGTCAAATGGGTCAGTGTTCGACCTTAGTCCTTTCAGGGGGTGATGGCCAGCGGGCAGGGGTTCTCAGATCCCGTGGGAGCGGGTGGTGCGGCATTCCGATTGCCCGCGAGAGGCCCTGGCGCCTTACTCAATTCAATCATGCCTGACCAACCGCTCCCGCAACGCCGCAGCCTCCACAGGCTGCAACTCAACCCAGTACTGCTGCTGCCCCGCAACCAACGCCGCCGCCGGCACACCATCGCGATAAACCAGCCGATTACCGCTCAGTGCCGGCACCTTACTGCCTGGCAACAAGGTACCGACCAAATTCAGTGGATCGCTACCGCTAACTGCAACCATAGCGCCATCGACCGGCCGCTTGCGCACTTCGCGCAGCAGGGGGATCGCCTCGGGCAGGGCAAACTGTTCCCCGGCCAAGCCACTGACGAAACGCCCGCCCCGTATTTCGCCACGGGCCTCCAGGCGGTGAAAGGTGCGCAGCAACTCACGCCAGCTCGGCAGCCAACTCGCTTCGCGCTCGAGCAATCGCCAGAACACCACGCCGTAACGGCGCAACAACGTCCTGGCAATGTGTTCAACAACTTCGCTACGTTCCACCGTACTGCTGGCACGGCGCAACAAGGCCCAGCGCCCGGCATCGTCCATGCCACCGATAAAAGCCCCGCACCGGCGCCGACCGCTGCGTTCCAGGCGTTTGCTGGCCGGCGTGATCAAGGCCCGCAAGCCGGCAAAACTGTCGGCATTGACCAGGCCCGCGGCCACCAGTTCCTGCAGGGCGTTTTCCAGTTCGGTACGCAACAGGTGAGCTTCGCCAAGCAATTCATCGAAGAACAGGGCGCCATGCTCGGCCAGGGCCCTGTGGACATTCTGCGCGCGTTGGGAGAGCTCGCTCACCTCGCTTGGCTCGCACAGGCCGCGCCAGAGGTTGATCCGTGCCCGTGGCAACAGCACGATGGGCGTGGTCTTGAGTGTGGCGCCGGCGCTCTTGGCCGGTGGTGCGATGCGCGCCCAGACGGTCTTGCCCGAGCGGCATGCTTCATCCAGCCAGCTTGCCGAGTAGTCCTTCAGGCGCATGGGCAGCAAGTCGCTTTCCCACACGCCGGCGGGTGCCGAATAACCTTCGAACAGGCCAAGCACTTCGCCCAGGGCCGCATTACCTTGCAGTCGGGTCGCTGGCGAGAGGTGCTGCCAATCGAACAGAAAGCGCATGAAATCCTGCAGCGAGACCGGTTCGATTTCCCGGCGCAGGCGTTTGACCGTATAGCGGTGGATGCGCGCCAACAGATGGCGTTCGCACCATTGCTCCTCGCGCTGGCCGGGGCGAAATTGCCCGCGCAGTACGTAACCTTCCACTTCAAGGCGTGTCAGCGCCTGCTCGACCTGCCGCGTTGTCAGCCTCAGCGGCTCGGCGATTTCATTCAGGCGCAACGGGCCGAAACCGCTGAGCCTGGCACGGATCACTTCGACCAGTGCCTGGTCCGGGTCCTGTATGTCATCGAAACCAGGCAGAGGGACCAGGGGCGGTGTCATTGCGGCGTGAGGGTAAATGGCTTGCAGGCCGGTCAGGCGCTCCAGCGCCAGCCAGATAAACGTGTCGGCAGCCACTTGCAGCCGAGTGGCGCGGCCTGACGTCGCAAGGTTTTCCAGCCATTGCTGCCATTGTGGATTGGCGTCGACTTCGACCTGGCTGACAGCGGCAAGCATCATCAGGCTTTCGTGCATTTCATCGACATTGGCCGGTGCCGGCCAAGCCTCTTCACCCACCGCGGCGATTGCATCGGCATCCAGCGCACCGAGGTCGTCGCCGCTTTGTGGTTCGCTCCAGCGGCGATTGAGCACAGCCTGGGTGCGCCGTTCTTCCAGCGGTGCATCATCGAGAAAGGCATAGGGCCGGGCGTTGAGGATGGCCGCGGCCAGGGGCGAAGGGGCTGGCAGGTCGCGGTTGATCAGGCGCACCTGGCCCGTTTCGATGCGACGCAGCAGGGCCAGCCAGCCTTCGCTGTCCATGGCTTCGTGCAGGCAATCGTCGAGGGTTTGTTCCACCAGCGGGTGGTCGGGGATTTCCCGCTCGCCGGCGAGGTTTTCCAGGCAGGCGATCTGATCGGGAAACACCGTCGCCAGCAAGTCTTCACTCTTCATCCGCTGGATTTGTGGCGCCACCTTGCGCCCGCCGCTGTAGCGCGGCAAGGCCAGGGCGATGCCGGCACTCCAGCGCCAGCGCACAGCGAACAGTGGCGCATCGAGCACGGCCTGGATCAGGAGCTGCTCGGCAGTGGTCGATTGCAGGTAACGCCAGACTTCTTCCAGGGCGAAGCTATGGCTGGTGGTCAGCGACAGCACGATCGCGTCTTCACTGGCAGCGGCCTGCAATTCGAAGTTGAAGGTTCGGCAGAAGCGCTTGCGCAAAGCCAGGCCCCAGGCACGGTTGAGGCGGCTGCCGAAGGGCGAATGGATAATCAGCTGGGTGCCGCCGGTTTCATCGAAAAAGCGCTCCATCACCAAGGTGTCCTGGGAGGGCAGGGCGCCAAGGGCCTGGCGGGTGCGGGCCAGATAGTCGACCAATTGCTCGGCGCTGTCGGGGTTCAGGCCGAGGCTGTGGCAAAGCCAATCGACCACCGGTTGCGGTTCGCCAGCGCTGGCGCCCAACTGCTCATCGATGCCCGCCTGCAAGCGCGCCACCGCCACAGACAATTCATCGCTGCGCCCCGGTGCTTCGCCCAGCCAGAATGGAATGTTCGGCAGCTGGCCCTGAGCGTCCTCGACCCGTACTCGGCCCGTTTCAACGCGGATGATGCGATAGGCGCTGTTGCCGAGCTGGAACACATCGCCCGCCAGGCTCTCGACGGCAAAGTCTTCGTTGACGCTGCCGATATTCAGGCCCAGGGGTTCAAGGATCACGGCATAGTCGGCATTGTCCGGGATGGTGCCGCCGCTGGTCACGGCCGTCAGTTGGCTGCCACGCCGACCACGCAAGGTGCCGGCCACGGCGTCGCGGTGCAGATAGGCACCGCGCACGCCCTGGCGGCCGTTGTAGCCTTCGGCGAGCACACGCAGCAAGGCTTGGTAGTGGTTGTGGTCAAGGTTGGCGTAAGGGGTCGCCTGACGAAACTGTTCGAACAGCGCCTGTTCGTGCCATTCCTGGCAGCTGACTTCGGCAATGATCTGCTGGGCCAGCACGTCCAGCGGTGCCACGGGTATGTGCAGGGTATCGAGCTCGCCCCGGCGCACGCAGTCGAGCAGGGCGGCGCATTCGATCAAGTCGTCGCGGGAGGTGGCGAACAACCGACCCTTGGGCGTGCCGCCGACCTGATGGCCGGAGCGCCCGACTCGCTGCAGGAACGCCGAAATCGAGCCGGGTGAGCCGATCTGGCAGACCAGGTCGACCTCGCCGATATCAATACCCAACTCCAACGAAGCGGTGGCCACCAGCACTTGCAACTCGCCGCGCTTGAGCCGTTGTTCGGCATCGAGACGATACTCTTTGGCCAGGCTGCCGTGGTGGGCCGCCACTGCGTCGCGCCCCAGGCGTTCGCTCAAGTGGCGCGACAGCCTTTCAGCCAGGCGTCGGGTGTTGACGAAAATCAGCGTGGTGCGGTGCTCGCGGGCCAGTTGTGCCAGGCGCTCATACACCAGTTCCCAGGCATCGGTCGCCATCACGGCGCCCAATGGCACCTGTGGTACTTCGATACCCAGGTCACGAGGCCGGGCATGGCCGATGTCGACGATGCTGCAGGGCCGGCCGACGCCCACCAGCAGATGCGAGACTTGTTCGATGGGCTTTTGCGTGGCCGACAGGCCGATACGGCGCAAAGGCGCCGCGCACAGTGCCTGCAGCCGTTCCAGGCTCAAGGCCAGGTGGCTGCCACGCTTGCTCGCGGCGATGGCGTGGATTTCGTCGACGATGACGGTGTGCGCACCGCAAAGCATGCGCCGGCCGGAATCCGAGCCGAGCAACACGTACAGCGACTCGGGTGTGGTCACCAGGATATGCGGGGCACTCTTGCGCATGGCCGCGCGTTCTTTTTGCAGGGTATCGCCGGTGCGCACCGCGGTGCGGATTTCCAACAGAGGGAGTCCCTGCCGATCAAGTTCGGCAGTAATGCCGGCCAGGGGCGCCTGCAGATTGATCTGGATATCGTTGGACAGCGCCTTGAGTGGCGACACGTACACGACCAGGGTCTGGTCGGGTAACGTGCCGCCGTTGTCCAGGCCTTGGCGGACCAGTTCGTCCAGCACGGCGAGGAAGGCGGTAAGCGTCTTGCCCGAGCCGGTGGGGGCGGCGATCAGTGTGCTGTGACCGCGCTTGATCAGAGGCCACGCCTGGGCCTGGGCCGGGGTGACCGCGGGGAAGCTGCTGTTGAACCAGGTGCTGACGGCGGGGTGGAAACCGTGCAGGGCCGGGTCTTCTTGGGCGGGCAGGGTCATGGAGTCTTTATGCGGGGGATGGTGGTGGGTTGCAAGGGTTGTTCGTCGTTTGGGCGGGGCTCATCGCGGGCAAGCCC